>NZ_JAERLW010000006.1:0-332206 GCF_018256215.1 Gluconobacter sp. Dm-73 | reverse complement strand
GGAACAGGTCCAGCAGGTCAAACCACGGCACAGGCTGGGATAGCGGAGTGAGGTCTAGGGCGCGCAGGGCGGCGGGGCCGTGGACCAGAAGGGGCGGCGGAAGTTGTGTCAGGCGATCGCGCGCGTCTTCCGCTGTCAGATCCAGCAGTTCGCCATCCGGGGTCAGGAGGGAGGACAGGCCACGACGGGCGACGAGGGCCGGAGCGTCGAATGGCGACAGGAAGGTGGGGGCGCGGGGCATTGTGGCCAGTGTAGCGGGAAGGAAAAATTCCGGCGAGGATGTTTTGCGGGTTTTGCGAACGGAACGTGAAAGCTGGCTGTCTGCAAGGGGTTGGGTCGAGCAAAAAAGTTACTGAAATATTTCGTAATGTGAAGGATTGGTCAGAGTGAAACGGGAATGTGTCGTATTGCTTGACCGGGAAGATGTGTCTCCCTACTTTTTCCTGTAATCATGCAGAAATCCAAGACACCTATCGCCCCGTCCCTCTCTCCTGACGCGCCGCTTCCGAAAGCATGGCCGTTTGAAGAGGCGCGAAAAATCACCGCGCGCATGGACGCGCGCGCATCAGATGCTTCGGAACAGGCTCCCGCTCTTCTGGAAACGGGCTATGGTCCGTCGGGCTTGCCGCATATCGGTACGTTCGGCGAAGTGGCACGGACGACCTGGGTGCGTCAGGCCTATGAGGCGCTGACCGGCCGTCCGACCCGCCTGCTCGCGTTTTCTGACGACATGGATGCGCTGCGCAAGGTGCCAACCAATGTGCCGCAGCAGGAACTTCTGGCAAAGCATATCGGCCTGCCGCTGACGCGGGTGCCCGATCCGTTTGGCGAGTATGAGAGCTTTGCCGCGCATAATAATGCGCGTCTGCGCCAGTTCCTCGACAGTTTCGGTTTTGAATACGAGTTCGCCTCCGCCACACAGTATTACACCAACGGCACATTCGATGCGGCGCTACGCCGGATGCTTGAAGTCCATGACGAAGTCGTCGCGACCATTATTCCGACGCTTGGTACGGAGCGTCGGGCGACCTACTCCCCGGTTCTGCCGATCCATCCTGAGACCGGGCAGGTCATGCAGGTGCCGATCATCAAAGTTGATCCGGATGCCGGGATCGTTGTCTGGAAGGACGAATCCGGCAAGACGTTCGAGACATCCGTTCTGGGTGGTCATGCCAAGATGCAGTGGAAGGCCGACTGGGCCATGCGCTGGTATGCACTGGGCGTGGATTATGAAATGTCCGGCAAGGATCTGATCGACAGTGTGAAGCTGTCCTCGAAGATCTGCCGTATTCTGGGCAAGGAACCGCCTGCGGGTCTGACCTACGAACTGTTCCTTGATGCGCAGGGGCAGAAGATCAGCAAGTCCAAGGGCAATGGCCTGTCGGTCGAGGAATGGCTGCGCTATGGCACGCCGGAAAGTCTGGGGCAGTATATGTTCCAGCAGCCGACGCGGGCCAAGCGTTTGTTTTTCGATGTCATTCCGCGTGCGACGGATGATTACCTGACGCTCGTGCAGAAGGCCGAAACGCAGGAAGGGCCGGAACTGATGGCTAATCCGGTGTGGTTCATTCATGGCGGAACAATTCGCCCGGAAGACACCAGCCCGGTCTCGTATACGGCGTTGCTGAACCTTGCGAACGTGGCCAATGCCGACAAGCCGGAGACGTTGTGGAAGTTCCTGCGTCGCTACGATCCGACACTGTCGCCCGAGACGCATCCGTATGTGGACCGTCTCGTACGCTGTGCGCTGACGTATTTTCAGGAACAGGTCTACCCGAACAAGACCTATCGTGCGCCGACCGAAACCGAGCGCAAGGGCTTGGTCGATCTTGCGGACGAACTGGCAAAGCTCGCGCCGGAAACGCCGCCGGGCGACGTGCAGGATGTCGTGTTCGAAGTCGGCAAACGGTATTTCGAGAAGTCTGAACTGCGGTCGTGGTTCGGGTGCCTGTATGAGGTTCTGCTGGGGCAGACCGAAGGGCCGCGTTTCGGGATTTTTGCGTCCCTGTTCGGGCTGCCGGAGACGGTTGGCCTGATCCGGGAAGCTCTCGCGCGGCCTGTTGAAGAGCCTGTACAGGGCTGAGCCGTGGGCGCGCCCAAAGATAAAAGACCGGAGTTCCGGTCGCCCGATGTTCAGGCTTCGTCTGTGAAGGGCGAGATCTGTGCATTGGTGGAGGCGGATCCCGTGGATTGCGGGTGTGAGGAGGCCAGTCCGTCGAAGCGACGCTGGCAGGTTCTCCTGTCGCGCGCGCCCGCTCTTGTGGGGCTGGTTCTGCTGGTGGCGGCTGTGGTCGTTATCTGGCGCGAACTGCGACATCTTTCGCTGCATGACATTACCACGAGCCTGAGCGCCATCCCGAACTCTGCGCTGATGGCCGGCGGGGCGGCGACGGTTTTGTCGTATTTTATCCTGTCGTTCTACGACAGGCTCGCGTGTCTGCATGTCCGGGCGGACGTGTCGTATCAGCGCTCCGCTTTTGCGGCGTTCTGCTCCTATGTGCTGTCCCACAATCTGGGCTGTGCGGCGATTTCAGGGGCAGCGGTGCGGTTCCGGCTGTACCGGAGTTGGGGTGTGGCGCCGGGTGCAATTGCGCAGATCATTGCTTTCTGCTCCGCGACCTATCTGCTCGGTACGATGGCGCTGATCGGTGGAATTCTGATTATCGAACCGCACGCGGTGCCGGTTCTGATGCATCTGCCGACGTTTCTGCTGAGATTTGTTGGCCTCGGCTTGTGGGCTGTGTTGCTGGCCTATGTGTTGGTCTCGCGCGTCCGCAAGCATGTGCGTGTCTGGAAGTATGAGATTGAACTTCCGGGGCCGGGAATTGCGATTGCACAGATCGCCGTCAGTGCGGCGGACATGGCGGCAACGGCGCTCATTGCGTATTGCGTGCTGCCGCCTCTACCGCCGGAAGCCCATTTCGGGTTCGGGACCTTTCTGGCGATCTATCTGGCCTCTTATACGGCCGGGCTGATGGCGAGCGTTCCGGGAGGCTTAGGCGTTTTCGATGGTGCCATGCTGCTGGCGTTGCAGGCTTATCTGCCAACGTCGCAGATCATGGGCGCGATCCTCGTATTCCGGCTTTTCTATTACATCATCCCTCTTCTGATTGCAGGCCTGATGTTCGCGGGGCATGAGCTGTTCCTGCGTGGCGAACAGGCTCTGGTCTCGGCGGGGCAGACCTCGCGCAGGGTCAGGCCCAGTCAGGTCATTCGTGAATCGGAAGCGGATTTTTCCGTGGCGGTGGCGACGAGTGTGCAGGCTGTCGTCGGACTTCTGTTGCTGCTCTATGCGTTGGTGGCAGACCTGCCGCCTGTGCAGACCTCCTTTTGGGCGGCGGTGTCTCAGATTGCGGATCTTCTGCTGACGGTGGTTGGTGTCGGGCTTGCGGCGCTTTCCTGGGGGCTGTCACAGCGCGTGGCATTGGCCTGGAAATTTTCCCTCGGGATGCTGGGGGCGGCGGTTCTGCTGCTGATCCTGCGTCATGCACCGTGGGAAGGACCGGTTGTCATAGCGCTCGTGATGCTGCTGCTGTTGCCGTTTCGGAACTGCTATTATCGCCGGGCACATCTTTTGACCGCCCCTCTGACGCCAGCCACGCTTGCGCCACTCTCGCTGTGGGGACTGGGGCTCATGGGGGTGGGCTGGGTTGCGGTGCAGCGGCATCTGGGGCCGATCTGGTGGCGCTCCATGATCTATGATGCCCACACGGCTGTCGGGCGCTGGTTTCTGGGTTTTTCGGCATTGTGCGGATTCTACGTTCTGTGGCGCGGAATGCGCCGGACGCGGATCCGCTTCGAAGCCTGGACGGCCGAAAACGCCTGCCGCTACCACAGCCTGGCCCATGCGCTCCCTCAACTGGGCGCACGCCGTCCGACAGGGTTGCTGTTGGATGAAGCTGGGCGTGCGGCCATCCCGTTCCTGCGGACGGGGCAGTTCATTATCGGGCTGGGCGATCCCGCGGGCTCCGAACGGAACTGTGTGGCTGCCATCTGGCGGTTGCGGGATCTGGCGTTGCAGGAAGGCTGCAAGCTCGCTTTCATACAGGTTGGCCAGTCCCTGATGGCCGTTTATAACGATCTGGGACTGACGGTCTGTCCAGACAGGACAGCCGGGACGGTATGCTGTTTTTCCGAGGACTATCGGATGCTGCGGGCTTTTCTGAAGGGTGAGGAACGTTTGGCACGCAAGCGCCAGCCACAGGCTGCAACAGGCTCATGAGTCTGGCGCCCGGGCTGGGGAATACGCTCAGCAGCTGGCTGATTGCCTTTCCCGCACTGTTTTCGATCATTAATCCGCTCGGGGCCTCGTTGATTTTCGCGCAGGCAACGGAGGGGCGCGAGCGCCGCGAAGTTGTGGAACTCGCGCGTCAGGTGGCGTTGAATTCGCTGGGCATCATGCTAGTGTCCATCTGGTTTGGAAGCTGGATTCTCGGTTTTTTCGGTATTTCCATTAATGCCCTGCGGATTACTGGCGGTCTTGTCGTGGCTTCCCGGGCATGGGTGATGTTGTTGCAGCCCGAAACGTCCGAGGCGCGCAAGGAAAAGCAGGCGCTTCAGGGTGGCCGCACAGTAACCACACCAGATCTGCGGGAGCGGGCGTTCTTTCCACTGGCAATGCCGTTCACGGTGGGGCCGGGAAGTATTTCCGTCGCCATCGCCCTGAGTTCGTCCACGCCCCCCCATATGCCAACAGCAGATTACTATCTGGGCGTTTCCGCTGCGGCGACGACCATGGCCGTCGTTGTGGCCATCGTTTACGCCTATGCCGAGCGTGTCGTGGCGATGCTGGGTGTGACCGGTGCGCGGATTGTCAGCCGTCTTGCCGCCCTGATCCTGCTGGCGATCGGGATTCAGATTCTCTCCTCCGGCGTCGAGGGGTTTCTGGTCGAGGCTTTCAGGCAGGCTAAAGCCGCCTGAAAATCAGCGCTCGGCAAGCAGCGCATGAACGCGCGCTCGCAGGGCAGGGATGACCTCTTCCTGAAACCATGGCGCTTTCTTTTCCCAAACCCCGGTCCGCCATGACGGATGGGGCAAGGGAAAATACTCAGGCAGGTAATCCCTGAAGTTCCTGACTCGCTCCGTGACTGAACCACGCCCCAGAACGTGGTTCTGGGAATAGATGCCCACGAGAAGTGTCAGGCGGATATCAGGCAGGAGCGACAGGATACGTTGCCGCCATAGAGGGGCGCATTCAGGGCGCGGCGGTTTGTCGCCGCCCTGAGGCATACGTCCGGGATAGCACAAGCCCATTGGCAGAATAGCGACATGCCGGGTGTCGTAAAAAATGTCTTCCGGGATATCGAGCCAGCTTCGGAGCCGATTGCCGGACGGGTCGAAAAACGATTTTCCTGCAATATGGGCCTTGGTGCCCGGTGCCTGACTTGCAATCAGAATTCTGGAAGTCGCGGAGGCGTGGACCAGAGGGCGAGCCCCCAAAGGCAGGTGTTTCTCACAGACGCGGCAGGCGCGGACTTCCCTGAGGAGGGCGTCAAGACGCTCCTCAGGGGAGGGGATGGATCGGGTCATTCTTCCTCAGGAGTCAGCGGCATCTCTGGCTGCCACGCATATTCGGCTCTGGGAACATAGACATGCTCTCCAAGGCTGCGCAGACTTTCGAAAAGCGTAACGTGCTCTACAGACATCGGTTTGCTGCGAAAGAGATTGTGTCTCTGGACCCACTGAATGGCATCCGCCCGCTGGCTGGAGGAGAAATGCCCCAGCGTGACGGCTGGCTGGAAGCGTCGCTTCGCGGGAGGACATCCGGCACGGCGAAGGACACTTTCGACCTGAGACTGGAGCGCTTCAAGTTGTGGCGTTCGCTCAACCCCGATCAGAAGGCTGTCGGCATTGAGGCCCTCGCGGATATCGGCCTGTGCGAGCGACAGATCAAAGGGCTTCCAGGCCAGACGGGAGAGGGCAAGGTCAATTTCCTCCATTCTGTGTCTGTCCGTGATTTCCCCGATGAAGCGAAGCGTGATGTGGTGGTTTTGGGCAGGAACCCATTGCACGCCGGGCATGGAACCGCGCATCAGCGCCAGCGTTTCTCGGATGTCGACAGGAAGGTCGAGTGCGACAAAAAGTCTCAAGAGGCGCGTTTCCCATGAAAAATAAGTAAGGGACGGCGGAGTATTCTTGACCCCTCCGGCAAAACTCCCACATTCAGGTGGAGTGTACGGACGGCCCTCCCTGGTTCGTCAAGCGCCCTTTTTAAAAGGGCATCTCATTGGAAAAGGTGTCATGGCTTTTAATTCCAACTTCAGCAGAGCCGGTGTGCAGGCCGGAGCCGGCAGTCTTGACGCCGGACTTCGCGCTTATATGTGCCGGGTCTTCAACTGGATGGCGCTTGGTCTGGTGATCACGGGAGTGGTCGCCTACGGCGTCGCACAGACATCCCTGCGCGCTCTGTTCTTCCATCTGGCTGAAATGCCGAATGGTGCAATCGTCCTGCGACCGACCCTTCTGGGTGGTATCAGTATTTTCGCACCGCTCGTGTTCGTGATGGTTCTGTCTTTCGGCGTTAACCGTCTCTCCCGTCCTGCTGTGCAGGGGATTTTCCTGCTGTTCAGCGCCGCGATGGGCGCCAGCATGGCCAGCATTCTGTTGAGCTATACGGGCGTTTCCGTAGCCCGGACGTTCTTCGTGACGGCCATTACATTCGCCGGAATGTCGCTGTGGGGATACACGACCGGTGCCAATCTCGCTCGACTCGGTTCGTTCCTGTTCATGGGCCTGATCGGTATCGTTCTGGCTTCGGTGGTGAACATTTTCCTGCACAGTTCTCCGCTGGCCATGCTTGTTTCTGTAATAGGCGTGGGTCTTTTCACCGTGCTTGCAGCCTATGACACGCAGCGGATCAAGATCACATATCAGCAATACATGGCTTATGCTGGTCCGGAAGAAGTAGCGAAGCTGAGTGTCTATGATGCTCTGACGATGTATCTCAATTTCGTGAACCTGTTCCAGTTTCTCATCCAGTTCATGGGCGTGCGTTCAGGTAACAGCGACTGACAGTATTGTCTGGACGATACTGGATATCGGGAAAGGGGCGGCAGTTGATGCCGCCCCTTTCTGCTTTTTGGACCAATAAAGTCTTGAATTATTTCCGCGAATTCTAAAGAGGTTTACATTAAAAATCTGTAATGTTCATATTTAATGAAAGTCATAATTAGATCAAATGTGGCGAAAAACAGCCATTTCATCCTGAGGTCCATGCTGGGGATAGGCTCACGAAATCCGTGATAAGCCTTGTCTTTGAGGCGATTCAGGCAGAAAAAACCTGAGGAACCGGGACAGCCGTGTCCCATGCTGAATGAACTTCAGGATCGGATCTTTGATCCGGTTCCTGACGTCAGGATACGAACGAGAAAGGTAGCAGACTATGGCAGCGTTCGGCGGCACTGATGCGGACCTTATCGTGTCAAACCGTTTCCCGGCGACTACTGCAAGCCGGAACGGATGATGAAAGCAGGACCGATGAAAAAACTCTGGCGATATCTCCCAGCGTTGCCGGCGCTGATGCTATCGGGTTGTACGGTTGATCTGCTTCAGCCGCGCGGCCCGGTCGCAGTAATGAACCGCGATGTCATGGTGGCGGAATTCGTCATCATGATGCTCGTTGTTGTTCCAACCTGCGTCGCGACGCTTTATTTTGCGTGGAAGTATCGTGCTTCCAACAAAGAGGCCGAATACCTCCCGACCTGGGATCATTCGACCGCAATTGAATATGTCATCTGGGGTGTTCCCGCCATTCTGATCGCCTTCCTCGGCGCTATCAGCTGGTGGAGTACGCATGCCTATGACCCCTACCGCCCGCTTCAGACGGATGACAATGTCAAGCCGCTGAATGTTCAGGTGGTTTCCCTCGACTGGAAGTGGCTGTTCATTTATCCGGATCTGGGGATCGCAACGATCAACCAGCTGGATGTGCCGACGAACACGCCACTGGACTTCCAGATCACCTCTGATTCCGTCATGACGTCGTTCTTCATCCCCCGTCTGGGCTCGATGATCTACGCCATGCCGGGTCAGCAGACGCAGCTGCATCTGATTGCAAGCTCACCTGGGGACTACCTTGGTGAAGCGTCGCAGTTCAGCGGTCGCGGTTTCTCGGATATGAAGTTCCGCACACTCGCCATGGACCCTTCTCAGTTCAACGACTGGGTTGAGAAAGTGAAGAGCGGAAGCGAAAATCTCGACGACACGACATACCCGAAATATGCTGCGCCGCAGGAAGCTGCACCGGTACAGTATTTCGCGCATGTCCAGCCGGAACTCTTCGACGGCATCGTAGCCAAGTATAATAATGGCATGGTGGTGGACAAGACGACGGGCAAGGTCATGCACATGCAGTCCGTTCTCAACGCTGCACCGTCCGACACTGGCATGAAGGAATAACCGACAGATGCTCGGAAAACTCTCCTTTTCAGCCATACCGTTGGATGTGCCGATTCTTGTCGGTACATTCCTTGGTGTTGCTGTTATCGGTCTCGCCGTACTGGGTGCTGTCACCTATTATGGCAAATGGGGCTATCTCTGGCGTGACTGGTTGACGACTGTCGACCACAAGCGTCTTGCAGTGATGTATATCATTCTGGCGATCGTCATGCTGTTCCGCGGTTTCGCGGATGCCATCATGATGCGGACCCAGCTTGCGCTGGCCTATAATGGTAACCCCGGTTATCTGCCGCCACATCACTACGATCAGGTCTTCTCCGCTCACGGCACCATCATGATTTTCTTCATGGCGATGGCGTTCATGACGGGCCTGATGAACCTGGTGGTTCCCCTTCAGATCGGTGCGCGTGACGTTGCGTTCCCGTTCCTGAACTCGCTCAGCTTCTACATGACGCTGGTCGGAGCCCTGCTGATCAACATCTCGCTGTTCATCGGTGAGTTTGCCCAGTGCGGCTGGCTGGTTTACCCGCCTCTGTCCGAGATGCAGTTCAGCCCGGGTGTCGGCGTTGACTACTACATCTGGGCCGTTCAGATCTCCGGTGTTGGAACGCTGCTGACAGGCGTGAACTTCTTCACGACCATCGTCAAAATGCGTGCTCCTGGCATGGGCTGGATGCAGATGCCGGTGTTCACCTGGACTGCATTCTGCACGACCGTGCTGATCATGGTGTCCTTCCCGGTTCTGACGGTTACGCTGGCTCTGCTCAGCCTTGACCGTTACCTCGGCATGCACTTCTTCACGAATGATGCCGGCGGCAACGTCATGCTTTACCTCAGCATGATCTGGACCTGGGGCCATCCGGAAGTTTACATCCTCGTCATCCCGGCGTTCGGTGTGTTCTCCGAAGTCACAGCAACATTCTCCCAGAAGCCGCTCTTCGGTTACAAGACGATGGTGTACGCCACGTGCTCCATCATGGTGCTCTCCTTCGTCGTGTGGGTGCATCACTTCTTCACCATGGGTGCCGGTGCCAACGTCAATACCTTCTTCGGTATCATGACGATGATCATCGCCGTCCCGACGGGTGTGAAGATCTTCAACTGGCTGTTCACCATGTATAAGGGCCGCGTGGAATTCACGGCTCCGATGTACTGGACGCTGGGCTTCATGATCACCTTCTCCATCGGTGGTATGACCGGTGTCATGATGGCCATGCCGGCTGCTGACTGGATCCTGCACAACTCCCTGTTCCTGATTGCCCACTTCCACAACGTCATCATCGGCGGCGTGTATTTCGGTTACATCGCGGGCATGGGTTTCTGGTTCCCGAAGGCTTTTGGCTTCAAGCTGAACGAAGCCTGGGGCAAGCGCGCGTTCTGGTGCTGGTTCGTCGGCTTCTATCTGGCCTTCGTTCCGCTCTACATCCTCGGTCTCGAGGGCATGACGCGTCGTATGAACCATTACGACAACCCCGACTGGTATCCGTGGATGCTGGTTGCTGAAGCCGGTGCAATCGTTATCGCCTGCGGTATCGTCTGCCAGCTGACGCAGCTTTATGTGTCCATCCGTGACCGTAACCTGCCCGAGAACCTCGATCTGACGGGTGATCCGTGGAACGGCCGTACGCTGGAGTGGTCCATTTCCTCTCCGCCGCCGGCTTATAACTTCGCGGTCATTCCTGACATTCATGGTCTCGACACGTTCCATACCGAGAAGCAGCTGGGCCTGAAGGCTCACGGCAAGCCGCTGGCTCCGATCCACATGCCGAAGAACACATCTGCTGGTGTTTTCATCGGTCTGTTCAGCTTCATTCTCGGTTTCGCTTCGGTCTGGTACATCTGGTGGCTCGCTGCCATCGGCCTGATCGGTATCGTTGCAACCATGATCCTGCGCAGTGCAAACCGCGACGTCGACTACTACGTCCCGGTGAGCGAAATCGAGCACAACGAGGAAGTCTATTCTCGTCGTATCGCTGCGGCGCAGGCAGCAGAGTAAGAGGGGGGGCATAAGACTTATGGCTCACGAAGCAACAATGTCGCCTCTGGCACACGCCGACGATCACGGCGGGGAACATCATCACGAAACCCCCAACGTGTTCGGCTTCTGGCTCTACCTGATGACGGACTGTGTCCTGTTCGGGTCGATCTTCGCTGCCTTTGCGGTCCTCCGGAACCAGTATGCCGGTGGCCCGTCGGGCAAGGAACTGTTCGACCTGACGAACGTGGGGATCGAAACGGCTATCCTGCTGTTCTCGTCCATCACGTACGGCTTCGCCTCGCTGAATGCGCTGGCGAAGAACAAGACGATGGTTCTGGTCTGGCTTGCCGTCACGTTC
This sequence comes from Gluconobacter sp. Dm-73, assembly GCF_018256215.1. Taxonomy (NCBI): domain Bacteria; kingdom Pseudomonadati; phylum Pseudomonadota; class Alphaproteobacteria; order Acetobacterales; family Acetobacteraceae; genus Gluconobacter; species Gluconobacter sp. Dm-73. The sequence goes on along the minus strand of NZ_JAERLW010000006.1, from coordinate 321,473 downwards.
GTTCTTGGCGCGTCCTTCGTCGGTCTGGAGGTGAACGAGTTCACCTCCATGATTGCAGAAGGTAATGGCCCTGACCGTTCTGCATTCCTCTCCGCGTTCTTCACGCTGGTTGGAACGCATGGTCTGCACGTCACCTGTGGCCTGATCTGGATGGTCGTCCTGATGGTTCAGATGATGGGTCCGCAGGATCTGTCCGAGCGTATGATGAACAAGCTGGCTTGCCTCAGCCTGTTCTGGCACTTTCTCGACATCGTCTGGATCTGTGTCTTTTCGTTCGTCTATCTCGCAGGAGTGATGTAATGGCTCAGGCACATACAGCCCACGATAGTAGCCACGGCTCCTATTCGGCTTATCTGATCGGCTTTGTTCTGGCCGTGATCCTGACGGTGGCATCCTTTGCCGCTGTTATGGCCCACGTTTTGCCTCCGTCCATGACGCTTGCAGCGCTGACGTTTCTTGCCGTCGTGCAGATCGTCGTTCACCTGGTGTTCTTCCTCCACCTGAACACCAGCAGCGAGCAGAGCTGGAACCTGATGTGCTTCATCTTTGCTGCGGCATCGGTGATCGTCATCATCGGCGGCACGATCTTCATCATGCATGACACTGCGATCAACATGATGTCCCGCTAAGGTTTCTCTCGAAACCTGTGGGAAGGGCTGGTGGGAGAAATCCTACCAGCCCTTTTTTTATGCCATACGCCTTGGTGGGGATCGGGATGCCAGTCAGAGCAGGTGGCACAAAAAAACCCGATCTCATGAGAGACCGGGTGAGGATAACTTCGGTATATCGGAGAAAATCAGCCCTGATGCGGTGCTTCGGACAACATGGCGGCTTTGCCCGGCTTGTCTTTCCATTCTTCCGCGTCTGGCATGGCATCGATCTTGCGGGTCATATTCGGCCACTGTGCCGAGTATTTCGCATTGACTTCGATCCACGGTGCGGCGCGGTTGTCGCTGTCGGGGAAGATGGCTTCGGCCGGGCATTCCGGCTCACATACGCCGCAGTCGATGCATTCGTCCGGATTGATGACAAGGAAGTTTTCACCTGCGTAGAAGCAGTCTACGGGGCAGACTTCCACGCAATCCGTGAACTTGCAGCGAATGCAGTTTTCTGTGACCACATAGGTCATTGACGTCTCCGATCGTCTTGCTGGTCCGGCATCCGGCCGGTTTCATCCGAGCGGGATGATATGCGAAGGTTTGGCGTCAGACGCAAGCATCCTCAGCCGTCTTCTGTGATGACTTCGTAAAGAAGTGCGGCTTCTTTTGCCGGACCGCGGCGTTCACCAAGATCCAAAACGCGCCACACGCGCACTTCTCCGCCAGAAACTGCGGGAAAAGTCAATATGTCGCCGATGTGAAGCTTGGCATGGGGCTTGCTTGTGGGCTGCCGGTTGATGCGGATGCGACCTTTCCCGACGATAGCCGCACAAAGCGGACGTGTCTTGGCGATGCGTGCGTAATAGAGCCACTGGTCCAGTCGCTGATATGCTTCGCTCATGGGCGGACTTTTTCACTCAGGATGGCGAGGGCCGCGAAAGGGCTGTCAGTTCGTGGAGGCGAGGGGCGCCTGGAGGCAGATCCGTGTTGAGCGGCTCTGGGGCGACGGGAGGCTCGGGTTTTGCGATCATTCAGGATCATGAGCGGGCGTGGTGGACCGGCATGGGTGGAGGACTGAGCCTCTGCGGGTTGATGCGCGATGCCCAGACCTTTCAGGACGGAGGGAAGGCTGTCGGATTTTATGCCCAGTCTGGAGGCCAGATCGGGCGGTGCTGTGTGGTCGCGGCGGCGGGTGAGTTGGTGCAACTCCGCGATGCAGCGTTCTGCGATGTCGAGGCGCAGGCCCGTCTCTCCGGCACGGATCCAGCCGAATTGCCCGCTGATCTCGTGCCATGGAAGGGAGACGCGACCGGGCGCTGTCGGACGGTGAGGCGTCTGGCGATGCAGGGCGTGGAGCAGTCCTAGAAGATCCAGAGGGCGTTTTCGGAACAGGGCCGGGCAGAAGATCGAGAAACGTCCGACTTCGACTCCGTGCTTCCGTAGTGTGTTGCGCAAAGCGGGAGGAAGCGCCTGATCTTCTGGCAGGGTTTCGGTAATGCCGCCGTCTTCCATGAGACGGTGCAGAATGGCGCGCAGTCCCGGTTCGTGTTCGGCAAGTGCGTGGGCGCGATAAAGGGCTTTCAGATCCGTTCGAATGAGGTTGGCCACAAATGTCAGCAGACGGGTTTCGACATGGGTTTTCTGAACCGTATCAGTGAACTCGGCTGGAAAAAGCTGGATGGCCGGGCGCAGCAGAGCTGTGCCTGCGGTGAGGCGACCCAGAGGGGTTTCGTCCCAGAAAAGATGTCCGGTGGTAGCGTCCAGTTTAAGGGCGGTGTCGGGCGCGTCCTGTAGGAGACGGATGCGGCGGGGGATTTCGTGGATGAGGGCTTTGCGCCCGGCACGCAGGATCATCTGGCGTTCGGGGCCGGAGGCGACGTCGGTTTCCAGTGTGAAGCCACGGATGCGTCCGATACTGTGCCCTTCTACCAGAACGTCGCCATCGGGTTTGACGGCGGACAAGAGTGTGCGGTCGCCATCGCTGTCCAGACGGCGCAGAAGCGTTGTGGCGCGGCGGTCCACGAAGCGGGCTGTGAGGCGCTCGTGCAGGGCGTCGGAAAGCTGGTCTTCCACTTCGCGGGCACGCTCCTGCCATATGGCGGAATGGCGGCTCCATTCGGTGCGGGCGGCGACATAGGAACACACGCGCACACCGGTGAGGCGGTGCATGAGGGTGTCGATATCGCCTTCGGTTTTGGCCAGACCACGGATATGGCCTTCCATCCAGTTGGCGGGAATGGACCCGTCCTTAATTAGATGGCTGTAGAGGCGCGCGCAGAGCCGGGTATGGCTGTCATCGCCGAGTTTGCGGAAATCAGGGATCTGGCAGACGTCCCAAAGCAGGGTCGTGGCGCGTTTGCCTCTCGCGATCTCGCGGACATCCGGGTCGAGCATCAGGGATTCGAGGGTGGTGACGTCCGAGGCCACGCGCCCTGCGGTCAGGCCACGCAGCGGTGGCGGGCGGGTCAAGCTTTTGAGCAGATTGGCCGGGTTGGTGAAATCGAGTTCGTGGTTGCGCCAGTAGAGGCGCTGGATCGGGTCGAAGCGGTGCTGCTCGACAGCTTCGACGAGGGCGCTGGACATGGGCGGACAGTCGGCCGTGGTGCCGAAGGTGCCGTCTTTCATGCCGCGACCGGCGCGTCCGGCAATTTGGGCGATTTCCTGCGGGAACAGCGGGCGAGGAACTGTGCCGTCGAATTTGCTGAGTTGCGCCAGGGCGACGTGATCGACGTCCATGTTCAGGCCCATGCCGATGGCGTCGGTTGCGACGAGATAATCCACGTCGCGGTTCTGATAGAGCTCGACCTGAGCGTTTCGGGTACGAGGGCTGAGTTGGCCCATGATAACGGCACAGCCGCCACGGCGTCTGCGGATGACTTCGGCCAGCGCATAGACTTCGCTCATGGAGAAGGCGACGATGGCCGAACGTGGAGGCAGACGGGAGAGTTTCGTGTGTCCGGTGCTGGCGAGGCTGGAAAGGCGGGTGCGGATGTCGATCTCGATACCCGGAACGAGTCTCTGAAGCAGCGGGCGGATGGTCTCGGCGCCGAGGAACAGCGTCTCGACGGTGCCACGGGCGTGGAGCAGGCGGTCCGTGAAGACGTGGCCGCGATCCGGGTCTGAAGCGAGCTGGATCTCGTCGATGGCGATGAATTCGGCTTTGCGGTCCAGCGGCATGGCTTCGACAGTGCAGGAAAACCAGCGGGCGCCGGGGGGCACGATTTTTTCTTCACCCGTGATGAGCGCGACGCTGCGCTCGCCTTTGATTTTGACGAGGCGCTCGTAATTCTCCCGGGCCAGCAGGCGCAGGGGGAAGCCGATGATGCCGGACGCATGGGCCATCATGCGTGTCAAGGCATAATGGGTCTTGCCGGTATTGGTGGGGCCGAGGGCAGCACGGATGCTGGCTGGCATGGTATGGTCGCTGGACGAGGTTCCGTGGAATGCACCCTTCATGTCTGAATGGTCGGGTGCCTGCGGAGCAAAAGCAAGCATCTGAAGCCTTCCCGATGGATCTTTCTCGGGTGAGGCAGGTCTTTGAGGAAGAAAATTTCATGAATTCGCATCCCCAGCTTCCCTTCGTGACCTCTGCCGAAGCGCCTTCGGCGCGTCTGGTCCATCTGGTGGCCTGTGAGGGCAGTGCTGCGGTTTCCGGTCTTCTCGGAGAGCATGCTGCCTTTCTGCAAGCACAGGGATTTTCGGCGAAAGACGGTGCTTTCACGCTACTGCCGGGTGAGATCGGGGTCGGGGCAGCAATCCTGTGCGTGGCCTCCGCGCGGGCAAATGATCCGGAGGCTTTCGGGGTTCTGGGAACAGCCCTGCCTGAAGGTGACTGGACGGTCGTGCTGCACGGACTGGAAGCCGGAGCGCTGGAGAGTGCGCTGCTCGGGTTCTGTATGGGGGCATATCGGTTCGGTCTGGGGGAGGTGAAGCCATGCGCGACGCGGATGGTCGTTCCCGACGATGCGACGCGGCTTGTAGCGTTGTCGAAGGCTGTGTGGTTCGGGCGGGATCTTATCAACATGCCGGCGAATCTTCTCGGGCCGCGCGAACTTGCGCAGATGGCAGGCAAGGCGTTGGTGCATCGGGGGGCGAGCGTCAGTCTCGTCGAAGGGGATGATCTGCGCGGTGCGTATCCGTGTCTGGCGGAAGTGGGTGAAGGGTCCGAACGCAAACCGGTCGTGGTCGTGGCGCGCTGGAAGGCCCGCGAGGGAGCGCCGAAGGTTTCGCTGATCGGCAAGGGGGTGTGCTTCGATACGGGCGGCTATGACCTCAAAGGGGCCGCAGGGATGCTGCGGATGAAGAAGGACATGGGCGGGGCGGCCCTGATGCTTGCGGTGACCTGCGCGGCGATCGATCTGGGTCTGGATGTGGATCTGGAACTGCGTCTGGGGTGCGTGGAGAACAGCGTGTCCGGTCATGCCATGCGGCCGGGGGATGTCCTGAAGACGCGCAGCGGCAAAATGGTCGAGATTGGCAATACGGATGCAGAAGGGCGGCTGGTGTTGTGTGATCTCATAACGGAGGCGTCTGAAAACCGTCCGGATGTCATTCTCGATGCTGCAACCCTGACGGGTGCTGCGCGTGTAGCACTCGGTCCGGATGTGCCGGCGCTGTTCAGTAATGATGATGAACTGGCCTCACTCATTCTCGAATCGGGAAAAAAGGCAGCCGATGTGATGTGGAGAATGCCGCTCTGGCATGGCTATGATGCATGGCTCGATAGTAAAGTTGCCGACTTCGGAAACGTGACGTCAAAACCCATGGCCGGGGCGATTACAGCGGCGCTTTATCTCCAGAAATTCGTTCCGGATGGCCAAAAATGGGCCCATATCGACACTTATGCGTGGAATGATGGAGGGCGTCCGGGCCGGCCGGAGGGCGGAGAAGTGCTCGGTCTGCGGGCAATTCTGGAGACTTTGTCACGAATTCATAATAATTCCTGAGCTTCCATGAAGCGTTTCACTCGAGGAACAGTGTGACGGCATGAAGAGGGCTTGAAAGATTAGGGTGTCAAACGCGTTTCAATGAGGCATATGCCCCTTATCGTTTCGATGCAGAGTCATCGTCTACTGGAATGTTTTGAAACCCATATGCTTGCGTATGCGTTTCGAATCACCATCTGAGTGTAACTGACGCCTCTCCCGGGAAGGAGAGGCAGAGACAATTTCATGTTGGTTCCCGTGCTGCGGGTCTCTGTTATGGGATCGGACAACAGGGGGGCTAACTGTTTAGGAGAGAGATCATGCCCCAGGCTACCAATGATCAAATGCTCAATCTTCTGTGCGACACCATCGTTTCCATGGTCCGTCGTGACGGACCCGATCTGTCGGCACGCCAGCTTGCCGTATTCCTGACCTGCTATCTGCGGGACGGCGCCCACACGGTTCGTGGTCTGGCCCTTGAGCTCAAGGTGTCCAAGCCCGCCATCACCCGTGCGCTTGACCGTCTGGGTGAACTGGATCTGGCCCGCCGCAAGGTCGATCCGCTGGACCGTCGTTCGGTTCTCGTACAGCGCACGCTGAAGGGTTCCACCTTCCTGCGCGAAATGCGCGCCGTCATGACGGAAGCCTCCGGCACCCGCTCGACCCGCACGGAACGCGCTTCGGCTTCCGTCGAGCGCCTGAGCAGCCGCCGCGCCGGCTGAACGATCTGCTGATTACCAGCGATCTTGCACGCGGGCTTTGGCTCGCGTGCAGACATATCCTGTCCACAAAATCTGTGGCAGGGCGATCATCAGAACTGTCGTGATGATCTGACCTGTGGCGAAAGCCACAGCGCCCCAGAGGGCAAATCCCCAGTATAAAAAAGTGACGAATGGTACCGACAGCCCTGAACGGGCGGCCAGTTGGTAGAGATGGCCACGATGAGCTTGCGCGAGTCTGTCTCCAGCGCGGGCGCGACGTAGTAGCGTAAAGGTCACGTCCCACAACACGCCCGAGAGCAGGGCGATCACGAGGACGCCGCCACCCGTGCCAAATCCTGTCATGCCACCCCATGCGATGGCGAGTCCGATGGGCTGGCTGCCAACGTCGCCCATGAAAATTCGGGCCTTTGGAAAATTATAGGGCAGGAAGCTCAGCAGGCAGATGGCGAGCAGTATGAAGGCCACGGGCATGATGCCTGCGCTCGCCAGAAAGATGGCGGAGATGGCCATGATGCCCGAGGCGAGACCGTTGATCCCGTCGATGAAATTCAGAGCATTCGTAATGAACACCGCAGCGAGAACGAAAGGCACTACCATCCATGATGGAATATTCGTGCCGTATGTCGCTCCGAATGCCGCGGCAATAGCGGCCAGAAACTGGGCTGCGAGTTTGTAGCGGGCCGGGAAAGGGCGCATGTCGTCGAGCCACGATATAGCGCCCAGCACGATCATGCCGATCAGCAGTCCCGTAATAGCCGGAATGATTGACGCCGGGGCATGGGATGCGCGCAAGGCCGGGATCAGGCATAGAACGAAGGCTCCCACGATTCCGATGCCGCCACCCTTAGGGGTTGGTCGTGTATGAGAACTCCGCTCTACGGGATGATCCAGAACACCGGCCCGGATCATGAGCAGGATCAGGATATTGCACAGCACGACTGCGGCCACGCAGGGGAGCGTAAGGCCGTTGTTAATGTTCTGAAAAGAAAAGGGCATGGAACGACTTTATGGGAGAGCGGCTTTTGGCGCTATAAGGGGCGGGTGACATCTGCTAATCCTACAGGCCCTGCCGCTCCGGCCTCAATGCCCCCTTCGGCGCCGTCTTTCAGGCCGCCTTCTGCCTCGCACACGTCGATGCGCGCGCGGCGCATTGCGCTCAATGTCGCGCTTGACGGAGTCGTGTCTGCGGCTGCCGCACCTGTTGCGCGCTGGCTGGCAGATCCGGCCGGAGGGTGGTTGCATCCGCTTTGGTTTATTGCGGGTGGCGGGATCACGCTTCTGGTGGGTGGGCTGCCGTTCCGCGTTCCGCAGCAATACTGGCGGTTCTCGGGTGTGGCGGACCTGTTCAATATTGCCTGCGCCTCGGTTCTGAGCGCGCTGTTATTCGCCGGGCTCTTATGTGTGGCGGGCTATCCGCTGCCGACGCCGACCTTCCCAATCATTCATGCGCTGGTTCTACTGGTGTTTCTCGGTTCCGTCCGCATGATGTGGCGGCTGGCGGCGCGTCGTAAGAGCACCGCGCTGGCCAGTCAGCGCATTCTGCTGCTGGGTGCGGATCATGAGGCGGATCTGTTCATCCGGGCGATGGAGCGGGACAGCGAGAACAGCCGCAGCGTGACGGGAATTCTGACCGGCGGTTCGCAGCAGGCCGGGCGGCGTATTCATGACTGCCCCATTCTGGGAACGATCAGCGAAACGCCTGCCATTCTGGAGCGTCTGTTTGCTGCGGGAAAGCTGCCGGATGCGCTGGTTCTGACGTCAGGAGACATCAAGGGGCGGGACTTGGCACGCATCCTTGAAGCCGCGCGCGTCTATGACATCGACGTTCAGCGCACGCCGTCTTTGACGGCTTTGCAGCCGGCAGACCGGGTGGAGCTTAGGCCCATCGCGATTGAGGATCTGCTGAACCGTCCACCGGTTGCGCTCGATTCGCAGGGTATGGCGCGGTTGATCAGTGGCCGTGTCATTGCCGTGACCGGGGCCGGAGGCAGCATCGGCTCCGAACTCGCGCGGCAGATCGCATCGTTCCAGCCCGCTGTGCTTCTCCTGATTGAAAGCAGCGAGTATGCGCTGTGGCAGATCAATCTGGATATTTCCGAGCGTTTCGGTGACGTGACACGCCATCAGATCGTGGCGGACGTGCGCGATCGGCGACGCATGGCGGAGATTTTCGGGGAGTATCGACCGCAGATCGTCTTTCATGCGGCGGCTCTCAAGCATGTGCCCATCGTCGAGGACAATCCGGTCGAGGGTGTGCTGACAAATGTGATCGGCACACGCATTGTCGCGGACGAAGCCGAGCGCGCTGGTGCGCAGGCGATGGTCATGATCTCCACCGACAAGGCGGTCAATCCGTCCAGTTTGATGGGCGCCAGTAAGCGTTGTGCGGAGGTCTACGGGCAGGCGCTCGATATGCGGGCGCGCGCCGGGCACGGCGGCATGCGGTGCGTGACTGTGCGTTTTGGCAATGTGCTGGGGTCCACGGGATCGGTCGTGCCGCTGTTTCGGCGGCAGCTTGAACATGGCGGTCCGCTGACCATCACGCATCCGGATATGACCCGGTATTTCATGACGGTGCCTGAGGCTGTAGGGCTTGTCTTGCAGGCGGCTGTACGCGGAACGCATGAGCGTGCGGAAAACGATGCCACGGACCGGCGCCTCAAGCAGGGCGGGATTTTCGTGCTCGATATGGGCGATCCGGTGCGGATCATGGATCTGGCGTTCCAGATGATCCGGCTGGCCGGACTGCGTCCCGAAACCGATATCGAGATCCGCTTTACGGGCCTGCGTCCAGGGGAAAAATTGTTTGAAGAATTGTTCCACGGACGCGAGGCCCCGGTTCCGACAGATGCGCCCGGTCTGCGGATGGCGTCCCCGCGCACAGTTGATTTCAGTGTTGCGAGACTTGCGATGGATGAGCTGGAAATGGCCTGCCGCGCAAACGATCTGGGCGCGATCATGACGATCCTGTACAGGCTGGTCCCTGAATTTCTTCATAACCGTGACGGCGGATTGCCGGTCGCGGTCTCCCATCCCGATCCGGAGATGATAGCGCCATGACACGGCAGATTGCTTTTCTAGACCTCCCCGCCCAGCAGGCGCGCCTCGGCGGTAGCATCCAGAAGCGCGTGGATGCCGTCATGGCGCATTGCCGCTTCGTGCTTGGCCCGGAAGTGCAGGAACTCGAGCAGCGTCTGGCAGAGTTCGGCGGTGCGAAACATGCGATCGGCGTCTCATCCGGCACGGATGCGCTGCTGATGGTGCTGATGGGCGAGGAGATCGGGCCGGGAGATGCGGTTTTCCTGCCAGCCTTCACCTATACGGCGACGGCTGAAGTCGTCCTGTTGCTGGGTGGAACGCCGGTTTTCGTGGATGTCGATCCGCAGACCTTCCAGATCAGTCTTGAATCGCTGAAGGCGCGACTTGAGGCAGTGCGTCAGGCCGAAGATCTGGAGCCGCGTGTTGTGATCGGTGTGGATTTGTTCGGCCAACCCGCGCCTTGGGACGAACTGAAGCTCTGGACGGCGCAGGAAGGTCTGACGCTGGTGGCCGATTGTGCACAGTCTTTTGGGGCGACATATCATGGCCGTCGTCTGGGACAAGAGGCGAAAGCGACCACATTGTCTTTCTTCCCGTCCAAGCCGCTGGGTGGGTATGGGGACGGCGGCGCGATCCTGACGGACGACGACGATCTGGCGGCGCTGTATCATTCCCTTCGCACGCATGGCGAAGGCCGGACGCGCTATGAAGTCGAGCGGATCGGGATCAACGGGCGTCTGGATACGCTTCAGGCGGCTGTTCTTCTGGCAAAGCTCGATGTGTTTGACGCAGAGCTGAAGCGCCGGGATGCAATTGCGACGGCCTATGACGCCGGGATGCCTGAAGGGATCGTACCGCCCGTACGCGTTCCGGACAGCGAGAGCGCGTGGGCGATCTATACGATCCTGCTGCCGGATTCGGAAAAGCGGGATTCGCTTCAGACGTTTTTGAAGGATGCAGGCGTTCCAACCGCCGTTTACTATCCAAAACCGCTGCATCATCAGCCGGCCTATGCGCCGCATCATGACGGAGCCGTGCTGCCAGTGGCCGAAGGGCTTGGCGCACGCGTTCTGGCGCTTCCCATCCATCCCGAACTGACGGACGAGGACGTCCATCACATCATTGCAGCCCTCAATCGGTGGGCAGGAGAACAGGCGTGAGACGCGAGCAGAAACTTCTTCTGGTTTTCGGGGCGCTGGTCCTCATTCCCGTAGGCATCATCTGGTTTGTGACATGGCCATTGCTGCATGCGTGGAAATTTCCGCAGGTGACTGCGGGGCAGATGAGTGCGCCGATCAGTCGCGATCTGTCGGCAGATGAGGTTCAGAAGGTCAATCTGTGGCTTCAGTCGCATGAAACGGCCTGGGGGCCGTCGGGCGAGAAAACCGATCTCGCACCGAAAGTCGTTCTCGAAATGGCGGGCGCACAGGGCGAGCCAGTTATTATTTCCATCTGGAAATACAAAAAGCAGGACGACATTGTTGGGATCCAGCTTGCGAAAAATGGCCCGTACCGGATGAACGCCTTTCCTGATGCACAGCTCATGGCCTTGCAGCCTGCTGGAGCGCAGCCCGGAAAGTAAGGACTTTCTGGAGCGTGTTGAGAGCACAAAAAAGACCGGCCTCCTTCGGGAGTGCCGGTCTTTTTTGTGCTGTCGCGGAAAGGGCGAGGCTTATTTCTGCTGTTTCTCTTCTTCTTCCGTGACTTCGCCGACGTCACGACGGGTCTGGTTTTCGTCCTCCAGCGGGGCCGTGGCTTTGTCGCCCATCGCCAGAAGGGCGGCGGTGATGGGGGAGGCGAGAATCAGGCCGGGAGCGCCGAGGATGGAGCCGAAAACCGTCTGCGACAGGATCGCCATTGCGGGAGGCATATGCACGGCGCGGCGCTGGATCAGCGGGGCAAGGACATTGCCTTCGAAAAACTGTATCACGCAGTAGAGAATGGCGACGAACAGGCCCTCATGCGTGCCGAGCGACAGTCCCAGCAGGACAGCAGGCACGGCACCGAGAATGGCGCCGATATAGGGTATGAAATTGCACAGACCCGCCACGACGCCGAGCGCCAGTGCAAGCGGCACGCCAATCAGCGACAGGCCGACGCCTGAGAGGATGCCGACCACGAGCATGTCCAGTGCCTGCCCGGCGGTCCAGGCCCAGAGCGTGGACCCGGCGGTCAACATTAGTTCACGCGCGGCGGGACGGTGCTGCGTGGGGACGAGGCGGATCATCCCGTCGATATAGACGGCCGGGCTGAGGGCGAAATACAGACCAGCGATCAGAACGACCAGAAGCGTTCCGATGATACCGAAAACACTGCTGAGAAGCCCTGTGACCGAGCCCGCAAGTCCTGATCCCAGAGAGCCGAGGCCTCCTGTTCCGGGAGCGTTTCCGCCAAGAGAGGCTGGCAGGTGGTCAAGGACCATCTGGCCGATCGTGGAGCCGGAAAGATGGGCGCGGAGTTCACCGGATTGAGTGATCAGCGCCTGTTTGAGGCGGATGAACTGGTCGCTGATGGAAGGGCCGCTGCTCCAGCCAAGGCCGATCATGGCAACGAGGATCGCAACGGTTACGAGAGCAACCGCGCCCTGATAGGGAATGACGGGAACGTGACGCCGAAGCATACGGGCGAGCCCATGCAGGACGATGGCCACGAGAGCGGAGGCGAAGATCACGGCCAGAACATCGCCGATCAGCCAGATGGCGAGCAGCATCAGGGTCAGGGCGAGCGTGATCCGCATCAGCCCGGCAATTTTGGACAGTTCCCGCGCACGGGGTTCCGTTTCGCTGCGTTCTGCCGGATCGGAAAAAGAGATGCGCATGGGGGTGTCAGTCCTGAGGCTCAGTCGTTGGCAACTGGCTTATGGGGCGGAAGAAGGAGGGTCAATGGGCCCGGCTCAGGCCGTTGCATCTTCCAGTTCGGCCTGCGCTTCGAGCCAGCTTTCCTCGACGGTTTCGAGCGTGGCGTTGAGCGCGGCAAGATGCACGTTCAGGGATGTCAGTTCCCCAGCATCACCGGACTGGTAGAGAGCAGGATCGGCCAGCCGGGCCTCGATCTTTTTCTTTTCGCCGGCAAGCTGAGTCATTTTCGCTTCCGCATCGCGGATTTTCCGCCGCAGCGGGGCGAGGGCGCGTGTCTGTTCCTTGCGGTCGATGCGTTTCTGGGCAGACGCTGTGCCGCCATCTGTTGACGCCGTGGCGGCCTTGCTGCGTTCCGCTATCTCGGCGCGGGCCTTGCGGGCGCGCTCGAGAAGCCAAGCGCGATATTCGGCCATGTCGCCATCAAACGGCGAGATCGTACCGTCTTCGACCAGCCAGAAACGGTCGGCGACGGATTCCACGAGATGGCTGTCATGGCTGATGAGGACGACCGCGCCTTCGAACGCTGACAGGGCGCGGATCAGGGCGTCGCGGGCGTCGAGATCGAGATGGTTGGTCGGCTCATCGAGGATCAGCAGATGCGGGGCTTCGCGGGTGGACAGGGCGAGGAGCAGACGCGCTTTTTCCCCGCCAGAGAGTTCGCCGACCTTTGTCTCTGCGCGGTTTTCATCAAGGCCGAACCGGGCCAGCTGGGCGCGGACGGCAGCGGGGAGCGCGTCCGGCATGGCGCGGCTCATATGGTCGATGGGCGTGTCGGTCAGAACGAGTTCGTCGCTCTGGTGCTGGGCGAAATAGCCGATCTTCAGCTTTGGGGAGTGGGTGTAAGTGCCTGACATCGGCTCCAGCCGACCGGCCAGCAGCTTGGCGAAGGTGGATTTGCCGCGCCCGTTCTGGCCAAGCAGGGCGATCCGGTCTTCCATATCCAGACGCTGGTTCAGCCCTTTAAGCACGACGCGGCCGTCATAGCCGAGGCTGACATTGTTCAGGCTCAGCATCGGCGGCGGCAAAGGCTGCGGTTCGGGGAAAGAGAAGCGTGTGGGGGTGTCTTCCACGACACTTTCGATCTGCGGCAGGCGTTCGAGGGCTTTCAGGCGCGCCTGTGCCTGTTTGGCTTTCGTGGCTTTGGCGCGGAAACGATCCACGAAGGACTGCATATGCGCGCGCTGGGCGGCGATGCGTTCGGCGGCGCGGTTCTGCTGAAGCGCCTGTTCCGTGCGGATACGGACGAAATTGTCGTAGCCGCCGGGGGTGACGCTGATTTTCTGGTGATCGAGATGGGCGATGGCATCGACGGTATTGTCGAGAAGGGAGCGGTCATGGCTGACGATGATCGCGGCGCCGGAGAATTTCGCGAGCCAGGATTCCAGCCAGAGCGTGGCTTCGATATCAAGATGGTTGGTTGGCTCGTCGAGCAGCAGCAGATCGGGATTCAGGAACAGCGCCGTGGCCAGCGACACGCGCATGCGCCAGCCGCCCGAGAAATCCGAGACTGCCCGATTTTGGGCGTCCTGATCGAAGCCGAGGCCGGACAGGATGGCACCCGCGCGGGCCGGGGCGGTGTAGGCGTCGATGGCGATGAGGCGTTCATGCACGTCGGCGATGCGGGCCGGGTCGGTGGCGGTTTCGGCCTCTGCCAGCAGGCGGGTGCGTTCGAGATCGCCTTCGAGGACCGTATCGAGGATCGAGGTGCTGCCTGAAGGCGTTTCCTGCTTCACCCGGCCCATCGTGGCGCGTGCGGCGAGGGTGATGGTGCCGCCATCGGGTGCGAAATCTCCCGCGATCGCGGCCAGAAGTGTGGACTTTCCGGCTCCGTTCCGGCCGATCAGACCGATCTTGCGTCCCGGATCCACGCTGAGGGACGCATTGTCCAGCAGGGTACGGCCCGCGATGCGGAGGGTCAGGTCAGTGATGGTGAGCAGGCTCACGGGCGCCTCGGTCAGTCGGAAGAAAAGAAACGGGGGACGTTAAAAAACTGCGACAGACCTATCAGGAACGATGAATTTGCTCTAGTGGAACGGCGGTATTGACCCGCTGGTCCAGCGAGGACCGGTCCTAACAGGAGAAGAAAGATGGCTCTTGAGCGCACGCTTTCCATCATCAAGCCCGACGCCACCAAGCGTAACCTGACCGGCAAGATCAATGCCGTGTTCGAAGACGCCGGCCTGCGTATCGTCGCCCAGAAGCGCATCCACCTGACCGAGAAGCAGGCTGGCGCTTTCTACGCAGTTCACAAGGAGCGTCCGTTCTACGGCAGCCTCGTGTCCTCCATGATTGCCGAGCCGGTTGTCGTGCAGGTTCTGCAGGGTGAAGGCGCTGTCGCCAAGAACCGCGAAGTCATGGGCGCCACCAACCCGGCCGATGCTGCTGAAGGCACCGTTCGCAAGCTGTTCGCCGAGAGCATCGAAGCCAATTCCGTGCATGGCTCTGACAGCCTTGAGAACGCGAAGAACGAAATCTCCTTCTTCTTCGCCGAGACGGAAATCCTGCCGTAATTTTTACGACAGGTAATCTGTTCTCAACAAAAAAAGGCGCGGACTTCGGTCCGCGCCTTTTTTGTTTGGAGACGCTGGACGTCTCTTACTTCGCAAAAACGTCGCAGATCATTTCGAGTACGTCCGGGTAGAGCAGGTGTTCCTGTTCCAGCACGCGGGCGGCAAGGGTTTCTGGCGTATCGGTGTCAAGGACGGGAACGCTGGCCTGCCCGAGAATAGGGCCTTCATCCACGCCGGATGTGACGAGGTGGACGGTGCAGCCATGTTCTTTTGCGCCAGCCTTGAGGGCGGCTTCATGGGTGTGTAGGCCGGGGAAGGCGGGTAGGAGGCTCGGGTGGATGTTGAGCATCCTGTCTTCCCACGCCTTGACCAGCCATGGTGTCAGGACACGCATATAGCCCGCGAGGACGACCAGCATGGCGCCGGAGGCCTGAAGGGCTGCGTCTATTTCGCGTTCGTGGGCTTCGCGGTCCGTACCGAAAAGCTTGTGGTCGATGACGAGGGTTTTCAGGCCCGCGTCTTCGGCGACCTCAAGGCCCGGCGCATCCGGGCGGTTGCTGAGGACCAGCACGATTTCGGCGGGATAGTCCGGTCGGGCACAGGCCTCGATCAGGGCGCGCATATTGCTGCCGCGACCGCTGATGAGGATCGCGACGGGGACTTTTTCGGTCTTTTTAGCCGCGATTTTAGCGGGGGGCTTGGCTCTGTTTCTGACGGGCGGCTTCTTCATGCGAAGGAAACCGGTGCGGTCAGGGTGTAGGCGTCGTCGGAGCGGACGATCTGGCCCATGAGGAAACCGGTTTCGCCGCGCGCATCCAGTTCCGCCATGACCTTTTCCGGCTCGGATGTGACAAGCACCATGCCGATGCCGCAGTTGAAGACGCGGAGCATTTCGTCAGCCGCCACATTGCCGGTTTTGGCCAGCCAGCGGAAAACGGACGGAACGACCCATGCGGAGCCGTCCACGCAGACGCCGAAGCCTTCGGGCAGGACGCGCGGCAGGTTGCCCGGCAGGCCGCCGCCTGTGATGTGGGCGCAGCCGTTCAGCAGGCCCTTGGCGTGCAGGTCTAGCACCGTGCGGACATAGAGCTTCGTGGGCGTCATCAGGGCTTCGGCCAGCGTGTGACCTTCGGCGAAGGGGGCCGGGTCGTTCCAGCCGAGGCCGGAGCGGCGCACAACTTCGCGGACCAGCGAGAAGCCGTTGGAATGAACGCCGGAGGAGGGCAGGCCGATCAGCGTGTCGCCTTCGGCGATGTTGGCGGGGAGCAGGTTGTTGCGCTCGGCCGCACCCACGCTGAAGCCTGCGAGATCGTAATGGCCAGGGGCATACATGCCGGGCATTTCAGCCGTTTCGCCGCCGACGAGAGCGCAGCCGGACTCGGCGCAACCCTTGGCAATGCCCTTGACGACCGTAGCAGCAGCCTCGACGGAGAGTTTTCCGGTGGCGAGATAGTCCAGGAAGAATAGCGGGGTGGCGCCTTGTACGACGAGGTCGTTGACGCACATGGCGACGAGGTCGATCCCCACATCATCATGCTTGCCCGCCTCGATGGCGACCATCAGCTTCGTGCCGACGCCATCGGTGCAACTGACGAGGACGGGATCGGTGAAGCCTGCGGCCTTCAGATCGAAAAGCGCGCCGAAGCCGCCGAGGCCGCCCATCGTGCCGGGACGGTTCGTGGCTTTGGCTGCGGGCTTGATGGCGTCGACCAGCGCATCGCCAGCGGCAATATCCACGCCGGCCTGTGCGTAGCTTGCGCCGCCAGCCGTGCTGTGGCTCGATCCGGGGGCGATATCAGGCTGATCGGTCATGGTCGAAAGGTTCCCGCTGGTTGACGTGACGCCGTTCTAGAGCATCCTGCGCGCTGGCGGAACGCCTGTTTGATGGTGTTACGGCATGAAAAAGGGGGCTGCGATGACGAAACGGGATGTGGGCGGGGTGTCCGGAAGACCCGCGGCCACCCAGATGGCGTTTCCCCTGCGCCGGGTGACGGCGATGACGTCCGATCGTTTCATCAATGGTCCGTCGAATGTGGCGGCACGGGCATGGCTTGCGCGCAGTCAATGGCCGGATGGGCGTTTATGGCTCTGGGGGCCTTCGGGGACGGGAAAGACGCATCTTCTGACGGCATGGGCGCATGAACATGACGCGACGGTACTGGATGCCCGCCTGTTCTCTAGGTCCTCTGCGGGCGGGCGGATCCGGGTTCAGGGGAATCTTGCGATTGATAATGCCGATTCGCCGGGCGATGAGGCGACCATGCTGCATCTGCTCAACGATGCGTTCTCCCAAGGCGATCGCGTTCTGATGGCGGGACGCCTGCCGCCGTCGCGCAGTCATTTCATGCTGCCCGATCTGGCCAGCCGTCTGCGGGCGACGGCCACGACCGCGACGGGTGAGCCTGAGGATGATCTGCGGGCGACGCTGCTCCTGTCGCTGCTGGCGGATCGGCAGCTCGTCGTGTCGCAATCGGTGACGGACTGGCTGTGGCGTCATCTGCCCCGCACGGGCAACGCGCTGGTTTCCGCGGTGGAGCGGCTGGACGAGGCGGCGCTGGTCCGCAAACAGCCCATTACGCGGGCGCTGGCGCTGGAAATGTTGCCGGATCTGCTGACGCCTGAGGAATAGATGTCAAGAACGTGACACAAAAACTCCGTTTGACATGCCTATCCCGTGGCATGACCCTTGAGGCGATTTGTAAATTCGTGTGTTCCGGAAGGCCCCATTGTGACGACTGAAGATTCCCGGCCCGCGCCGCGCCGCCGCTCTCCCCGCAAGCCCCGCAGTGCAGTGACCCCGGCCCAGAACCGCAGCCGTCGCCGACAGACTCCCGCTATCCGCGCCGAAGATTACGCGCGTATGGCAACGTCGCCAGAGCGTTTTCTGAACCGGGAACTGTCTTGGCTGGATTTCAACGAGCGCGTTATTGAAGAGGCCGAAAATACCCGCAATCCGCTGCTGGAGCGGGTGCGGTTTCTCTCGATCAGTTCCAGCAATCTGGACGAGTTCTATTCCGTGCGTGTGGCCGGGCTTGTAGGGCAGGTGCGCGAAGGCATGGTCGTGCGCAGTCCGGACGGACTGACCCCCATCCAGCAGCTTTCACAGGTGCGGCAGAAGGCGCGGCATCTTCTGGCGGAGCAGCAGCGCGTCTGGCATGTGCTGGAAGGAGAGCTGAAGGACGCGGGGATCGTCATTCTTCCGACCGACTCGCTGGATGAAACGGATCTGGCGCAGCTTTCCACGCTGTTCGACGAGCGGGTTTTCCCGGTGCTGACGCCGATGGCGGTCGATCCTTCCCATCCACTGCCTTTCATTCCGAATATGGGGCTGGCGCTGCATCTGCGTCTGAAGGATGCGGCCTCTTCAGCACATGTGATGGATGGACTTATCCTGCTGCCAGCGCAGGTTCCGCGTTTCTTGCGGCTTCCGGCGCGGTTGAAGGAAGGGCAGGAAACACCGGACCAGATCCGCTTCGTGCTGCTCGAAGATCTCATCACGCTATTTGCCGGACGCCTGTTTCCGGGGCTGGTGATCGGTGCTGCGGGCGTGCTGCGCGTGATCCGCGATACGGATGTGGAGTTTGAAGACGAGGCCGAGGATCTGGTCCGGTCTTACGAAACGGCGCTGAAGCAGCGTCGGCGCGGCGTGTGCATCCACCTCGCACTTGATCGCAAGCTGCCGGACACGCTGGGTCGTGAGATGGGTGAAGAGCTGGGCGTGGGTGAGGAGGACGTTGTCGTTCTGCCGTGCTTCGTCGGAGTGACCGATCTCAAGCAACTGATCGTGGATGACCGCCCGGATCTGGTGTTTTCGGCCTATACGCCGCGCTTTCCGGAGCGGGTTCTGGATTATGACGGCGACTGTTTCGCGGCGATCCGGGCGAAGGACATGCTGGTCCATCATCCGTTCGAAAGCTTCGACGTGGTGGTGCAGTTCCTGCGTCAGGCGGCGCTGGACCCGAACGTTCTGGCAATCAAGCAGACGCTGTATCGCACATCCCGCGACAGCCCGATCGTTCACGCGCTGATCGAAGCGGCGGAAGCCGGGAAGTCGGTCACGGCGATGGTCGAACTGCGGGCCCGGTTTGACGAGGAAGCCAATATTCGCCTGTCCCGCGCGCTTGAAGCTGCGGGCGTGCAGGTCGTGTTCGGTTTCGCGCATCTCAAGACCCATGCCAAGCTGAGTCTTGTGGTCCGTCGCGAGAATGGCTCGCTGCGCTCTTACGCGCATTTCGGAACGGGCAATTACCATCCGATCACGGCGCGGATTTATACGGATCTGTCGTTCTTCACCTGTGACCCGAAGCTGGCTTCGGATTCGGCGCGTCTGTTCAATTACATGACGGGCTATGCCATCCCCGCGAAAATGGATGCGCTGGCCTTCTCGCCCATCACCATCCGCTCCACGCTGGAACAGCTCATTCAGGATGAGATCGACCATGTGAAGGAGGGGCGTCCGGGGCGGATCTGGTTGAAAATGAACAGCCTCGTGGATGCCGAACTGATCGACAAGCTGTACGAAGCCTCGCAGGCCGGAGTGAAAATTATCGGGATTATTCGCGGAATCTGCTGTCTGCGGCCCGGTGTGCCAGGGCTTTCGGATAATATTGAAATCAAGTCGATTGTCGGGCGTTTTCTGGAACATTCCCGGGTTTTCGCCTTTGGAAACGGACACCGGATGCCGTCCGCCAAGGCAAAAGTTTTCATTTCTTCGGCAGACTGGATGGTGCGGAACATGGACTGGAGGGTAGAAGCCATGGTGCCCATCACGAACCCGACGGTCCATGCGCAGATTCTTGGCCAGATCATGACGATGAACATCAAGGACAACCTTCAGAGCTGGACGCTCACGAGGGACGGCTACTGGCATCGGGTTTCGCCGGGCGCACATCCGTTCTCCGCCCACGAATACTTCATGAACAATCCGTCCCTGTCCGGCCGAGGCTCGGCTGCGCGGGAGAAGGTCCTTCCGGAGGCACATCGCCCCCGTGAGCGGCCCGACAGGATTCTGGAAGACTGATTTCATGTCCTCATCTGCACAGCGTTCCGCCATTGTCGATCTTGGGTCCAACTCGGTCCGGCTGGTTGTTTTTGAAGGGGTAACGCGCAATCCCCTTCCGATTTTCAACGAGAAAGCCACGCTCAAGCTGGGGCGCGGACTGGATGTGACCGGGCGTCTCAATGACGAGGGCGTTACGCTGGCGATGGACGTGCTGGGGCGGTTCCATGCCGTCGCCCGTGCCATGGGGGCCGAGCCTTTCGAGGTTCTCGCCACCGCAGCCGTTCGCGATGCGACCAACGGACCCGATTTCGTGGACGCCATCCGAGCGCGGATGCCAGGCGTGCCGATCCGCGTTCTGGAAGGGACCGAAGAAGCCGATTATGCGGCCCGCGGCGTTCTGTGTGGTCTGCCGGAAGCGAATGGACTGGTTGCGGATATTGGTGGCGGTTCTCTGGAACTGATCCATGTTGCGGACAGCCAGTATTTTGAAGCCGTGACGACGAAGCTGGGCGTGATCCGGCTGCATGACCGTGCCAAGGGCAGCATTGAGCGGGCAGCGGAAATTGCGAACGAGCTTTTGGCAGAAGTGAACTGGCTGCCGGGCATGACCGGGCGGCCGCTCTATCTCGTGGGCGGGGCGTTTCGTGCGCTGGCGCGGCTTCAGATCGCGCGGACGCAGTATCCATTAAACCTCGTGCATCTGTTTACCCTTTCCGAGGGGGAAGCGCGGGAAATGGCGGACTGGGTCATCAGTTCTCCGCGCCGGACCCTTGAGAAAATGCCCGGTGCGCCCCGCAAGCGTCTGGCAGATGCGCCGTTTGCGGCGGTTGTGTTGCGCTGTCTGATGGAGCGGGTCCGTCCGTCCAAGGTCGTGTTCAGTGTCGATGGACTGCGCGAAGGCTGGTACATGCGCCATGTGGCGTCCTCGGTTGCGGATCTCGATCCGATGACGGATCTGGCGACGGAAATGGCCAATCGTCTGGCCCGCAGCGCCTCGCTCGCTGAGGCGCTGGTGAGTTGGACCGCACCGCTGTTCCGCGACGAGACGCGCACCCAGAAGCGTCTGCGCGAACTGGCGTGTATGCTCTCCGATATCGGTTCTTACGATCACCCGGAATATCGGGTTGAGCAGACCTATCGACGGGTGATGTATGGGCATGGTGTGGGCTTCGATCATACGGCTCGGGCCTTTATCGGCCTGACGCTCGCCGTACGATATGAAGTCTCGATGGACTCTCCCCTCATTGAACCTTCACGGCAGCTTCTGTCGCGTTCGGAGATTGACCGTGCGGTGCGTCTGGGCCTTGCGCTCCGGCTGGCCTATACACTCTGCGCGGGGACGAAAGTCCTGCTCGATGAGTGCAGGCTTCTCGTGGAAGACGAAACGCTCGTGCTGGTTCTGGGCGCGCGCAGTGTGCGGGCGGCGGGCAGTGCGGTCCGACGTCGTTTCGAGAGGCTGGCGGCTGCCATGCAGCTTGAATGTCAGGTTAGGGAAGAATGACTTTGCGGGATTACGGGACGGCGGCCAGATTTGGTCTTGTAGCGGCGGCAGTGGTTTTCGGGTTGGCCGGCTGCGGAAAATCCCATGACCGGGGCGCGTTATGGAAGGTCGTTCACGGGCGTTGCGCTGTTGATGCGGATCACAAGCCCTGCACGGTTTATGACGAGAAAGATGGTTATGCCCTCCTCAAGGATCAGACCGGACGCGGCCAGTATCTGGTGATCCCGACGCAGAAGGTGCCGGGCGTTGAAGATCCAAGTCTGCTGAAGCCTGAGACGCCGAATTATTTTGCGGAAGCCTGGGGGCAGCGTGCCCATGTGGCGCAGTCCTACGGGTTTGAAATCCCTGACTCGCATCTGTCGATGGCGATCAATTCGCGTTCGGGGCGCACGCAGGACCAGTTGCACATCCATCTGGATTGCCTGACGTCCTATGCGCGTGCCGAGCTCGACAAGAACATGATTACCGAGGATTGGTCTTTGGTCTCGTTGTACGGTCATCCCTATCGGGCGCGGATCGTGACGTCTCTGGAGCCGTCGCCGTTCCGGGTGATTGCTGCTGATGACATGTCCATCCACACGCTCGTCATCACGCCGGCGAAGCATGGCGGGTTCATCCTGCTCGATGACATGGCGCATGTGCTCGATCATGGATCGGGCGAGGAGCTTCAGGACCATGAATGTCATCTCGATGATCCGCACCACAAATCCATGATCATGGATGGCATGGATATGGGGCAGCACCCCAACGGAATGATGTAAAACAGCTTTGGGTTGTCCAGGGATTCCGGGTGTGGCAGGGTTCGATTAATCTCGAACAATCTGTCCTCCCGGAGACCGGTCTTGAAACTGGCAGCGAAATCGTCCCCAAACTGGCCACTGCTTTCGCTCGCCGTTGGCGCCTTTGCCATCGGCACCACAGAATTTACGCCGATGGGCCTGCTGCCCGTCATCGCGCATGGTCTTCAGGTCAGTGTACCCAAGGCGGGTGGGCTGGTAACGGCTTATGCGGTTGGTGTGATGCTGGGTGCGCCCGTCATTACGCTGCTGATGGCGCGTTTTCGTCGAAAACTGGCCCTGATCCTGCTGATGGGGCTGTATGTGGCGGGCAATCTGCTCTCTGCGGTTTCTGCCAGCTATGATCTGCTGTTTGCCTCACGCGTTCTGACCAGTCTGGCTCATGGGGCGTTCTTCGGGCTGGGAGCCGTGGAGGCTTCCTTATCTGTCGCGCCAGCGCGCCGGGCGAGTGCGGTGGCGTCCATGTTCATGGGGCTGACGATCGCCAATATCGTTGGTGTTCCAGCAATGACATGGCTCGGGCTGAATTTCGGCTGGCACAGTGCGTTCGGGGTGACGGCCATATTGGGGCTCGTAACCATGCTGGCCGTGCAGTTTGCCCTGCCGGCCCGCGAGATTGGCCCGGCCCCGGAAGTTGGGCGCGAATTGCGGGTTCTCGTGAAGGGGAATGTGCTTCTGGCGTTGCTGACGACGGCGATCGGCGCGGGGGCGATGTTCGTGCTCTACACCTATATCGCGCCAATCCTCGAACACATCACCCATGCCAGCCCCACCATCATCACTCTGGCGCTGATGCTGACCGGGGTAGGGTTCTCGATCGGAAATGCTATAGGCGGCCGGAGCGCGGATCGCTCTCTGGATGGGAGCCTGCTGGTCTTTTTCCCCGTCCTTGGCGTGATCATGTTGATCTTCCCGTGGATGGCGCAGAGCGTACCGGGCGCACTGTTTGCGGCGCTGCTGTGGGGTGCGGCGACCTTTGCGCTCATGCCTGCGCTTCAGATGCGGGTGATGCAGGCCGCGCATGATGCGCCTGCGCTGGCGTCGTCCATGAATATCGGGGCGTTCAACCTCGGCAATGCGATCGGTGCGGCTCTGGGAGGGATCGCACTGTCCATGGGGTTGGGCTATGGCGGTGTGTCCGTTATCGGTACGGCTCTGGCGCTGGTCGGGGTCGGGCTTGTTCTTCTGTCACGAAAGGTGGCTCCTCCATGATCCGTTCCCTCCTGCTTGCCACCAGCCTGTTTGTTGCGCCCCTCGCGGCGCTGGCCGCGCCGCCTGCGAATGTTGGCGA
Organism: Gluconobacter sp. Dm-73; assembly: GCF_018256215.1. Taxonomy (NCBI): domain Bacteria; kingdom Pseudomonadati; phylum Pseudomonadota; class Alphaproteobacteria; order Acetobacterales; family Acetobacteraceae; genus Gluconobacter; species Gluconobacter sp. Dm-73. The sequence goes on along the minus strand of NZ_JAERLW010000006.1, from coordinate 298,229 downwards.
TGCCATTATGGCCGCCAGTGCCTATCACGACAGCGGTGATTATCAGCGCGATTTCGACGCCGTAGTTGCCCAGGCGCGCCAGTGGATCAAACAGACGGCGCCAAAAACGCGCCATCCCGCAATCGTTCTGGATATCGACGAGACGATCTTGTCCAACTGGGACGAGATCCGCGCCGATGATTTCGGCTATATTCCAGCGGGTCCGTGCGACGCTCTGCCTAAAGGGCCGTGTGGCGCGATTGCCTGGGAAAAGAGTGGCCGCGCCCCGGCTTTTGCGTCCATGCGGGCGCTGATCGCAGAGGCTCAGGCAAATCATGTCGCGGTGTTTTTCGTGACGGGGCGCCATGAAGACGAGCGGGACGCAACCGAGCGGAACCTGCATCTGGCGGGAATCCAGCACTGGGACGGGCTGTATCTGCGACCGATGACCTCCCATGGATATGCTGCCTTGTACAAGGCGCCGACCCGCGAGCGGATCGAGCGTAAAGGCTATACAATTATTGCAAGTCTTGGGGATCAGCCGTCCGACCTGAGCGGTGGCTTTGCAGAAAAGACTTTCCTGCTCCCGAATCCGTTCTATCGTGTTCCGTAATATTATGTAATTCGGGGGGGCAAGATCGTCTTTGCCACCTCTGAAAAAGCCCGGTGCCTCGATGGCACCGGGCTTTTTTGTCTCAGAACGATTTGAGGAGCCGTTCCAGATAGTCCAGTTCGCTCTGCGGGCGCGTGCGGTCCGAGGCGCGGCGGCGGAGTTCGCGTTCGATGTCCCGGGCGCGGTCCCGGGCGCTTTTGTCCGGGATATGGGCGTCCGAATCCTTGCCTTTGTCACCTTCGCCGAGTTTACGGCCCAGCGGATCCTGATCCTTCTGGTCCTCATCACCGCCGTCTTCGTCGCCGGCCTGCGGCTGGTCACCGTCATCGCCCTGCTGGCCCTTTGCGCCGTGCTGGGGTTTTCCGGAACCGCCTGCACCACCGGAGGGGATAAAGCTCAGGCTGCCTCCACCCTGCCCACCCTTGCCGGAACCGCCGGATTTCTGGTTCTGGCGCATCTGCTTTCCGGCTTCGGAGAGGTCGGCCAGAACTTTCTGTTCGGCTGTCTGGGCATCGGCGTCCTTGCGGTCCGCGAGGGCTTCGCGGGCGCTCTGCATGTCCGTTTTGGCTTTGTCGAAGGCTGTGGCGGGCTTGCCGGTCAGATCCTTGACGCGGTGGCTCAGGATATCGTTCACGCGCTGAAGGGCGCGTTGCAGGGCGTGATCCGCACGGCGCCCGTCGGACTGGGCAGCAACCGTCGCCGGATCGACCGGTGCAGGCGGTTTGTCGGCAGGCTGATCCATTCCGGCAGGCGGCTGCATTCCAAGCTGGCGGAGCAGGTCCGCCGTGGACATCTGGCTGACATCAGGCGGATTGCCGTCATCGGGCGGTGCTGCGGCCTTGCGGGCGGCGGAAAGGCGGGACTGCGTGTGGTCGAGCAGCGTGGTCTCGCGGTGGACGAGATCATGCAGGGCCGCGCGCTGCGCCTGTGCTTCGGCCTGCGCCTTCATTTGGGCGGCAAGCGCCTTGAGGTCTTCGGGGCGCGCCTGACGCATGCGTTCGGCCATGTCTTCCATCTGCTGGAGACGCCGGAGGGCTTCGTCGCCATGCCCCTGATTGGCTTCGGATTGGAGGCGGCGCATTTCGTCTGAGAACGGGTCGGCCGAGCTGGTGCCGGATTGCGGCATCATGATCCCGCTCTGCGCGGCGCGTTCGAACAGGAGCTGCATCCGACGGTTCAGGGCGTCCTTGAGGACCTGTGTGCGGCGTTGGAGTTCTTCCTGCTCGGGGAGGGTATGACCCTTTTCCCCAAGTTCACGCATATGGTCGAGCTGCTGCTGCACGCCCTGCTGGGCTGCGCGGACTTCAGCTGCGGCATCGGCGATTTCAGGGCCGTCACGACGCAGATCGTCCAGATAGAGCGCAAGCGCCCAGAGGTCGCCGGGAACACGATCCGCCGAGCCTTCAGGGGCGTCTTTACGAAGGGATGCGATTTCCAGACCCAGAGCCGCGAGGATCGCGCGTTCGTCGGTTGTCTGCGTCAGGAGTTCCAGTTCGTCCGAAACCTTCGAGGCGCGTTCCTGCCCAAGCATGAGGCGGCGGCGCAAAGCCACGAGGGCGCGGGCCAGCGGGTCGGTGAATTTGCGGGCGCCGATCTGGAATTTGATCAGATCGCTTCGGCTTTCGCGACCCGAGACGCTTTTGGCGTGCAGGCGGCCTTCGACGTCCATTCCCGCAAAAGGATCGGAGGAGAGGTCGGGTGTGGCAATCCCTTTCGCGTCCTTCGGATGACCGTCGAGAGGGATTGGAACGCGCAGCACGCGACCGCGGGAGAGACCGGGCAGGTGGATTTCTGCCTCAAGCGACTCTACGCCATAGGTCTGGTGGATGTGCCAGGGCAGTCCGGTACGCCAGTCGTCTTTCTGTGGGCCCGGCTTGTCGTCCCACGTGACGGTCGGGGGCAAATCGGGCTCAACGGTCACATGCCATGCGCCGAGAGTGCGGCCACGAACGACGATGCGGACAGTCCCGGATTGCTGAAGCGTGCCGTGGCTGTTCCAGCTTCCGGCATCCAGACGGCTCTGTTCAGGAGAGGCGATGCCGGACAAAGTGGGTTTTCCGTGAGCGCCGGTGATGGTGGCGTTCAGGATCGAACCCTGCGGCACATCAATCGAGGTGCGGCCTGTTGAGGACAGGAAAATGGGCGCGCCGGGAGCGTAAGGCGGTCTGTCGATCCAGGCCTGAAGGGTCGGGAGCGGGACGCTGTCATCGTCCACGCCGGGGACTAGTCCGGCGTAAAGACGTGACGGCGTGTGTGTGCTTGCCAGCAGCGCGGCACCGATCAGGGCTAGAGGGACAGCGACGAGCCCAATGCGGTCTTGCAGGCTGATCTCGGGATGCGGAAGACCGACGCGGAGCGTTCCGAGCGAGGCCGTAACGCGTTCGACATGTCGCGCCCAGATGGCGGACTGTTCGCCGTTTCCGGCAAAAGCCGGTCGGTCCGTCAGGCTGAGCAGTGGTTGGCGGGCGAGACGGGAATCGTGCTCGATCCTGCGGTCTGCTGCCGGGATGCTCACGGGGGCGACACGCCGCACGCCGCTGACGGTCAGCCAGAGTGCCGTGCCGAGCACACCGATTTCGAGTAGCGCGTGCAACCAGTCGGGCAGGGACTGCGGAATGCGTGCAAGGCTGGCCAGACCATAGAACGCCACCAGAAGCAGAGGCCAGCGCAGGGGCTCCCAGGCCCGTTCCCACCACAGGACGCGCTGGGCCTTGCGGCGCAGGGTTTTGAGATGGAGGGCCGGGTTTGGCTCAGCCATGGTCATTCCCAGCTGCTGTCAGCCATTCGGGGACGGTTTCAACGGCAATCAGTTCTGCAACACTCTGGGGCTGGCGGATAATATCCCATTTCCCATTGTCGATCAGAACCTGCGCGGCGAGCGGGCGGGAATTATAGGTGGAACTCATGACAAATCCATAAGCGCCGGTGTCGAGCAGGGCGATCAGGTCACCACGTTTCGTATCCGCAGGGAGCGCGCGATCACGGGCGAAGATATCGCTGCTTTCGCAGACCGGACCGACGATATCCCAGAGTTTTGTCGGGCTGGTCAGGCCATTGGGGGCGACTGGCATGATGCCGTGCCAGGATTCGTACAGGGATGGACGGGCCAGATCGTTCATGGCAGCGTCGAGCACAACGAAATCTGGATTGCCAGCTTTCGTTTCGATCACGCGGCTTAGTAGAATGCCGGTTGGTGCGGAAAGCCAGCGGCCGGGTTCGATGCTGAGGCGGACACCAAGGTCCCCCAGCGTCTCGGCAATAACGCCTGCGAGCATATCGGGCGAGGGAGCGATTTCGTCACGATAGCGGATACCGAGGCCGCCGCCGCAGTCCACGGCTTCGACGGTGTGACCGGCGGCGCGGATTTCGCGGACCATATCGGCCAGTCGGGTATAGCCTTCGCGGAAAGGGCCTGCGGTCAGCATCTGGCTGCCCAGATGAACGGCAAGGCCAACGAGGCGGACGTTCTTCAGGCTGGCGGCTTCACTATACAGGGCCACGGCGCGGCGGTGTTCGATACCGAATTTGTCTCCGGCGCGACCTGTGGAAATCTTGTCATGAGTGTCGGCGTCCACGTCCGGATTAACACGCAGGGCAGCACGCGCGACACGACCGCAGGCGCGGGCAATGTCGTCGAGGCGGTATAGTTCTTCGACGCTTTCGACATTAACCTGCGCGATATCGTGTTCAACGGCTGCCCGCAGTTCCGCATCGGATTTCCCAACGCCGGAGAAAACGATCTTCGAGGGTTGGATCCCGGCATGGAGCGCGCGCTGCATTTCGCCGCCGCTGACGATATCCACGCCGTAACCGCACTGCCGCAGGATGGTGAGTGTGGCCTGATGGTCCTGCGATTTCATGGCGAAATGCATGCTGATCGGCAGGTTCCGAGCCTCGAACGCCGCGCGCAGGGCTTTTGCCCGCCGTCGCAGCGTTTCTGCTCCTGTGATCCAGCACGGCGTGCCGACAGCGGCCGCGATGACGTGCAGGGGCACGCCTTCGAACAGGAGTCCGTCCCGCGCATCCATCGTCAGGGAAGGGCGGGTGTCCAGCATGTCGTTGAAGGACGGGTCGGTAGCGGGATCGGAGGGAAGCGGTGCACTCATGATGGTGATACCGTATCGCTCTTGGAAGCATGTTCCAAGCTGAACCCGCAGGGGATAATATCATCGGCATGATACAGGAACTGATCCGGGAGGCCCTTGAGGCCCGTTCGCGTGCTTATGCACCCTATTCGCGCTTTCAGGTGGGCGCGGCCTTGCGGTGTGAGGGTGTTGTTCATTCAGGCTGCAATGTCGAGAACGCCGCCTATCCGCTGGGAACATGTGCTGAGGCCGGTGCGATTGCCTCCATGATCCGTGCTGGGGGACGGCGGATTGAGGAAATCGTGGTCGTGGGCGGCGATGCGCCGTGTACGCCCTGTGGCGGGTGTCGGCAGAAACTGCGGGAGTTCGGTCTGCCGGAACTGCGGGTGCATATGATTTCGCCTAAAGGGGACATTCTTCTGACCCGGACGCTGGCCGAACTGTTGCCTGATGCGTTCGGCCCGGATCATCTGGGATGAAAGGCGCCGCTGCGCTGCTGATGTTCTGGATCTGCGGCGCAGCAGCGTTCGCCGCTCCGGGTGTCGCGCTGCCGGGACTCGGACCTGACAGCCATCGAAGCGTGGTGGATGTGAATAAGGCGCCCTGGAAGATTCTGGGGCGTGTACAAACTTCCCTCGGTAGTCGTTGCACGGGATTCGCCGTGGCACCGACCGTCATGGTGACGGCGGCGCACTGTCTATGGCTGCCTGCGACGCGTCACTATATCCAACCTGAGGATGTTCATGTCCTGATGGGCTATATGCTCGGACATTACCGTCTTCATGCGCAGGTGACACAGTTTGTTATTGCGCCCGGTTACGACCCTGAAAACGAGGGCGGCACGGCGTCCGAGGATCGTGCAACGCTGGTGCTGGACCGCAAGGTAATCGCGTCGGCCGATCTTGTTCCTTACGGCGCAGCACAGATGGGCGCGGCTGCGATGCTGGTCGGATATCCGCAGGATCGGTCGGAAGTCCCGTATGGAGATATTTCCTGTTATATCAATGGTTTGTTAGGGAATGGTTTGATCCATCATGATTGTTCGGCAACACGCGGAGACAGCGGTGGCCCTCTTCTGGCACGCCAGCCAGACGGCCAGTGGGGGATTGTGGGTATCGATGTTCTGGCGACGCCGGAGCGGGGCGGTTTTGCCGCCCCTTTACCACACTGAAATTTGTGTATTTCCACAGGGTATAGTGCGTAAGGTTTGCGTCAGAAAAAATTCACTCATGCAAACATGAGCCGTGTTTCCGCGTTGTTGAGGAGACGACACCATTATGGTGTTAAAGGTTTTTTAATCCCGGAAAGTAACTGCCATGTATGTCATGTCCATGAAGGGAGCATCATCCAGCGTCGTTCCGCAGGGAAACGCGCAGGGGGAGAGTAAAAAAATCGACAGAAAGCATGTTCTGGTCGTTGAAGATCAGGCGCTTCTGCGATTCCTCGCTGCTGACATGCTGGAAGAGGCTGGTTACGAGACGTCGCTTGCGGCGGATGCTGACGAGGCACTGGCTGTTCTCGCCCGGCACCCGGACATCTGCACGATTTTTTCCGACGTCAATATGCCCGGTGATATGGATGGCGTGGGTCTTGCGCACGCGATTCGTGAGCAGCACCCCGATATCGGTCTTGTTCTGACGTCAGGAACCCGGATTCAGGAACTGGGGGAGTTGCCGGGCGGCACGATGTTTCTGGCCAAGCCCTATGAATGGGACGAGGTCTATCGCTGCCTTGAACGTGTGCGCCACTGAATTAGTAAGTAAAGTATCGTAAGGGGAAAGCAATGTGGTGCACCCGAAAGGACTTGAACCTCTAACCCCCAGATTCGTAGTCTGGTGCTCTATCCAGTTGAGCTACGGGTGCGGACACATTGTATAAGTCTTCATCAGGAGAAGACTGGTGCACCCGAAAGGACTTGAACCTCTAACCCCCAGATTCGTAGTCTGGTGCTCTATCCAGTTGAGCTACGGGTGCGCTGTGAGGCGGGGTTTTACAGAGGCTTAACTGACCTGACAACCCCGCTTTCGAAAAAATTTCAGTTTCGCGTCATGGTGATATGAGCGCGGCACGACGGTGAGCCGAAAATACCGCCGATCGCCTGTCCGACGGGGTAGCCGTTGAAGACGGCGGCTGTGGGATGGTGGTCCAGATCCGTCATGGCGAGTTCTGCATGATAGTGCTGGTTGCCGGGTGTGTAGGTGCCGTGAAGAACCTGTGAGCCGTCGGCGGGTGTGAACAGGATCTCTCTGCCTCTTATACGAAGGGTGGAGGGGTGCTCGGTCGGGCATGTTCCCTGATCCGTAACAAGAGCACCAACCCAGGAACCGGTTGGATCGTGGCCGGGGTCAGGCGTGCCCGCACATGCGGTAAGCAGGGCCGTGGCGGAAATGGCGAAAAATGCTGGCAGGCGCATGTTGTTCCTGTTCGATGATGCAGAATGGATGACGCAGACGACACAACACCTTATAGGAGAGCCTCAAAAGGCACCATGAAACCGGAACGCGAGGCCATGACATTGACCCAGCAGGACGCCAGCACCGTCGAGAAGCTCGACGAAACTCTTCACGAAGACCGTATCCTCATTCTGGATTTCGGCAGTCAGGTGACGCAGCTCATTGCGCGCCGCGTCCGCGAAAGCGGTGTGTACTGTGAGATCTGGCCATACACGGCGACCGAGGAAAAAATCCGCGCTTTCAATCCGCGCGGCATTATCCTGTCTGGCAGCCCGGCCAGCGTCCATGACGAGAATGCACCGCCAGTTCCAGAGGTGGTTTTTGCTCTGAACCGCCCTGTGCTGGGCATCTGCTACGGCCAGCAGGCCATGTGCCAGCAGCTGGGTGGCAAGGTCGAAAACCACGATCATCGCGAATTCGGTCGGGCCTATATCGATATTGCCGAAGACTGCTCGCTGTTTCGTGGCGTCTGGGCGCGCGGTAAGCGTGAACAGGTCTGGATGAGCCACGGCGACCGCGTGACGCAGCTTCCGCCGGGCTTCCGTGCCGTCGCCCATTCCGAAGGCGCGCCGTTCGCGATCATCGCGGATGAGGGACGTCGTCTGTATGGCGTGCAATTCCATCCCGAAGTTGTGCATACGCCGCATGGTGCAGCGCTGATCCGCAACTTCACCCATAATGTCGCGGGTTGCAGCGGCAGCTGGACGATGGCGGGTTTCCGCGATCTGGAAATCGCGCGTATCCGCAAGCAGGTCGGCTCGGGTCGGGTGATCTGTGGTCTGTCCGGTGGTGTGGACAGTTCGGTGGCTGCAAAACTGATCCATGATGCGATTGGCGATCAGCTCACCTGCATTTTCGTGGATCCGGGCATTATGCGCACGGGCGAGGCTGACGAGGTCGTCAAGACGTTCCGTGGCCGCTTCAACATTCGTCTTGTGCATCGTGATGCGTCAGAGCTGTTCCTCAAGGAACTGGCTGGCGTGACGGACCCGGAAACCAAACGCAAGACGATCGGCCGTCTGTTTATCGAGGTTTTCGAGGAAGAAGCTGCGAAGCTGGGTGGTGCGCAGTTCCTCGCACAGGGCACGCTGTATCCGGATGTGATCGAGAGCGTGAGCTTCTCGGGTGGTCCGTCCGTGACCATCAAGTCCCATCATAATGTCGGCGGTCTGCCAGACCGCATGAACATGGAACTGGTCGAGCCGCTGCGTGAGCTATTCAAGGACGAGGTCCGCATGCTGGGCCGCGAACTCGGGATTCCCGAAAGCATCGTCGGACGGCACCCGTTCCCGGGACCGGGACTGGCGATCCGTATTCCGGGCGATGTGACCAAAGAAAAGCTCGATCTGCTGCGCAAGGTGGATGTGATTTATCTTGAGGAAATCCGCCGCGCCGGACTTTACGATGCGATCTGGCAGGCCTTCGCAGTTCTGCTGCCGGTTCGGACCGTGGGTGTCATGGGCGATGGCCGCACCTACGATCAGGCCTGCGCCCTGCGTGCCGTGACCAGCACGGATGGCATGACGGCGGAAGTCTATCCGTTCGACTTCGAGTTCCTGAACCGCGTTGCGGGGCGTATTGTTAACGAAGTGCGCGGCATCAATCGCGTGACCTACGACATCACGTCCAAGCCGCCCGGCACGATCGAGTGGGAATGATCCTGCTTCGTTAGTGCTTGAAGCTCTTCAGGTTTGACGTGCTGAAAACCCCGCAGTGATGCGGGGTTTTTTTTGTTATGACTACTGTGTGTTGCGACGGGAAAGCTGTGTTGGGCTTGCCCGACCTTGTGGAGGATGACAGGGTGTATGTCTCTGAAAACAGGAGACTTACGATGTCGATCCGGTTCATTTCCTCTTCCGCCCCTCTGCTTCTTGCTGCTCTGGCCGCGCTGCCGCTGGGAATGGCTTCGCAGGCTATGGCGGCTGACTCCGCTGAGAAGCCCTGTGAAACCGATCTGTGCCGGAGTGTGCGTCAGTCCTGGGCTGCGGTTCGTCATGACACGTCCGATGCGGCGCAATGGACGAAGAAAGAGAGCATCAAAGGCTGGGACGCTACGAAAAATGGCGTCTCCGATGCGGCTCACTGGACTGGCAAGGAAGGCGAGAAGGGGTGGAAGGCCACCAAGAACGGCACAAAGGATGCGGTGCATGACACCAGCGTCTGGACGAAAAAAGCCGTGCATGATCTTGATCCGGGACAGCCCGCCAAGGCTCCCGCTACGAAAAATTCCACGACAGGTGAATAAAACTGCCCGCCAGACTGGATCTGTTGCCAGTCTCATGAAAAAGGCCTGCCCTGTGAGGGGCAGACCTTTTTTAATTTGCCGTGATGACAGTCTTATTCCGCGTGGTGATGGTGGCCGGTCAGTTCCGTGGTGAGCTGGGCGCGGGCTTCTCCGTCCGGGAATTTTTCCGTGTGAAGATTGATGTAGCTCCGTCCGGCCTGAACATCCTTCACCTGATCAGGCGTGAGCTGGAGTGTGCCGGTCATGCGGGTGGTGTAGGGACCGTTGATCGGGGCCAGAACGCCTGCGTCTTCCCCTGCATCTGCGGGGCCATGAAGATGGATGGCCGTGACGGGACCGGACAGGCCATTATCTTCGAAGCGGTAGGTCAGGGTGTTTTTCGTGGTGTCCAGCATGGCGGACGCCGAGCCCTTGATCGGCGTTGTGGCGCCATGTTCGCCCTTGAAAGGGCCAAAAAGATGCAGGGTCTCGGCGGAGGCCGGGAGAGCTGTGACGGAAAGACCGAGGACGAGTGTTGTGAGCAGAAGTCCTGTACGCATGGAAAATCATCCTTGCAGAAGTTGGGCAGAATGGGGATCAACAGAACGTCTGCTCAGGTTTCGAGTTCGGTATTCCAGTACAGATAATCGCGCCAGCTTTCGTGAAGGTAATGGGGCGGGAAGGTCCGGCCGTTTTCCTGAAGAAGGCGGCTGCTGGGCTGGACTGGCTTGCGATGTGGGTGCATGCCAAGTTCGCTTGGCAGTTTTGAGCCCTTGAGCAGGTTGCAGGGGCTACAGGCGGTGACGACATTTTCCCATGTCGTGCGGCCACCGCGGGCGCGGGGGATGACGTGATCGAAGGTCAGTTCGTGCGTGGGCAATCGGTCGTGGCAGTACTGACACGAGAAATTGTCCCGTAGAAAGACGTTGAAGCGCGTAAAAGCAGGTTTGCGCGCGCTGGGAATATAGTCTTTCAGGGCGATCACGCTGGGCAGGCGCATGCTCTGGCTCGGAGAGTGGACGACGGCGTCTTCATATTCCGAAAGGACCGAGACGCGATCGAGAAAGACGGCCTTGACGGCCTCCTGCCAGGACCAGAGCGAGAGCGGGAAATAGGACAGCGGACGGAAATCCGCGTTCAGGACAAGAGCCGGAAAATGCTGACCGCTGACGGACACCACACGCATCCTTTCTGCAAGGACGACACATGCGGGGTTGGGCGCCGAATGAAAACGGGACAAACAGCGGGAAAACACGTGTCGTCGGCTTCTTTGAGGAAACTATTCCAGTAAACTGCGCGAACCGCAAGCAAACGCTGGTGACACATTCATGACGCTTCCCGCCACAACACGATTTGCGCCGAGTCCTACGGGCTTTCTGCATCTGGGACATGTGGTGTCAGGGCTCTATTCGCGGATCATGGCGGGTGAGGGCGGAAGGTTCCTGATCCGTATCGAGGATATTGATACGACGCGCTGTACGCCGGAGCTAACAACAGCGCTGCGGGAGGATCTGGACTGGCTTGGATTGTCGTCAGACGCGCCGGTTCGGCAGCAGTCCAGACATTTGTCTGAATATCAGTCCGTACTGGAAACTCTGCGGGAGCGGAGGCTGCTCTATCCGTGTTTCTGCACGCGGCGGGAGATCGCCGACGCCGCGACGCAAACCGCGCCGGACGGGAGCGTCGTGTATCCGGGGACCTGTCGGCATGGCGCAGTTCATGAAGCTCGGGAAGCGGTCTGGCGGCTCGATATGGGGCGGGCGCTTGATGTGTTGCAGGAAGTGCCTGGCTGGCACGAACTGGGGTGCGGGCGGATTGCAGGGCAGGCCGGGGCGTTCGGTGATATTGTTCTGGCGCGGCGGGATACGGGTCTGTCGTATCATCTGTGCGTCACGCATGACGATGCGCTGCAAGGCGTGACCACAGTCACGCGCGGGCGGGATTTGTACGAGGCGACGTCAGTGCAGCGGGTGTTACAGGACCTGATGGGCTGGCCGGAACCGGTCTATGCCCATCATGCCCTTATCATGGGTGCGGATGGGCAGAAGCTGTCCAAACGGGATGGGGCTGAAGGCGTGCGGGTTCTGCGGCAGAAAGGGTGGACGGCCCGACAGGTTCTGGACCATCCACTGGTGCGGCAGGCTTTGAAAGAGAGCTTTATTCCGGCGGATAGGTGCCCGGATAGGTGATGTCCTGCGCGGGGCCGGGGGCATGTGGGGCGCCTTTTTTGCCGCAGGCGGTCAGGCTGAGAGCCATAACCGCCATGCTGACGAGCAGCAGGGTTTTCATGCGGATTCTCCGAGTTTTGCGAGCCAGGCTTTGGCCTGATGCGTCACATTGGCCGGTGCGGTGCCGCCTTCGCTGGTGCGGGACGCAAGAGAGGCCTCAACGGTCAGGACATCGAAAACGCCCGCGTTGATCTGGGGTTCGACGGACTGCATTTCGCCCAGCGACAGATCTGACAGATCGCAGCCTTTCTGTTCCGCCATGCCGACGAGCCGACCTGTGACGTGATGGGCAGTGCGGAAGGGAACGCGCAACTCGCGGACCAGCCAGTCGGCAAGGTCGGTCGCTGTCGAGAAGCCCATGCCCGCGACTTCGCGCATCCGGGGGGCATTGGCCTTAAGGTCCCGGATCATGCCGTCCATGGCGGCGAGGGAAAGCGTCATGGCCTCGGTGGCGTCGAAGACGGGTTCCTTGTCTTCCTGCGTGTCCTTGGCATAAGCGAGCGGCAGACCTTTCATGACCGTCAGCAGACCCACGAAATCGCCCATGATCCGGCCGATCTTGGCGCGAACCAGTTCGGCGGCGTCTGGGTTGCGCTTTTGCGGCATGATGGAGGAGCCGGTCGTGAAGGCATCGGACAGCGTGACGAAACCGAAGGGCGCGGAGGCCCACATCACGATTTCTTCCGCCAGACGCGACAGGTGCATGGCCTGAAGTGACAGGGCGGAGAGGAATTCGAGCGCGAAATCGCGGTCCGAAACCGCATCGAGCGAATTGGCGGTCGGGCGGTCGAAATCCAGCGCCGCAGCCGTCATGCGACGGTCGATCGGGAAGGACGTTCCGGCAAGGGCCGCAGAGCCAAGTGGGCATTCGTTTAGCCGCGCACGGGCGTCACGCAGACGGCCGCGATCGCGCGACAGCATCTCGACATAGGCCAGAAGATGATGTCCGAACGTGACCGGTTGGGCGACCTGAAGATGGGTGAAGCCGGGCATCGGCGTTGCGGCGTGCTCCAGCGCGCGGGTGGCAAGGGAGCGCATCAGGGCGGCGGTCTGGTCCTGAAGGCCGTCGATGGCATCGCGGACCCAGAGGCGAAAATCGGTGGCGACCTGATCGTTGCGCGAGCGCGCCGTGTGCAGGCGCTTGCCGGCCTCGCCAATCCGCTCGGACAGACGTGCCTCGATGTTCATGTGGATGTCTTCGAGGGCCGGGGAGAACTCGAAGCGGCCTTCGCCGATTTCCTGCGCGATATCGCCAAGGCCCTGACGGATTTCGGCAAGTTCCGTCTCGGTCAGCAGGCCGACTTTCTGGAGCATGGCAGCGTGTGCGAGAGAACCGCGGATGTCCTGTCGCCACAGGATCTTGTCAAATCCGATGGAGGCGTTGATCTCACCCATGATGGCGGCAGGGCCTGAGGCAAAGCGGCCACCCCATTGCGGATTGGCGGCAGTGCCTTCAAAGGACGTGGCGGCATCTGATTGTGTGTCGACAGGAGCGTTTTTCATGATAACCGTAAGCAGATGATTCGGAAGCAGATCGACCGGCGAACCCTTCTTGGAGGAGCTGCCAGCCTAGCTGCGGCAGCCTCCCTCTGCAATTGCGGGCTGGGGAATTCCGCCCGCGCAGCGGATGGAGCACAGCCCGTGCTGCCCTCGCTCGCGCCCGGTGCGCCTAAGCTGGAGCCTGTGAATTTCCAGCTTAAAGGGCCAGACGGCACGACGCTGTCGCTCTCCTCGTTGAGGGGGCGGCCCTTTATTCTGCATCTTTGGGCGACATGGTGCCCGCCCTGCAGGCTCGAACTTCCAGCGTTGAATGCGTTTATCGAGAAAACGGGGGCTAGCATCCCTGTCATTCCAGTCGCTGTGGCGAGTCCGCTGCCGAAAGTGATGATCTTTCTGGCGCAGGGCAATCTGCCGCATATCGCGCCCTGGACGCTGGGCCAGCATGAGTTCTCCCAATGGTTCATGTCCGGCGAGCCAAGCCTTCCCATGACCTGCGTGATTGATTCGCAGGGGCGGTTGCGCGCCAGTGTTGAAGGAGAAATGGCGTGGAGCGCGCCGGACAGTCAGGCCTCTTTTGAAAAGATCCTGTCGGGCCTTCAGGCGTCCAAACCCGCGTGAGCGGTGGGCTGGCCAGTCGGCGGAGCCTTGTTTTGGGAACGGCAGGTCTTGCGGTTCTGGTCGGGGTCGGAGCTTCGAAACTGGCCGGGACGGTTGTGCGCCGTGGGATGCCGATTGAGCGGCTGATGCCGGGGCGGCCCGTCTCGGAATCCGTTACGCTTTCGCTGTCCGGCCCTGAAGGTGCGCATTCGTCACTTGTCTCGCGTCGGGGAGCGCCTTTCCTGCTGCATGTCTGGGCGACATGGTGTCCGCCCTGCCGTCATGAACTGCCTGCTTTGGCGGGGTTCATGCGGGCATGGGGGATAGATTTCCCTGTTGTTCCGGTCGCGGTTTCAAGTGGATCGCCCGACGATGTTCGTGCGTTTCTGGACCGAAACGGCATCGCAGATTTGCCCGCATGGACAGTGGACGGGACGGCTCTGAAAGACTGGTACCGGGCTGCGGCGCTTGCCATACCTGTAACATTCCTGATTGATGGTGCAGGGCGCATTCGCGCGCCGGCGGCCGGTCCGTTGGACTGGGGCGCTTCCGATGCCGTTGGTGCGCTGCGCCGGGTGCTTGCCGACATGACCGCCTGAGTCGCGATAAAGCAGAAATGAAAGAACGGATTTCCAACATGACTTTTCCCCTGACGCGCCGTCATCTCTTGGGCGGAGCCGGTGCCCTTCTGGTTTCGGGACGGGCGATTGCTGCAACAGCGGCAAAGGAAGAAGCTGGCAAGGGGCTGGCTTTCGAACCAAATTCTTTCGGTAAACTGGCTGTGCCGAAAGTTCTGCCGCCGCTGAGCGTGAAGAACGAGCAGGATCAGGACGTGCCGCTGTCGCACTGGTATGGCAAACCGTTCATCCTGCATTTCTGGGCGACATGGTGCCCGCCCTGCATCCGCGAACTTCCTTCGGTGAATGCAACGGCCAAGGCGTTGGGCGCCGAGGGACCGCAGATCGTCGCCGTCGCTGTGCGTGGCAGCACGATTCCCAAGGTCAGGGCGTTTTATGACAGCCACGGCATTGATGCCCTGCCGATCCTGGTCGATCCGCTTTCAGCAGTGATGATGGAAACAGCGGATCAAACGGCGCTGATCCAGTCGATCCGGCAGGTGCGCCCGGATGATCTGAAGAGCCTGACACCGGACGTTATGTCTCTGCATGGCGTGCCCCGGTCGCTGATCCTGAATGCGAAAGGCGAAGTCGTGGCGGAATCCATCGGGAACATGGACTGGTCTGCGGACGCTGTGAGGCATACTGTGCAGGCTCTGGCTGGATAGTAAGAGTAAAGTCCTGATGTCTGCTCCCCTTCTTGGCGCCAATGACCCGGCACCCTTCCTTCTTTTTCCTGAAAAGACACCGTCTCCGTTCGTGTTCGTGAGCGATCACGCAGGGCGGGCGGTGCCGGATGCGCTGGGAGACATGGGGGTGCAGACCGAGGACTGGGACCGGCACATCGCTTGGGATATCGGCATCGTCGGTGTCGGGCGCGTGCTGCATGAAACGCTGGGCGCGGCGTTGATCGAGCAGGTCTATTCAAGGCTTGTGATCGACTGCAACCGCGCGCCCGGCCATCCGACATCCATGCCGGGTGTGAGTGATGGCACGCCGGTTCCGGTTAATCAGACGGCGCAGGAGAGTTGTCGGGCGAAACGTGAGCGAGAAATCCTGCATCCGTATCATGACACGATCGCAGAAGTTCTCGCCGAGCGGGGCTCGCGTCCGACGGCGCTGATTGCGCTGCACAGTTTTACGCCGCAGATGAACGGGAAAGACCGCCCGTGGCAGATCGGCATTCTGCACAATTCGGACAGCCGTATGGCGTCGATCGCACTGGACCTGCTGCGCGAAGACAGTGCGCTGTGCGTGGGCGATAATGAGCCTTACGTTCTGACCGATACGTCCGACTACACGGTGCCGCGCCATGCAGAAGCAGCGGGTCTGCCCTATCTGGAAATCGAGATCCGGCAGGATCTGATCCTTGAAACAGCCGGACAGCGGGCATGGGCCGAGCGTCTGGCCGACTTGCTGCCGAAAGTCTGGGAAAGGCTGGCGGCATGATTGACGGACATACGAAACTCGCGGGCGTCATGGGATGGCCCGTCGAACATTCGCGCTCTCCGCTGATGCACAATCACTGGTGCCGGGTGAACGGTGTGAATGGCGCCTATGTGCCGCTGCCGACGCGGCCGGAAGGCTTCGATCAGGCGTTGCGTGGACTGGCAGCAGCGGGTTTTCAGGGCGTGAACGTCACGATTCCGCACAAGGAAGCCGCGATGCGCGCCTGTGATGAACTCACGCCAACTGCGAAACGGGCGGGAGCCGTAAACACGATCTGTTTCGTAGCGGGACGGATCATCGGTGACTGCACGGACGGAACGGGCTTTTGCGACAATCTGAGCGCACATGATGTCGCGATTGCGGGCCGCGCCCTGATCCTCGGCGCGGGCGGTGCGGCGCGGGCTGTGGCGGCAGTGCTGCTGGACCGGGGCTGCGAGGTTGTGATCGCGAACCGGACGCGGGAGCGGGCCGAAGCGCTGGTCGAGGCTCTTGGCGGCGGCGAGGCCGTCGCGTGGTACGAATGGCCGTCCCTGCTGTCGGGTTGTTCGCTTCTGGTGAACGCCACCTCCATGGGCATGGGTGGCAAACCCGGCATGGACTGGGATTCCGCGCTGCGAGAGGCCGCACCGGGGCTCTGCGTAACCGATATCGTCTACACACCGCGCGAGACGCCTCTGCTATTGGCAGCTCAGGCGCGCGGATTGCGAACGGTGGATGGTCTGGGGATGCTCGTCCATCAGGCGCGGGCCGGGTTTCGGGCATGGTTCGGCGTTGACCCTGAGGCCGACCGGACGACGTTCGATCTTCTGGCGGCGAGCCTGCGCTAGGGCGTGCGGATTATTGGTCTGACGGGCGGGATGGCAGCCGGGAAAAGCACGGTTGCAACATTGTTCCGGAGAGCCGGAGTGCCGGTTTTCGATGCGGATGCGTGTGTTCGGAGGCTTCAGGGCGAAGGGGGAAAGGCACTCCCTTTGATCGAAAAAATGTTTCCGGGAACGGTGGTTGAAGGGCGTCTGGATCGAGGCGCGTTGCGAGAAATTGTGCGGACGCAGCCTGACGCGCTGAAGCGTCTGGAAGCCATCATGCATCCGCTGGTGCGAGCAGAACGGGCGCGTTTTCTGAAGCAGTGTCGGGCGCGGAAAGAGCCGTTCTGCGTGCTGGATATTCCGCTGCTCATGGAAATCGGGGAAGACCGACGCTGTGATCTGGTCGTGGTTGCTGAGGCCCCGATGAGTACACGGCTTTCGCGTATCCGACAGCGCGGACGCAGTGGGGGGCGTATGAGCGTGACAGATGCCAAAGGATTGCTGGCCCGTCAGATGAGTGACCATGAACGCAGACGCCGGGCCGACATCGTGATACGAACCGGCCTGTCCCGTGGACACGCCGCCCGGCAGGTCCATGCCCTGTTGCACCGGCTGCGTGAGGCGTCATGAAACGATCCATCCTGTTCGATACGGAAACCACGGGATTTGACCCGGATATGGGCGACCGCATCATCGAGATCGCGGCTCTCGAACTGATCGACGATTTGCCGACGGGTGAGGCCTATCATGTGCTGATCCATCCCGAGCGTGATATCCCGCCCGAAGCGACCAAGGTGCACGGGTTCCGGATCGAGGATCTGGAGGGGAAGCCGAAATTCGCCGAAGTCGCGGACGGTTTTCTAGAGTTTATCGGAGACAGTCCGATGATCGCGCATAATGCCCGCTTCGATTTCAAGTTTGTCAATGCCGAGCTGAAAGCCTGTGGGCGCGAGCCGCTCGACTACGCCAGCCGGGCCATCGACACTGTGGAAATGGCGCGGAAGAAATATCCGGGCCTTCCGGCAAGCCTGGATGCACTGTGCCGACGTTTCGGCATCGATCTGTCGCAGCGCGGCACACATAACGCACTGCTGGACTGTAAACTTCTGGCGGAAGTGTATGTCGAACTGATGGGCGGGCGGCAACGTGGCTTAGGTCTGGCAGGGCCGTCCCGCAGTCGCAGCATGACGGACGGGATCAATGCGCTCGCCAGTCGTCCGCCACGGAAAATGGCGCCCCCGACAGCGGAAGAACTTCAGGTGCATGAGGCGTTCGTGAGCACCATCAAGGACGCGGTGTGGCATCGCGAATGATGCGGATTTTGTTCATCACGTCCAACCGTCTGGGCGATGCAGTGATTTCCACGGGGGTGCTGGATGCGTTGCAGAAGCGTTATCCGGCGGCGATGTTCACGGTGGTCTGTGGCCCTGTGGCGGCGGGGCTTTTCGAAGCGGACCCGCGCTGTGAGCGGATCATCACCATGGAAAAGCGCCGCCATGACCGGCACTGGATTGATTTGTGGCGGGCCTGTTTCCGAACACGATGGTTCATGGTCGTGGATCTGCGCGGATCGTTGCTCGGGCTGACGTTGTGGGCGCGGCGTCGGGTCATCGTGCGAGGTGGGCGCCGTCCGGGGCGGAGGGTCGAACAGCTTGGAGAAGCGCTCGGATATCGCCGCACGCCCATGCCGCGTGTCTGGATGTCCGAAGCGCAGCGGGCGAAAGCCGTTGCGGCATTGCCCGAAGGCCGTTGGCTGGCGCTGGGGCCGACGGCGAACTGGGATGGCAAAATCTGGCCGCCCGAACGGTTCGTAGCATTGGCTCAGGCACTAAGGTCGGAAAATCTACGCCCCGTCGTGTTTTATGGACCCGGTGAGGACGAGCGTGCGCGGGCGGAGCCTGTGCTAAAAGGACTTCCCGATGCGCTGGATCTGGGCGGGAACCATGCACTAGGCGATGTGGCGACACGTCTTCAGCGTTGCGCGCTGTTTGTAGGTAATGATTCCGGCTTGATGCATCTCGCCGCCGCTGCGGGGACGCCGACGCTGGGTCTGTTTGGGCCGTCCCGGGCGTCGGAATATGCGCCCGCCGGTCGTCTTGCGCGTTTTGTGGAAGCCCCGGGGCCGGAAGGTCATGCTCCTATGGCCGGATTGGATGTGGCGCAGGTTCTGAAAGCTGCGACGGCAATCCTGAATGAAAAAAGCGTGTTTGTTCCGGACCTTGCAACAGACTGACTTGATGCCCCGTCGGTCATGGCCGATAGAAGAAGGATGATGTCTGCATCGTCCAACGAATACCGGGGCCGTGTGGCCCATGTGATGGCGGGGGCTCCCCGAGGGGGCGCAGAGCTTTTCTTCGAGCGCCTGACGATGGCCCAGATGCGGGATGGCCGTCCCGTTCAGGCATTGATCCGACACGATGCCGGTCGGCTCGCACGGCTTGAGGAAGCAGGAGTCGACACCCGGACGTATCGGTTCGGCGGTCTGCTGGACCTGCGGACCCGGCCCGGCTTGCGGCGTAGTCTGAATGCGTTCCGGCCGGATGTCGTTGTGGCGTGGATGAGTCGGGCGGCGCGTCTGGTGCCGTCAGGGCCGTGGCAGATGGCCGGGCGTCTGGGCGGATATTACGACCTGTCGAACTATCGTCGCTGCGATCATCTGATCGGCAATACGCGAGGTCTGGCGGACTGGATGAAGACGCAGGGCTGGGCCGCCGATCGCGTGCATCATCTGCCGAATTTCGCGACGGATTTTTCAGACGTAGCTCCGCAGCGTCCCGATTTTCTCCCGTCCGGTGCGCCGTTTGTGCTCGCTCTGGGCCGTCTGCATGAAAACAAGGCTTTCGATGTCTTGATCCGGAGCATGAAGCATGTACCCGGCGCTCACCTTGTGATTGCGGGCGAAGGGCCGGAGCGTGGCGCTCTTGAGGCGCAGGCGAAAGCGGAAGGGGTTGCGGATCGCGTGCATCTTCCCGGCTGGATTGGCCAGAGCGGCCCATGGCTGCGGGCCTGTGATGTTCTGGTCTGCCCGTCCCGGATCGAACCGCTGGGCAATGTCGTGATCGAAGCGCTCTCCGCCGGGGTGCCGGTCGTGGCAAGCAGCATTCAGGGACCGCAGGAAATTCTTGAAGGCACGGAAGACGGGCTTCTGGTTGCAGTCGAGGACGAGAAGGACCTTGCGGCGCAGATCGGCAGTGTTCTGGAAAGTCCCACGCTGGCGCAGCAGCTTTCCGTGAACGGGAGGGCGCGGTTTGAGCGGGAGTTTTCGCAGAACGTGGTCATGGCGAGATGGTCCGCGTTTCTGGACGGGGTGCGGGCCTGATGTGTGGCATCGCAGGCCTGTCCTGTTTGCCGGGGCATCGCCCGGACCACGCGGCGCTGGAGCGCATGTCACAGGCGATTTTTCACCGTGGACCGGATGGGGAGGGGCGGCTGGATCTGGCGGGGGCCGCCCTGCGTCACCGTCGGCTGTCCATCGTCGATATCGCAGGCGGTGCGCAACCCTTCAAGCTTGGCGCGGCAGCTCTGATCGCGAATGGTGAAATCTATAACGATCCGGTCCTCCGCAAACGGTTCCCCACAACCTGCTTTCAGACACACAGCGACTGCGAGCCGCCATTGCATCTGTGGTTGCAGGACGGTGCGGGTTATACCCACGCATTGCGGGGCATGTACGCCATTGCGATTGTGGAAAATGAGCATGGGCGCCATGAAATGGTGCTCTCGCGTGATCCGTTTGGAATCAAGCCGCTCTATATTGCGGCTTACGAAGGGGGGATCGCCTTCGCATCCGAAGCACAGGCGTTGCTGGCGGGCGGGTTTGGCAGACGCGCCGTTCGCGAAGGCGCGCGCGATGAACTGATGCAGCTTCAGTTCACGACCGGACAGGACACCATTTTCGAGGGCATCCGGCGTCTTCTTCCGGGTGAGACGCTCAGGATCGTGGACGGACGAATCGTAGAGTCACGCCGTCGGCACGTTCTGCACGAGGCACGCGATACGGTTCCGGCCGGTCTGACGGATACGGACGCGCTGGCGCGGCTGGACACGGCGCTTCTCGATAGTGTGGCGGCGCATCTGCGGGCGGATGTACCGCTTGGGCTGTTCCTGTCGGGCGGGATCGACAGTTCGGTCATTCTGGCGGCGGCCCATCGGCTGGGACTGCCACATCCCAAAACATGGACCGCGCGTTTTGATGCCGGATCGGCAGATGAGTCCGCCGATGCCGCAGCTCTGGCAGCGTCAGTCGGTGCGGAGCATCATGTCCTGACCGTCACCGAAGACATGGTCTGGCGCGATCTGCCATCCATCGTGGCCTGTATGGACGATCCGGCTGCGGATTATGCGATCATCCCGACATGGTTTCTGGCCCGCGAAGCAAAAAAGGACGTCACGGTCATCCTGAGTGGTGAAGGCGGGGACGAGCTTTTTGCGGGCTATGGTCGCTATCGGCGGGTCATGAAACCCTGGTGGAAGGGGGGGCGTGCACCGTATCGGTCCGGGACGTTCGGCCGAAATTTTCCGCAGCGAGGGCGGCAGTGGCGGCACGGGATCGCCATGACGGAAGTGGCGCTCGGAACATCCGGGCTGGAGGGCGCGCAGGCGCTGGATATCGCGGAATGGCTGCCCAACGATTTGCTGCTCAAGCTGGATCGCTGTCTGATGGTGCATTCTTTGGAAGGGCGCACCCCGCTGCTGGACCCGGTTGTGGCCAAAGCGGTCTGGTCTTTGCCTGAGACGTTCAAGGTGCGTGACGGTTACGGGAAATGGCTTCTGCGCCGCTGGCTTCAGGACGCACTGCCTCAGGCCCGGCCATTTGCGCCAAAGCAGGGATTTACGGTGCCTGTAGGGGCATGGATCGAGAAACAGGCGCCGCGTCTGGGGCCGCTGGTCGCGCGTCAGCCCTGTATCCGCGCCATGATGCAGCAGCAGGATGTAGGGCGTCTTTTTGCCCGCGCCAGCCAGCGCGGTGTCGCACGGCAGGCCTGGACATTACTGTTTTATGCGCTCTGGCATCGCCATCATATCGAGGGTGTTCCCGTGGACGGGGATACGTTCGAAACTCTCTTGCGCGCTTTATGAATAGCTTACTGATTTGCAAGGATGGAACATGCATTACGATCTGATCATCCGCGGTGGACGCTGCGTCTTTCCCTGGGGCGAGGCTGAAGCAGATATCGGAGTTCGCAACGGCAAGGTCGCGTCGCTGTCCGTTGCCTCGACGGATGAAGCGGATCGGGTGATTGACGCGCGTGGCCTGCATGTTCTGCCCGGTCTGATCGACGCGCATGTTCATCTGCGCGATCCGGGCAAGCCGGAAGTTGAAACACTGGAAAGCGGAACGCGCGCTGCGGCGCTGGGCGGGATTGCAACGGTTTTCGACATGCCCAACACGTCTCCGAGCATCACCGACGTGACGATGATCGACTGGAAGCGTGATCATATCCGCAAGACGGCCCATGTGGATGTCGGGATGTATGTCGGTGCGACGCGTGAAAATACGCCGGATCTGGCGTTGCTGGAGCAGCAGCCGGGCGTGTGCGCCGTGAAAGTTTTCGCGGGGTCGTCTACCGGCAATCTCATGATCGAAGATGATGCGGGACTGGAAGCGGTCATGCGTTCTGGCCATCGCCGCGTGGCCTATCATTCGGAAGACGAATACCGCCTTCAGGCGCGCAAGCCGATGTTCCATGAAGGTCAGCCCTATGAAACGCACAGCGTATGGCGGGATGTGGAATGTGCGTTTCTCGGCACCCGTCGCATCATGGCACTGGCTCGAAAAACCAACCGTCCGGCGCATATCCTGCATGTCTCGACAGCGGAGGAGTTGGAATATCTGGCAGAATATCGCGATATTTCCACAGTCGAGGTTCTGGTGAACCATCTCACACAGGTCGCGCCGGAATGTTATGAAAAGCTCGGTGGTCTGGCGGTCATGAACCCGCCATTGCGGGATCGTCCGCACTGGGAAGCGAGCTGGAAAGCTGTGCGGGATGGGCGGGTGGACGTTGTGTCGTCCGACCATGCGCCGCATCCGCTTGAGGCCAAGCAGCTTCCTTGGCCGAAATGCCCGGCTGGTCTGACAGGGACGCAGACAATCGTGCCAGTCATGCTCGATCACGTGAATGCCGGTCGTCTGCCGCTGTCACGTCTGGTGGATTTGATGGCCGCTGGCCCCGCGCGGGTTTACGGGTTGCAGACCAAGGGTCGGATGGCCGTTGGGTTCGATGCCGATTTTACCCTCGTGGACATGAAGGCCGAGCGCGAAATCACCAATGACTGGATCGCCACGCCTGCGGGCTGGACGCCGTTCGATGGCACGCGTGTCACGGGTTGGCCGATGGCGACGATCGTGCGTGGAACGGTCGTGATGCAGGACAATGAGGTTTCGGGTGCGCCAACAGGTCAGCCTGCCAAATTTGCGCCTTGATCTGGGCGTAGGGCGCGCAACGCTTCAATCAGGAAAGGGATCTGTATGAGACGTTGCGTTGCCGCCAGCCGTAAGGCGGTGCTGTTCGGACTGGTTTTTGCAGGAGTTGTTGGTGTCGGAACGGCACAGGCGGGTGAGGCGGCATGGACGGCTCCAAAATGTGGCGCCGAGCCGCAGGCCCCAGCTGTCAAGGCCGGAACAGTCGCGCAATATAACGAGAGTGTTGACCGTGTTACGGCTTATGAAAAGGCCGCCCGCGTTTACAACGCCTGCGTTGCGGCTCAGGCCAACCGCGAAGAAACGGCCATCAGTCAGGACGCCAGTGCGCGGATCGCGCATGTCCACGCGGGAAGTGCCGCCGTTCAGTCTCATATTGCGGCGTCATTCCAGACGCTTTCCGCCAATCTGGCGGCAGCCGGGCGGAAGCTCGGCCATCACTGAAATCCAGTTGGGGCAGTTTGCGACTCTTACTGCCCCATGCGTTCCTGATTCTGGAGCGGTGTCAGCGTCGTCGGGCCTTCATAGGTCTGGCGGGCGACATTGGGCATAAGGTCAGGACGCGCCCAGCAGGTCGTACCTTCAAAGCTCGTCGTGCAGTAAGGCTGTGGCGGAGGTGGCCCGATCGGGCGGGCACAGAAACTCTCATTGTCATACAGATAGGCCGTGTTGCAGTCCTTTCCGGTAATCGCGGACGCGATACGGTCCGGCGCGCAGCCGCCAAGGACGCAGAACACCAGTGGAAGCAGCAGGAGCGGGACGGACTTTTTCATGGCCGTCAGGATGCTTTGGGTCGCGTTAAGGAAGTCTGAATGTCGGTCGGATTTTCTGACGAAAACTGGTTTTTCAGCACTGCGCGCTACGCGAATATCTGTCCGGGCGTGTGAAGCGTTTGCCGCGACGGTTCGGCACCTGTATGGTCGTGCAAACAGTTTGAAGACCGATCCAGCAGGGGACCAGGTGGCAGACGATTTCATCACGCAGATTGACGAAGAAATGCAGGCGCAGCGGTTGCGGGCCATGGCACGGCGGATTGGTGCCGTAGCTGGCGTCGTTGTGCTCGTTGGTGCCATCGGGGGTGGTGTGTGGGGCTGGAACAGCCATGCGCGCCATGTCGCACAAAAGGCAGCATCGGCACGCTATTTCACAGCCATGGCCGCTCTGTCTGATCCGAAGCGGGACGCTGCGGCCCTCAGTAAAGCCACCGCAACCTTGCAGGATCTGGCGGAGCACGGCCCTGCGGGTGCACGCTCCTATGCTGCGCTGCGTCTGGCCGACCTTCAGGTTCAGGCACATCAGGACGCTGCGGCTCTCCGATCATGGAAAAGTGTTGCGGATGATTCTTCAGCCGAACCGTCTCTGCGGGACATGGCGCGCTATATGGGCCTGAACGCCCAGACGGCCTCTCCTGCTGACCCGCAGGCGGTCCGTTCGGGCTATGAAGCTCTGGCGCAGGGTGGTGGAGCATGGGCGCCTCTCGCTCAGGAAGGTCTTGTGGCGCTGGATCTGCGGTCCGGCGCGACGGCCGATCAGCAGAAGGAAGCCCGGCGTATCCTGACCCAGATCGTTAGCAGTGCAAACGCGACCGAAGGGGTACGTGCGCGTGCGCAGGCCCTGCTTGAGACATTTGGAGACGCCGGTTGATGCGCCGTCCTGTTCTTTCCCGCTCTTCTCTCTCCGTGAACCGCAGGGCTCTGCTTCGGACGGCCTGCTCAGGCAGTGCGCTCGCAGTTCTTGGCGGATGCAGTCTGTTTGAAGACGACAAGAAGCCACCTCTGGCCGGGCATCGTGTGGATGTGCTGTCCACGGGGGCAGGGCTGACGGTTGATCACGACGATCATACGCCGATCAATCTCGGTCCGGTGCAGCCGGTTCGGGAATGGCTTCAGGAAGGCGGTCGTCCGTCCCACGTCGCGGTGAATGCTGCCTGGAATGGCCCGGATCTGGCCTGGAGTCAGACCATCGGTGCGCCGACCGATCCATCCAGTTTCCTGTCCATGATCGCCATCATGCCGACTAATCGTGGCGCGATCCAGTCTCCTCCGGTGATTGGAAACGGACATCTCTACACGACGGACGCGCAAGGCGTGGTTAAGGCCTGGACATGGCCGGGCCGCCGCCTTGTCTGGACACGTCAGCCTGCATCTTCGGCAAGTCGTTCCACCAATATCGGTGGTGGCCTCGCGCTTGACGGAGACACGCTCTACATCGTGGACGGTGTAGCGCAGGCTCTTGCGGTCGAGGCGCTGACAGGCAAGGTGAAATGGCGCGTGAGTACGGGAACGCCGGGTCGTTCCGCACCCACGATTGCAGAAGGCCTGATGGTCTTCGGAACCATTGACGAGCGTCTGATCGCGCTGAATGCGAATACGGGCCATCAGGTCTGGGCGTATCAGGCAACGGCGTCCGACACGGTCATTTTCGGCCAGTCCGCTCCGGCCTTTGTGGATGGCGTCATTCTCGCGGGCTTTGGCAGCGGCGATCTGGTTGCCCTGCGTGCGGCTTCAGGCGAGATGGTCTGGAGCGACAGTCTGGGTGGCACGAACGGCATGGGCGCCATGCTGGATTTCTCCTGCATCCGGGGCGCGCCGGTCATCAAGGACGGCACGGCCTATGCCGTGTCCATGTCCCGCGTGCTGGTGGCGATAGACATGCGTTCAGGCCGACGGTTGTGGGAACGTGAAGTCAGCGGGCAGAGCCCTCTGGCGATCTGTGGCGACTGGATGTATGTGCTGTCCACGGATCAGCAGATCGCCTGTCTGGATCGTCTGTCCGGGCATGTCCGCTGGATCACGCAGCTTCGTCGCTTTGTCCGGGTAGATGTGGAAAAGGACGCCATCGCCTGGGTGGGACCGCTTCTGGTGAATGGCAAGCTGCTCTGCTTCTCCACCTTTCCGAAAGAAGGCATGGCGGTCGTGAACGCCGTGACCGGGAAACTTGAACTGACCCGCAAGACCGTTGCCCCGTGTCAGGTTCAGCCGATCGTCTGTGACGGTCATGTGCTGGCTCTGTCGCAGGATGCCGTTCTGCGGGCCTATGGCTGAACGAATGACCTCTGAGAACCTGCCCGTTGTTGTTATTGCCGGGCGCCCGAATGTCGGGAAATCCACTTTGTTCAACCGGCTTGTCGGCCGCCGTCAGGCGATCGTTTCCGACATGCCGGGCGTTACGCGCGACCGCAAGGAGGGCGAAGCCCTTCTGCGTGGCCGCCGTGTGCGACTGATCGATACGGCCGGGCTTGAAGAAGCAGCACCCGATACGCTGTACGGCCGGATGCGCGCCTCGTCGGAATCCGCTGTTGCGATGGCGGATCTGGTGCTGTTCTGCATTGATGCACGCTCTGGTATCACGCCTGCGGATGCACATTTTGCAAGCTGGCTGCGTCGTCAGAACCGGCCTGTTCTGCTGATCGCCAACAAGGCGGAGGGGCAGGCCGGGACGAATGCGGCGCTTGAAGCCTATTCCCTTGGTCTTGGCACCCCGCTGGCACTGTCAGCAGAGCACGGCGAAGGCATTGCCGATCTGATGGGTGAGATTGCCGAGCGTCTGCCTCCGGCTGAAAAACAGCGTCGTCGGGAAGCGCCGAAGGTTGATGCCGAGAGTGAAGAAGAGGAACGCCCGGCGGGTCCGCTACGTCTGGCGATTATCGGGCGCCCAAATGCCGGAAAATCCACGCTTTTGAACTGTCTGCTTGGCGAAGAGCGGATGATTACCGGCCCTGAAGCCGGGCTGACACGCGATTCCATCGCAGTCACGCTTCATGACGATCAGGGCGAAATCCGACTCGTCGATACGGCCGGAATGCGCAAGCGTGCCCGCGTCGAGGAGCATCTGGAGCGGATGTCTGTTTCGGCCTCCATCGAAGCCCTGAAAATGGCGGAAGTGGTTGTGCTGGTGATCGACGCGACGCTCGGCGTGCATGAGCAGGATCTCCAGATTGGCCGTCTGATCGAGCGCGAAGGCCGCGCCTGTGTCATCGCGCTGAACAAGTGGGATGCAGTCGAGGATCGGAACGCGACGAAAAAAGCGATTCTGGACCGTCTGGAAATTTCTCTTGCGCAGGTCAGAGGCATTCCGGTCGTGACGTTCTCCGCACTCACGGGAGCGGGTGTGCATCGTCTCCTTCCTGCGGTGCGGGAGGTTTACGAGATCTGGAACTCACGCATCTCGACCGGTGAACTGAACCGCTGGTTTGAAGATGCTTTGGAGCGCCATCAGCCGCCTCTGGTGGACGGTCGTCGCCTCAAATTGCGTTATATGACGCAGGTCAAGGCACGCCCTCCGACATTCCTTCTGTTTGGCACGCGTGCGGAACAGCTTCCCGATTCCTACAAGCGTTATCTGGTAAATGGCCTGCGTGAAACGTTCCACATGCCGGGCGTTCCGGTGCGTGTACAATTGCGCGGAACGAAAAATCCTTACGCGGAAAAGTGATTTTCTGTTGGTTTCGATATAGACCACACCCCTGATTGATCATTAAATACAGGACCGTCTGTTTCCGATTTCGGAACATTCGGTTCTGTTCTCCTCGCCGGTATGAGGGGATATGTTTGGGGTGACTAAGGGTATGGTTGGGATTGCTGCGTCTTCCAGCGAAGGTCTGTCGACAGGACAGACCCGCAGCACCGCACGGGCGACAACCCTTGGTATTCTGGCAGCGTTAGCGGGACTGATGTTCGGTCTTGATACCGGCGTTGTCGCGGGCGCCCTTCCTTTCATTGCAACCGATTTTCATGCGGGCGACGTTCTGCAAGGCTGGATCGTGTCCTCTATGATGGCAGGGGCTGCGGTTGGGTCGCTGTTTGCTGGTCGGATTTCGGTTCGGTTCGGGCGAACGGGCGCGATGCTCGGGGCCGCAATCCTGTTTCTGATCGGCACACTGCTTTGCGCTCTTGCTCCGGGCGCTGCGATCATGATCGTAGGCCGGATTTTTCTGGGGCTTGCGGTCGGTGTCGCGGCATTTGCAGCCCCGCTTTATATTTCCGAAATCACGGTTGAATCCGTTCGCGGAGCCATGATTTCGTTTTACCAACTCATGGTCTCTCTCGGGATTTTTCTGGCTTTCGTCTCGGACAGCCTGCTGGCTTCGGGAGGGCACTGGCGTTGGATGCTGGGTATCATGGCGGTCCCGGCCAGTTTCTTTCTTGTGATTGTTCTGATCCTGCCGCACAGCCCGCGCTGGCTGATGATGCGGGGGGAAACGGAGCACGCACGCCGGGTTTTGCAGAGCCTGCGATCCGATGAGGAAGTGGCGGAAGCGGAACTGGTCGATATTCAGTCGCGGCTCCAGAAAAGTAGCGACGCGGGGATCGGGCTTTTCAAAAGCAACCCCAATTTCCGGCGGACGGTTTTTCTGGGCATGTTGCTTCAGATCATGCAGCAGCTCTCGGGCATCAACGCGCTCCTGTATTATGCGCCGCGCGTGTTTCAGGCCGCGCATTTCGGAACGAACGCAGCCATCTGGGCGACAACCCTTGTTGGGTTGACGAACATGGCATTGACGGGTGTTGCGATCGCCTGTGTCGATCGCTGGGGGCGGCGGCCGCTGCTGATCCTCAGTTGCGCGATTGCTGCCTTTTCTCTGGCCGGCGTTGGAACACTGCTGGCTGTCGGAGCGAACAGTTTTGAATCCCAGCTTCTGCTCTGCGGGTTTGTGCTTCTGTTCGTCGCCGGGTTTGCCATTGGCGAAGGGCCACTGGTCTGGACGCTGTGTTCTGAAGTGCAGCCAACGCGGGGACGGGATTTCGGAATTGGCTGCTCGACCGTGACGAACTGGGCCGCAAACTGGGCCATCTCCAACGTGTTTCCGCTCGGCATGGCCATGATGGGGGCGTCGGTGACGTTCCTGATGTTTGCCCTCTTCAATGGTCTTTTCATCGTTGTGACCGTATTGTTCGTTCCCGAAACGAAAGGCGTCTCGCTCGAAAAGCTGGAGGCCAACCTTTTTGCAGGCATGCGCCTGCGTGATCTGGGGCGCTGATACCATGACGACCACGACAGAAGACGAGCAACAACACGAAGAATACGACTCCAAACGCCATGCTGGGCTCTACGGGGCGCAGAGGGTCAAGGCGATGTCGGCCGTTCTTCTGGCGCTTCTTCTGTCGGTTCTGGATTATGCGATTGCCAATGTGGCTCTGCCGCTGATCGCGGTGGATCTGCATGCGTCATCGTCGCGGGCCATCTGGGTCGTGAATGCCTATCAGCTTGCGAATCTGTCCTGTCTGTTGCCGCTGGCCTCTCTGGGCGCGCGCGTGGGGTTCGGACGGCTGAGCCAGTTCGGGATTTTCCTGTTCCTGATTGCCTCCGTGGCCTGCGCGCTTTCGCAAAATCTGCTGGAATTGACGCTGGCGCGCGCCTTACAGGGCGTGGGCGGGGCCTGCATCATGAGCGTGAACATTGCGCTCGTTCGCTTCATCTATCCGCATAATGAACTGGGGCGCGGGATTGCGCTGAACGGATTGTTCGTCGGAATCGGCGTGGCGCTCGGACCCACTCTGGGGTCTCTGATCCTGTCTGTTGCGACGTGGCCCTGGATTTTCTGGATTAATCTGCCACTGGCTCTGGCTGCTCTGGCGCTGGCACATGCGGCGCTTCCCCAGACTCCACGCAGTGATATTCCAACCGACGTGGTCGGCTCGCTCCTGACGGTGGCGTCTTTCGCCCTGACCGGCGTGGGGCTGGATGGGCTGATGCACGCCGATTTCGTGTCCGGTGCCGCAGTCACGGCTGCGGGTGTGCTGTGCTGGGCGATGCTGCTGCATTATCAGCGTGAGCGACTTGAACCGATCGTGCCGGTCGATCTTCTGGCGCGTCGCCCGTTTCTGCTGGCCTGTCTGGTTGGATTTCTGGGGTTCGTGGCGTCCAATCTTTACATTGTGGCGATGCCTTTCACGTTGGCTACGGCATTTCATCGCGGGGCGGGAACGATCGGCCTTCTGATCGCGCCATGGGCGGTGGGTGTGGCAACGATGTCCTTTGTGGTCAGCCGTCTGGCCGACCGTTTCCCGGCGTCGGTTTTATCGTCAATCGGACTGTTCATTACGGCGAGCGGTTTTTGTCTCCTCTGGTTCCTGCCGACGGATGCAGGCAACTGGGATATCGCCTGGCGGACGCTTTTTGCCGGATGTGGCTTTGGACTGTTTCAGCCGCCCAACAACCGCGCCATCATGGTGACGGCCCCTCCCGGACGGGAGGGCGGGGCAAGCGGTATGTTGTCTGTTGCACGATTGGCAGGACAGACGACGGGGGCGCTGCTCGTGGCGGCACTGTTTACGATCTTCCCCCATCCGGCCTTTATTTGCCTCGGGGCGGCCATGACCGTGGCGCTGACGGGATCAATCCTCAGTCTGGGGCGGAAGTATCTCGCAGCCTGAAGAGTGTGGTCGCGCGTTGCTCCACGCTTTCCAGTTCCTGCGTGACGGAGACGGACTGCCGGACCAGCACTTCAAGCGGCATTGATGGCGCATAATGCCGACCCGGATCGCAGAGCCAGACCTCACAGGTTTTCGAACATTCCAGAAGCCACGGAATAATGCGTGAGGCCATGGCTTCGTTGTAGCAGACGTCCCCGATGACCAGCAGGTCACAGTCCGGGACCGTGCCGATCAGATCGCCCGGAAGTGGCGTGACGGTCGCGTGGTTCAGGCCCGCGTTGAGGGACGTTGCTTCAAGCGCCATGACGTCGATGTCGTTGGCCTGAACGGACGCCGCGCCGGATAGGGACGCGGCGATGGCGGCCAGTCCGCATCCGCAGGCCACATCCAGAACGCGACGTCCGCGCACATGCTCGGGATTGTCGAGGATGAAGCGGGCGATGAGCTGGCTTCCAGGCCATGCGAAGGCCCAGAAAGGCGGTTCGATCCCAATCTGTTCGAGATAGGTCTCGCTGGCCTGCCAGATCGGGGTGATTTCCGTGGCCAGATGCAGGGAAATCTCAGTAACCAGTGGGGCCTGTTCAACGCATGTATTGTCGCGGATGAAGCTGACGGGATCGCCCAACGTGGTGATCATCCAAGCACTCTTGCCGCGACGAAACCTGCGGCCAGCACGAACCCGATGGGCACGTTGCGGCGAAACTCCTTCAGACATGCCGGAGCGTCATACGGGTGCAGTACCCGGACCTGCTGGAGCAGCATGGCCGTTGCGATGGCGAGGAACGGCCAGAAAATCCAGTGCAGATGGGCGTGGATACCGACGAGCGCCAGAGCCAGAATCATGAGGCTGTAACAGGTGCCGATGAAGGAGCGCGCGTTTTTTTCCATCAGGCGCGAGGTGGAGCGCACACCAATGCGGGCGTCGTCGTCCATGTCCTGAAAGCCATAGATCGTATCGAATCCGAGCTGCCACAAAATGACGGCGCCATAGAGCAACAGCCCGTTGCCATCGAGCGTCCCGGCTGCTGCGGCGTATCCCATAGGGGCGCCGAATCCGAAAGTGAACCCCATAACGAGCTGCGGCCACCAGGTAACGCGCTTGGCCGCCGGGTAGAGCGCGACGAGCAGAAGCGCGAGCGGGGCGAGGGCCCAGCAGACAGGCGGCAGGCAGACCAGAACGCCAAGTCCCATCAGCAGCAGCACGGCCAGAAGCAGTAGCCCCTGTTTCAGCGACAATGCCCTGCTGGCGAGGGGGCGGCCTGCGGTCCGGGCGACTTGTGCGTCGATGTCGCGGTCCCAGATGTCGTTCACGACGCATCCGGCCGAGCGCATGACAAGAGAGCCGAACGCAAACAACGCCGTGTCGATCAGCCGAGTCTGGAGAGAGGCGCCGGGAGCAAGGAACAGGCCCCACACGCCCGGCAGGAACAGAAGCCATGTTCCAACCGGGCGGTCGAGACGGGCTAGCAGCGCATAGGAGCGCCACGGCTCGGGGAGCCGGGCGATGCGGCCGGTCAGATGGATATCGGTATGGGCGCGGGTCTGGCTCATGGAAAGATGTGATGCTGTGTGGACGTGCTTCCGTCAATGGCCGAGGCGCGCTATCGGAAAAGGATGAGCCGATCCGATCCCCGTCTTTATGTGCCTGCGTCTGAAACAGCTTTCGTGGAAGGCCAGACCGTGTCGCTTCCACCGGGGCAGGCGCATTATCTGGGCAACGTCATGCGTCAGGGCGTGGGAAGTCCCGTGCGTGTGTTTAACGAGCGCGACGGGGAGTGGAGTGCCGAGATTGCGGCTTTGAAGAAAGACCGTGGAAGCATCCTGCTGCAACACCGCGAGCGGGACCCCATGCCGACGCAGGGCGTGGAACTGCTGTTTGCGTCGCTCAAGCGGGATGCGACAGAGCTCGTGATCCGCATGGGCACGGAACTCGGAGTGACGCGTTTTCGACCCGTCGTGACGGAGCGCACCAATACGCACCGGCTCAATCTGGAGCGGCTGGCGGTGATTGCGACGGAAGCGGCCGAACAGTGTGAACGGCTGGATGTTCCTGAAATTTTGCAGCCTGAGACGCTGCGTGTCGTGCTGGCGGAGTGGCCTGAAGATCGCCCGCTGTTTGCCGCGCTGGAGCGCCGTCCCGGCGAGCAGACGGGCTTGCGGGCCGCTGCTCTGCTGATCGGGCCGGAGGGCGGGTTTTCTGATGCCGAAGTGGAGATGCTCCGGCGGCATAGCGCCGTTCATGCGCTCAGTCTGGGGCCGCTCGTGTTGCGGGCGGAAACGGCCGTGTGCGCGGGGCTGGCCCGTCTTGCGGCGGGAGCCGAGGGCGCTGCCTGAGGGTGACAGAACCGTCGGACATGCTACAGTTCAATCATTATCGAACAACGAATTCAGACCGAGGCCAAACGTCATGTCCAATCCCGGCACGTCCAATACTGCGTCGATCGAAAGCCGGGCGCAGCTCGTCGAGGCGATCTCACGGGGTTGCAAGCCGAAATCTGAATGGAAGATCGGGACCGAGCACGAAAAATTCGGCTTCATTCTTCCGCACGATGCTGACGGACGCGATCCTCTGTCGCCGCCGCCTTACGCGCCGCGTGGAATCGGGGCATTGCTGGAGAAGCTTCAGGGGCCGGATTGGTCGCCGATCATGGACGGCGAAAACCTGATCGGATTGAAAGGGCAGAACGCACAGGCTGGGCGGGCAATTTCGCTTGAACCGGCCGGACAGTTCGAGCTTTCGGGTGCGCCGGTCGTGTCGCTTCAGGAAACGGAAGCGGAGATGCAGGAGCATTATGATCAGGTCCGCGGTCCGGCTGCAGAACTGGGGCTGGGCTTCCTGCCGTTCGGCTTTCAGCCGCTCTGGTCGCGCGACGCAATGCCGTGGATGCCCAAGAGCCGCTATGCGATCATGCGCAACTACATGCCGAAAGTCGGCACGCTTGGCCTCGATATGATGACGCGGACCTGCACGGTTCAGGTCAATCTCGATTTCAGCGATGAAGCCGACATGGCGCGCAAAATGCGCGTGTCGCTGGCCCTTCAGCCGCTGGCCACCGCGCTGTTTGCGAACTCCCCGTTCGTTGAGGGCAAGGCCAACGGGCTTCTGTCCAACCGTGCGCGGATCTGGACCGATACGGACAACCAGCGTTCGGGGCAGCCTTCGGTGTTCTTCGAGAACGGGTTCGGCTTTGAGCAATATGTGGACTGGGCGCTGGACGTGCCGATGTATTTCGTCTCCCGCGACGGAAAGAACCTCGACGTGGCAGGCTGCTCGTTCCGTCGCTGGCTGGCTGGCGACATTCAGGAACCGCTGAAGGGCCTGACACCGACGGTTGGGGATTTTGAAGACCATCTGACGACGGTTTTCCCGGACGTGCGCCTCAAGCAGTTCCTTGAAATGCGTGGCGCGGATGCGGGGAAGCTGGACATGATGGTGGCGCAGTCGGCCCTGTGGGTCGGCCTGCTATACGATCCGGCAACGCTGGAAGCGGCGGAAAAGCTGGTGCGCGAACAGCCCTGGAGCGCCTATCAGCAGCTTCGGGCCGACGTGCCGCGTCTGGGGCTGGATGCTGCATTTCCGGGTGGGCTGAAGCCGTTGGCCAAGCGCGTGGTCCAGCTTGCGGAGCAGGGGCTGCGGGCGCGCGTGCGGAACGAGGCCAGCTATCTCGATCCGCTGCATCTGATTGCCGATGGTGGTCCGAATCAGGCGCAGCACTGGCTGGATCTGTATAATGGTGCCTGGGGGCAGAGCGTGAAGCCGCTCTTTACCGAAGCCGCCATCTGATTTTTATGAGACAGGACCTGCTGCCTACGTGACGAAACTTTCCGAGCTGACCGAACGCGAAATCCTTGCACTGGCGATCGCCAGCGAAGAAGAGGATGGTCATATTTACGCGGATTTCGGCCAGATGCTGGCGGAAGACTATCCCGACAGCGCCGCTATTTTCCAGGATATGGCGGAAGAGGAAAACCATCACCGCCGCGCACTGATCGACCTGTTCGTCCGGCGTTTTGGCAATCACATTCCGCTGGTCCGGCGGCAGGATGTGCAGGGCTTTCCGTCCCGCAAATCGGCCTGGCAGATGCAGAATCGCGGAATTGAGGCGATCCGGGCGCAGGCTGCCGACATGGAGCGACAGGCGGCAAGGTTTTACCGTCAGGCCGCCGGACAGACCAATGATGCCGAAATCCGCAAGCTTCTGGGCGATCTGGCGACGGAAGAAGACCGGCATCAGCGCGAAGCGCGACGCCTTGAAGACGCGCATCTGAATGACAATTCCCGGGATCGCGAGGACGAGCACAGTCGCCGCGATTTCGTGCTGCGGATTGTCCAGCCGGGTCTGGTCGGGCTTATGGACGGCTCCGTCTCGACGCTGGCGCCTGTGTTTGCAGCGGCGTTTGCAACGCACAGCCCCCATGCGGCTTTTCTGGTCGGGCTTGCGGCATCGCTGGGGGCCGGAATTTCCATGGGGTTGGCGGAAGGGCTCGCCGATGACGGCAAGCTGTCCGGGCGAGGAGCGCCGCTTCTGCGTGGGCTGATCTGCGGAGCCATGACG
Organism: Gluconobacter sp. Dm-73; assembly: GCF_018256215.1. NCBI lineage: Bacteria > Pseudomonadati > Pseudomonadota > Alphaproteobacteria > Acetobacterales > Acetobacteraceae > Gluconobacter > Gluconobacter sp. Dm-73. Next base: position 263,322 of record NZ_JAERLW010000006.1, on the reverse strand, counting down.
TTCGGCGGTGGCATCGGCCATACGCTGCCGTTTCTGGTGCCGGATTTCCGTCTTGCTTTCGGCGTGGCGCTCGTTGCGGTGGCGATTGAGCTTTTGCTCATTTCCTGGGTACGCTGGCGCTATCAGGACACACCGTTCGGCTCGGCCATGGTGCAGGTTTTCCTTGGCGGGGCTCTTGTTTTTGCAACCGGCGTGCTAATTGGCAGTTCCTGAGACATGATGAATCGTTCCTTTTTCCGCGCGGCCGCTCTGACGGCGCTGTTTCCTGTCTCCCTGCCTTGCAGTGCTTTTGCACAGACGGCTCCCGTGCAGCTTCGTCCCGCGGATCAGGGATGGGTGTCCCGCATTGAAGACACGCTCGGAAAGGTGACGACGCTTCAGGCGCATTTTCGTCAGACGGCTGCGGATGGCAGCGTGACAACTGGGACGGCGACGCTCGACCGACCGGGTCGGATGCGTTTCGATTATGACAAGCCAAGCCCGCTGCTGCTGGTCGCCAATGACGGTCGTGTGGTGTTTCAGGACCGCAGCGTCGATCAGCTTACGACCCTTCCGCTCGACCGTACCCCGCTCGGACTGCTGCTGCGGCCTGAGTTCAAGCTTTCAGGCGATGTGACTGTAACAGGATTCGAGCATCGGGACGGACAGATCAGGATTCAGCTTGTCCGCACGCAGAGTGCCGGTGAAGGCAGTCTGACGCTCGTATTCTCCGATGCGCCTCTGGCACTGGAAGGCTGGAGCGTCGTGGACGCGCAGGGGCGCACGACCACGATTGCCCTGTCCGATGTGCATCTCGGCGGAGATGTGTCGCAATCGCTGTTCGTGCTGCCGAAAGCGGACTGAACTTTCAGTGTTTCAGTTCGCGTGAAAGCTCCAGCGCGCGGGCATAGACCGTGCGTTTGGGCAGCTTGACGATGCCCGCGACCAGAGCCGCCGCGTCCTTGACGGAATGGGTGGCAAGAGCCTCCCGCAGATGCGTGTCCAGATCGGCCGCGCCACTGTCGTCTTCGGCGGACGGGCCGATCAGCAGCGTAATTTCGCCGCGTGGTGTCGTCATGCGAAAATGTTCCAAAACCTCTGCGAGAGTGCCGCGCACCATTTCCTCGAACCGCTTGGTGAGCTCGCGTCCGACTGCCGCTTCGCGCTCGGGACCGAACACGTCGATCAGGTCTTCGAGACTCTCGACCAGCCGGTGCGGCGCTTCGTACCAGATCAGGGTTGAGTGCAGACCCGCCTGTTCTGTGGCGCGCAGGGTGGAAAATCCGGTTTTGCGAGCTTCGCTGCGTGGAGCCGGAAACCCCAGAAACATGAAGGGCAGGGGGGGCAGGCCCGAAAGCGTCAGGGCGGTGATGACGGCGTTCGGGCCGGGAATGGCCGTGACGTGTATTCCGGCTGCAATGGCGGCGCGGACCAGTCGGTAGCCGGGATCGGACACCAGCGGCGTACCCGCGTCAGAGACGACGGCATAGCGGGCACCTTCCTGCAGTTTTTCGATCAGGAACGGAGTGCGGTCCTGTTCGTTATGGTCGTGCAGTGTTCGGGTCGGTGTGGCAATATTGCGCGAAAGAAGGAGTTTTGCCGTAACGCGCGTGTCCTCGCAGAGGATCGCATCCACGGTGCCAAGGGCCTCGATCGCGCGTTCGCTGATATCGGCCAGGTTGCCGATTGGCGTTGCAACCAATATCAGACATCCACCTTCGGCCTGGCCCTGCGCTGGCAGGGGGGCGGCCGGTAACGTTTCAGCCGCATCGCTCAAGGGAGTTTCAGCGGAACATGACTTTTCGGACATCTGCATCCTCGGTGACAAACTCAGGGACGTATTGTCGTCCCTTGAGCCGTCTGCGCAAGGGTGTAAGCACCGGCCTTGCCGCGGGAACCTTCCTGACCCTTGCCGCCTGCTCGGGTGGCGGGTCGTCTTCCGTGCCGGGTGTGGGCGGTATTCCGGGCGTTTCCGAAGGGCCGGGAGCCCATGATGTCGGGCTGATCCTGCCGCTGACGGGACGCAATGCGTCTTACGGCATGCGGATGCGCGATGCGGCAAAACTGGCCCTTTCCGCCAAGGGGTCTCCTGCACTCGACGTTCATGACACCAATGGTCCGGGCGGGACGGAACAGGCCGTGCGCGATGCGCTTGCGCGGGGTGACGCCATTCTGCTGGGCCCTCTGACCGCTACCGAAACTGCCGCCGCTGCACCGCTCGCGATCAATGCAGGCAAGCCAGAGCTTGCCTTCACCAGCGACTCCACGCAGGCCCGTCCGGGCGTCTGGGTGATGGGACTGACGCCAGAGCAGCAGGTGCGCCGGATGGTCGATGCCGCGCGGGCGACGGGGCGCAAGACTTTCGCGGCTTTCCTGCCGGACAATGCTTTCGGTCACGCTATGGGAGACGGGTTGGCCCGGGCCTGCCGGGATGCCGGGTTGAAGGATCCGCAGATCGTCTTCCATACAATGGATGCCCAGAACATCGACGACGGGCTGAAAACGCTGTCCGCCATCGAAACACGTCAGCCCGCTGCGCCAGTGGTTGTGGAGACGCCGTCTGGCCCATCTGCAATTGACCCGACAGGTGAGGCCACTCCGGACGCTGCTGCTCCAGCGGGGACTCCATCTCCCGCCCCCACGCCTGCGGCGCAACCCGCGCCGATCCCGCCGCCGCCATTCGATGCTCTGGTGCTGGCTGATACCGGGCTGGAGCTTGGACGAGTCATCACCGCGCTTCAGGCCGATCATATCGATTCGTCGCAGGTGCAGATCATGGGGCCCGCGCTGTGGAAGGCCTTTGATGGCAAGCTCGGCGCGCTGCATGGCGCCTGGTATGCAGCCCCCGACGCGCATGACCGGTTAGGCTATGTCGCGCAGTATCGAGCCCTCTACAAACAGGCACCGTCGCCCGTCAGCGATTTTGCGTATGACGCGGCGGCTCTGGCTGGCAGTCTGATCCGGCAGGGCGGTGTGACGGTCGAAGCTTTGACGCGCCCGGATGGTTATATGGGTGTGGATGGCCTCTTCCGCCTGCGGCCGGACGGACATGTAACGCGGGCGCTGGCGATTTATCAGATCCAGCGTGGTGGTGGTGCGCGCATCGTGGTTCCGGCTTCCCGGGATGTGGCGATTCGCCCAAGCTAAGGCTATATTTTTTCAAAAAAAAGCGCGTCCGTTCTTTGAACGGCGCGCTTTTTTATGTCTGATCGAGAAAGCCCTGGTGCAGGTTTAGGCGGCGCAGGTCTCGGCGAGCGGCAGAACCGGGCGGATCACATGCAGGGCGAGCTCGAAGCTGGCATAGCTGCCCAGTTCATGATCGCGGATCTGATCGATCAGCACCCAGCGCATACCCTGTGGCCGCAGCATGTAAGCGGGATCGGGATTTTCACGGACCCAGACCAGAACATGATCGACAGGTGCGCTTCCGTCCACATTGATGATGTCGTGGGAAGCATCTGCGATTTCTGCATCGAAAACACCCATACGCTGTCCCGCTTCAAGCCAGCGCAGCAGATATTCGCGATGACGCGGCAGCAGGCCCTGTCGCAGAGGCACGATATTGCTCGTGCTGCGGCTGTGAGAAAGGTCGTGAAGGTGAGCCACCTGCGCCATCAGGAAGTCCTCATCAAAAAGCCGGGCAGGGCACCCGGGCCGTGGTGATGAGTTCAGGCTAGGGTTCAGAGGGGGCGTTTCACAATCTTTAATAACGTCTGAAGAAGGTTTTGCGACACAAACCATCCCTACTGTGGCAAATCTGCCATGCTGTAAACGCATAGCTCAACAGGATGTTGCCATATTCCGGTACAGGGATTTGTCCCAACGACGATGCAGCCAGAGCCAGGAGCCCGGGATTTCACGGATCCAGGATTCAAGACGGTCGTTGAAAAGCTGCGTCAGGGCGAGGACGTCTTTTGCGCGATCATCCGTTTTTTCAGGCGAAAAGGATGGATCAACCACAAGCACGAGTCTGGCAGGTCCGTCACGGCGCACATGGCCGGTGACGATCAGGGCATCATGTCTGAGGGCGAAGACTGCGGCGGCGGATGCTGTCATGGCGGAGCGTCCGAAAAGGCGGGCTTCGATTCCGTCGTTCATTTTCTGATCGCCCAGAACGCCCAGATGACCGCCTTTGGAAAGGTGTTTCAGGGCTGAGCGTGCGCCTTTGGCCCCTTTGGGGAACATTGGCACGTCTTGCCCCATGGCCTCCTGACGCAGGCTGTGGATCAGACCGTCGACGCCGGGGTTGCTGGCCGCCCGATAGAAGGAGGCGAATGGCATACCGTAGCGCGCAACGATCGGCGGCATGAGTTCCCAGTTGCCGATGTGGCCGGAAAAGAAAATGACGGGTCGGCCTGAAGCCTTTGCGGCTTCAAGATGTTCCGCGCCCTCGACGCTCCATCCTGCACCGGAGGGTGTGTTGTGTTTCAATCGGCCGATATGGGGAAACTCGCCGACCGTCCGGCCCAGATTGTCCCAACAGTCGCGCACGATACGCCGTCGAGCGAGGGCGTCGAGTTCAGGCATGGCGAGTTGCAGGTTCCGGTCCGCGATTTTCGAGACCGGCAGTGCTGGTCCGATCGTTCGAGCCACTCCCCCTCCAAGATTCGAGGCTGCGGCTGCGGGAAGGGCACGGATCACGGCCAGAAGTCCACGGATCAGCAAGGTTTCCGAGCGGTACAGAAAGGATGTCATGGAGTGCTGAACAGCAGATCGAGAAGGCGTTCGGGCGCTTTCGGATCAGCCCAGAGCAATTCTACGCTGATAACCTTCACCTGTGTGCGGAATGGAAAGGGCAGTTTCACGGCATCCTTCGGGGTCGTGACCAGTGTGGTGCCCGATTCCCGGCTGAGGGCTTCAAGGCGCTGAATATCACGAGGCGTGTAGATATGATGATCGGGGAACGGGAGTGCGCGGATGGGTGTGACACCAGCGTCCCGTAGCATGTCGAAAAATTTTTCTGGGCGTCCGATTCCCGCGAACGCCACGATCCGCCGTCCCTGAAGAGTGCGGATTTCAGGGCCGGGGACCAGTCTGGCCTGTGCGGTCAGGAGATGGCGCGGAAATGTCGGGAGCAGGTTGTGCCTGTCGTCTCCGATGACGACGACGGCCTGTGCGCGGGAGAGGGCGTCCGGGAGGGGTTCGCGGAGCGGACCTGCGGGGAGGACGCATCCGTTGCCGAAACCCGTTATGCCGTCCACCACCAGAATGGAGACGGTCTTGTGCAGCGTCGGATTCTGGAAGCCGTCATCCATGACGAGGCAGTCTGCCCCCTGACCAATAGCGAGACGCGCGGCTTCAGCCCGGTTGGCGCCAATCCATGTCGGCGCGGACTGTGCGAGGAGGAGGGGTTCGTCGCCTACGTCGCGGGCGGTGCTGCGTCCGGGATTGACGTCGATGGGGCCGCGCTCACGTCCGCCATGGCCTCGGCTGAGGATATGAGGATGGTGGCCCCGGTCTTTGAGGCGCTGCACGAGGTCGAGGGCGAGAGGAGTTTTGCCTGTTCCACCTGTGGTGATGTTGCCGCAGCACAGAACCGGAATGGGAGCATGAAATGTGGGCCGCCTGAGGCGGCGGCGGGTAAGGGTCGTGGCGACGAGAGAAAGCGGCCTGAGGAGACGGGCGGTGAGACTGCGCCTCGGATGCAGCCAGAAACGGGGTGGGCGACCTCTCATCGTTCAACCGTTCTGAGGATACGGTCTCGCAGGACGCTCACGACCGAGCGCTGCAATCCTGTGGTCCTGACGGGCGGGAGAGGGGATTTGAGCCATCGTGTGAGACACTCCACATCGTTCACGATCTGGATGGTATCAGAAATGGTGGCCATTGCCTCCCGCCAGTTCTCCATTTTCGGGCCGGTTGCTGTTGGAACTTCCAGACGCAGCGGTTCGAACGGATTATGGCCGCCCCCTTTTCCGGTCAGGGAATTTCCCAGAAAACAGCGGTCCGCCAGTCTGTAGAACAGGCCGAGCTCGCCGAGTGTGTCGGCCAGCCAGACAGGAGTCTGGGGCGTCGGTTCCTCGCCGGCAGAGCGGCGGGGGAGTTGGAAACGCTCTGCCAGTTCCGCGCCACGGGCGGGATGGCGCGGAACAAGGATGGTTAGAAGATCGGGTTGAAGGGTGCGGGCGCTTTCGGCGGCTTGAAGGACGAGGTCCTCCTCACCCGGATGGGTGGATGCGGCAACGAATATTGGACGTTCCCCAAACAGGGCCTTCAGACGGTTATATTCCGCTTCGTCATAAGCAAGGGGCGGCGCATCCTGTTTGAGATCGCCGTCTTCGTAGACTGGAGAGGCTCCAAGTGCGCGAAATCGCGCTGCATCTTCAGGGCCGCGGGCTGCTACCCAAGAGAGACGTCCCATCATGCGCCGTGCAGGGCCACGCAGACGGCCCCAGCGTCGGGAGGAGCGGTCCGACAGGCGTCCGTTGACCAGCATGACGGGAATGTCCCGGTCCGAACAGGCCGCGATGATGCCCGGCCAAAGCTCGCTTTCAACAAACACTGCCCCTTCGGGTTGCCAGAGGTTGAGGAAGCGTCTCAGCCATCGGGGCACGTCATGCGGAATGAAGCGATGGATGATCCGCTTTCCGAAAAGCGGGTGGCGCGCGACGATTTCGCTCCCTGTAACGGTTGCTGTCGTGAAGAGGAGTGTCAGTTCCGGTCTGGCGTCGAGCAGGGCCTCGGCCAGTGGCAGGGCGCAGAGGGTTTCGCCAACACTGGCGGCATGAAGCCAGAGAATCCGGCCTGCGGGGCGACGGGTGTCGCCCAGCCCCATGCGTTCACGCAGACGATCGGGGAGTTCACGACCCTTCTGCAACCGGATGCGGAGCATGACAGTCAGGGCCGGGGCCAGCAGGGCTCCGGTCAGACGCCACAGATGCTCGCTCACGCCAGATTGGTGATGCCGCTGAATGCTCTCTGCTCGCCCTGAAAGAGTATTCAGTGCGTTCTGGAGGTCAGGGGCGCCCGGTTGGAAAAGGGGTTCGCCCAGAATGAGCGCGCCGCGTCCGAAGGGGAGCGGGAAGGCGAGACCGTCCCACGAGGGCAGACGCAGACTCGTGCAGGCCATGCCGACCGGCACCACGGCGCATCCGGCAAGGCGCGATAAGGCCACGGCGCCGGGCTGGACGTGCTCGGCTGGTCCGCGTGGGCCGTCGGGAGTGATGCCCACGATCGCACCGCCCTGCAGTTCTTTCAGGGCGGTCCGTAAAACTGCAGCGCCGCCTTTGTTCTTGCCGTTCTTGCTGGAGGAGCCGTGGATACCGATAATACCCCATGGCCGGACAACATCGGCAATCAGCATGCCATCCGGATTGCGGGAAATCAGCACCCGTAATTGCAGCCGTGGCTCCTGCGATCTGGCCCAGAACCAGAGTGCGGGACTGAGCGTCAGGGACCGGTGCCAGAAAGCAACCACCGCCCCGTTTTGGGGCGTGAGTAGTGTTTCGATCGCACGGGGAGAGCCGCTGACCTGCCAGCGCGTGGAGCGTAGGCAGAGTCCCAGCCACAGGCGGAGCAGGCGTGGAGACAGGGTCATGTCGCGTCGGGTAGCACGCGACGTTACAGGGGGCAAAGACCGGGCATTTCGACAGGCAGAACCATCACGCTGCCGGATGATTCATCTCAAGGGATGTGAACGTTACGCGCGCTGAGTCGCTGTGACAGGGCATGTGCCACCCGGTCTGCCCGGCAACAGCCTCGAACCACATAGCGGGAGCCGTTGCGGCGGCGGGCATGGCGAATATATTGCGGGTTCCATTTACGACGATGAGCAACGTTCCGTTGGGTCGGGAAGAGAGACCATAGCTGACGCTGCGGTCGGGATAGATGGTCCCGGCAACGACGCGGCGCGTTTCGGTACCATTATGAATGACGGCAATGACTTGCGAACGCTTGCCGTCCGCGATCAGTTGTACGACCGGTCCCTGCGCGCTCTGGATCTGGCCGATGATGACGCGCTGATTGGTGGGCCATGTATCGATATGCAGGGTGGCGGTCATGTCCGCCGGAGTCTGCTGGGAATACCATGCCGTCCCTTCGCGCAGCACGGTCGCGGGGGCCGTTTGGCCGCGGATGGACGGCTGGAGCGCATCCGTCCGCAGGGTAATAGCGCCGGTCGCAGCATTCTGCTCATAGAACGGGCTGCGATAGCCCTTCGCGAGCGTAGTGCCGGGAACCAGGCGCAGTTTGAGGCGTGCCTGCGGTTCCTGAAGGGTAAAGCCAACAGCCTGAGGTGGAGCGTGCGTGTCCATGGCCGATGCGGGAGCCAGCGCGGTGCCTGCCAGCGTGAGGGTCAGGCAGGTGGCGCAGAAGAGGCGGGGCAGGGACATGGGACGGTTCCTTCAGATCAGCAGGCAGTAAGCGGCAACAGGCGTGTTCAGCGGCTCATGAGAACCGTGATCTGGGCGTGCTCCAGAATATGACGGGTGACACCGCCCAGAATCATCTGCCGCAGGCGTGAATGGGAATAGGCCCCCATACCGAGCATGTCGGCATTGAACTCCGTGGCAGCGTTCAGCAGGCCCATACCGATGTCCCTGTTGACGGCCTCAAACTCACGGGATGTGGCGGAAATGCCGTGCATCCGCAGATAGGTCACGACCTCGTCTGCCCCCGGACCGCGGCGCTGATAGTCCTGACAGGTCAGAACCTGCACCGCTTCGGCCTTGTGGGCCCAAGGCAGGATGCAGCGCAGGGCCAGCGAGGCTTCGGGCGTTCCGTTCCAGGCAATGGCGATCCGTCTGCCAACCGATTTTGGCGGAGACGGTGGTGCAATCAGCAGAGGGCGTCCGCTGTCGAACAGAATGGCATGCAGCGTTTCGGAAGCACGCGGGTCGCCGTCCTTGGCAAGATTCGGGACCAGCGTCATATCGGCCAGACGCGAGCGCCATGTCAGGGAGTCGTGTTCTGTCCCGTTAAGAACGTCGAGACTCGCACTGACGCCTTCTCCGGCCGAAGAGCCGATTTTCGAAGGCTCGATACGACGGATGCCATGTTCGTGAACAAAAGCGTCGAAAGCCCTGCGGATCTTGATGGCCCGGTGTTGCGCCTCGGTGATGGCGGTGTCGATCATTTCATTGACCATACCCGCCGAGATCCCTTCACCGGCCAGCGTCGCGACTTCGGACGGGTCCGATCCGACCACGACCGCGGACAGATGAGCGTCGAAACGGCGCGCGAAGTCCAGCGCGACCGACATGACGGCGTCCAGTTCATAGGTGCCGTTCAGGGGGAGAAGGATGTTCTTGATGTCGATAAGCATGGGTGAAGGCTCCCCGGCCGTAATTTTGTGACGTCGTTATGATGTATTTACGGATAAAGTCGTGTGACGTTCCATTGGTTTCCATCACGCGTCCACACAGCACGATCATGCAGCCGATAGGGACGGTCCTGCCAGAATTCGATGGCCTCAGGCAGAACGCGGAAACCGGACCAGTTGGCGGGACGGGGGATCAGGCCGTCGCCATATTTTTCGTCCGCGGCCTTCAGGCGCTCCTCGAATGTGCTGCGCTCGTCGAGCGGGCGGGACTGGTCGGAGGCAATGGCTCCGAGGCGCGACATGCGGGAGCGGCTAGCGAAATAGGCATCGGCTTCGGCTGCAGTAACGGCTTCGACTGGCCCCTCGATCCGGACCTGACGGCGAACGGACTTCCAGTGAAACAGCAGAGCGGCGTGCGGATTAGCGCGCAGTTCACCGCCCTTGCGGCTGTCCAGATTGGTGTAGAAAACAAAGCCCCGCTCATCCACGCCCTTGAGCAGCAGCATCCGCACGGACGGATGCCCGTCAGGCGTTGAGGTGGCGACGGCCATGGCGTTGGGATCGTTTGGCTCGGCGGCCTTTGCATCCGACATCCAGGCTGCGAACAGGGCGAAGGGATCGGCCTTCAGATCAATCAGGGGGAGGTCGGACATCGGGGGCTCCTTGGAAGCGAGATCGGCTGACGGACCGGTGCAGGGCCGCTTGATCTGTAGTCATAACGCGACTGACGCGTTGCAGCTATCGCGCGGCTCATTGGAGTGGCGTTTGCGGATGGTAACGCAGCAGGGTTGCGTCAGGCGCATTCCTGTTGTCGGAAAAATCCATGGCTCCAATATCCGACGGCGACATCTGGATGACTGAAAGAATGCTCGTTTCCTGAAAACGCTCAGGAACCGTCGTCGCGCCGGAGTGATGCCTTAATGTCCTGTCAGAAGGCAAAAAACCGGGCAATCGTCGCAAAGTCTTGTCTGTAACGGGCGCTTGTGCAACCACCACCCTCAATACGCCAACGCGATTCAGGAAATCACCATGTCTGAAACGGAAGACAATATCCCGGCACCCGTGACCGGAACCCTCATGAAGGGCAAGCGCGGTGTGATCATGGGTGTCGCCAACAAGAACTCGATTGCCTGGGCCATTGCCAGTGCCTGCGCGGCACAGGGTGCGGAACTTGCTTTCACCTATCAGGGTGAGGCGCTGGGCAAGCGTGTCCGTCCGCTGGCCGAGAGTGTCGGGTCCGAACTCGTCATCTCCTGTGACGTCAGCGATGACGACGCCATCAACACCACGTTCGACGAGATTGAGAAGGTCTGGGGCAAGATCGACTTCGTGCTCCACGCCATTGCTTTTGCGGACAAGCAGTATCTCCGCGGCCGCTATATCGACACGCCGCGCGATGCCTTCCTGCAGGCTATGGACATTTCCTGTTATTCCTTCGTGGCCGTCGCCCGTCGTGCATCCGCGATGATGAATCCGGGCGGATCGTTCCTGAGCATGACCTATCTCGGTGCCGAGCGCGTCATGCCGCACTATAATGTGATGGGCGTAGCCAAGGCGGCTCTGGAAGCCTCCGTACGTTACATGGCCGCCGATCTGGGCCGCGACGATATCCGCGTCAACGGCATCTCCGCCGGTCCGATCATGACGCTGGCCGCCAACGGGATCAGCGATTTCCGCTACATCCTGCGCTGGAACCAGCTCAACGCTCCGATGGAGCGCAACGTGACGCTCAAGGATGTCGGTGGTTCGGGCATGTACCTGCTCTCCGACCTGTCCAGCGGCGTGACGGGCGAAATCCATCATGTGGATTGCGGCTACCACACGGTCGGCATGAAGAACCCGGACGCACCGGATATCGCAGCGGTTGGCTCCGGGACCTGACATGTCGGACAACAGCTTCGGGAAGCTCTTTCGCGTCACCACCTGGGGTGAGAGCCACGGACCAGCCATAGGCTGCGTCATCGATGGCTGTCCGCCCCGCCTGAAGCTGTCCGAAGAGGACATCCAGCCCTGGCTCGACCGTCGTCGTCCGGGACAGTCCCGCTTTACCACGCAGCGCCGGGAGGCGGATCAGGTCCGCATCCTGTCGGGCGTGTTTGAAGGCCAGACGACCGGCACCCCCATTTCGCTGATGATCGAAAATACCGATCAGCGGTCGAAGGATTACGGCGATATCGCAACCCGGTATCGCCCCGGTCACGCTGACATCGCTTACGACATGAAATACGGCATCCGTGACTATCGCGGAGGCGGGCGCTCTTCGGCGCGCGAGACGGCCATGCGTGTTGCAGCGGGTGCCGTGGCGCGCGTTTTGCTGAAAACGCTGGTGGGGGAGGACGTGAAAATCCGCGCGGCCCTGACCGGCATTGGTGGTCAGACCATCGATCCGTCCCGCTGGGACTGGGACGAGGTGGAGCGCAATCCGCTCTGGTGTCCCGATGCGGGTTCCGTGGGCTCGTGGGAGGCTCTGCTCGACTCCGTTCGCAAAGAGGGTTCGTCCATCGGCGCGACGGTTGAGGTTGTTGCCGAAGGTCTGCCCGCCGGACTCGGTGCGCCGGTTTATGGCAAGCTGGATGCCGATCTGGCGGGCGCCATGATGGGTATCAATGGCGTCAAGGGCGTCGAGATCGGGGATGGTTTTGCCGTGGCCGCCCTCCGTGGCGAGCAGAATGCCGATCCGATTTCGCCGGGGCCACAGTTCGCGTCCAACCATGCCGGTGGCATTCTGGGCGGTATTTCCACAGGGCAGCCCATCGTGGCGCGTTTTGCGATTAAACCGACCAGTTCGATCCTCACGCCCGTTCCCAGCATTACGCGCGATGGCGAGTCTGTCGAAGTGATGACCAAGGGGCGGCATGATCCCTGTATCGGAATCCGCGCCGTTCCTGTGGCGGAAGCGATGATGGCCTGCGTACTGGCCGACCATCTGCTGCGCGATCATGCGCAATGTGGCTGGGGCCGTTAGACCCCCGCCAGCACACGACGTTTTAGTGTTCGAGGGTGGCATCCAGCGTGATGTTCGCCTTGATGACCTGCGACAGCGGGCAACCCGCCTTGGCTTTGTTCGCAATGTCGAGAAACTGGGTCTCGGACGCACCCGGAACCTTGCCGCGCAACGTGAGATGAGACTGGGTGATGGCAAAGCCTTCGCCGGACTTGTCCAGTGAGATGGTCGCCTTCGTTTCCAGTGACTCGGCTTTAAAGCCAGCCTGTTCCAGCATCATGGACAGCGCCATCGTGAAACACCCGGCATGGGCCGCACCGAGCAGTTCCTCGGGGTTCGTGCCGGGCTTGTCTTCAAAGCGGGTGTTGAAGCCGTAAGGCTGGTCATGCAGAGCGCCGCTCTGGGTGGAAATCGTGCCTTTGCCGTCCTTGAGACCGCCGGTCCAGTGGGCTGAGGCTGTCTTTTTGATGGTCATGATGAGCTCTTTCGCAATGTGGGTTTCGTACCTCAAACGCGATGCCGTTCGGATCGTTGCCCGACACGATGTTCACCAAATTTCCCAACCCTGTGACCGCTATCACACACCGGGAAAACACCTCGGGGGAAAACTCTTGGGATAACAACGCTTAGGGGCAGTTTTCTGCGATCGGCACTATATCTAGGGGCATTAACGAATTCCTTCCCTAGATATGGGATGGTTCAAATTCACAGCTCTTTCGATTTTGCAAGCGAACTTCGTGCTTGCGATCGGGTTCGGAGTGATGGAAATGAGTGCTCAAGATTTCGAAAATAGATGCCCTGCGGAGAGAGCGAATGACCCTTCATGACGTGACGATGGACGTGTCCGATCAGTCCGACCGACCGCATGATGTGCGTCCGCTTTCCGACCATCCTGTGGGCGAGACGCCGATTCCCGGAGATGCCAATTCGGCGGACATGTTCGACGATGTGGTGCAGCTTCCGGGCCATCATGCCGTACGCGTCGATCGTTCGCGCGATTCCCTGCTGACGGATTTCGGCAAGGCGACACTCAACAATCGTTACCTGCTGCCGGGTGAGGACTATCAGTCACTTTTCGCCCGCGTCGCCTCCTATTACGGCGCGGATGCGGGTCATGCGCAGCGGATTTACGACTACATTTCCCGCCACTGGTTCATGCCGGCCACGCCCGTTCTGTCCAATGGCGGAACCGAGCGCGGTCTGCCGATTTCCTGCTTCCTGAACGAGGCCGAAGACAGCCTCGAGGGAATCGTGGGGCTGTGGAACGAGAACGTCTGGCTGGCGTCCAAGGGCGGCGGCATCGGGTCTTACTGGGGCAATCTGCGGTCCATCGGCGAAAATATCGGTCGCAACGGCAAGACCTCCGGCGTCATTCCCTTCATTCGCGTCATGGACAGCCTGACGCTGGCCATCTCGCAGGGTTCGCTCCGTCGTGGTTCAGCGGCGGTGTATCTGCCCGTCTGGCATCCGGAAGTGGAAGAATTCGTCGAGATGCGCCGCCCGACGGGTGGTGATCCGAACCGCAAGGCCCTGAACCTGCATCACGGCGTGCTCGTGACCGATGCGTTCATGCGTGCTGTGGAAAACGACGAAGAATGGGCGCTGCTGTCGCCGAAGGATCACAGCACGATCCGCAAAGTTTCGGCGCGCGGTTTGTGGATCCGGATCCTGACGGCCCGGATGGAGCAGGGCGAGCCCTACATCATCTATTCCGATCATGTGAACCGTGCGCGGCCCGAGCATCACAAGCTGGCTGGTCTGGAAGTGAAGACCTCCAATCTCTGCGCCGAGATCACCCTGCCGACCGGCATCGATCATCACGGCAAGAACCGCACGGCTGTCTGCTGCCTGTCCTCGCTCAATCTCGAGACCTGGGACGAATGGAAGGATGATCCGCAGTTCATCGAGGACGTCATGCTGTTCCTCGACAACGTGTTGCAGGACTTCATCGACCGCGCTCCGGATGACATGGCGCGTGCCAAATACGCCGCTGCGCGTGAGCGTTCGGTCGGGCTAGGCGTAATGGGTTTTCACTCATTCCTGCAGGCCCGGATGATCCCGTTCGAGTCCGTGATGGCGAAGGTCTGGAACCGGAAGATTTTCGAATATATCCGCAAGCAGGCCGATGCTGCGTCGAAGCATCTGGCAGAACTGCGTGGTCCGTGCCCGGATGCCGAGGAATACGGCTTTATGGAGCGCTTCTCGCATAAGCTCGCCATCGCGCCGACGGCCTCGATTTCGATCATCACGGGCAATGCCAGCCCCGGCATTGAGCCGATCAGCGCCAATGTGTTCCTGCAGAAAACGCTGTCGGGCTCGTTCTCGGTGCGCAACCGCCACCTGAAGAAAATTCTGGAAGAGCGTGGGCAGGACACGGATGAAGTCTGGTCGGCGATCACGCTGAACAAGGGCTCGGTGCAAAACCTCGACTTCCTGACGCAGGATGAGAAGGACGTGTTCAAAACGGCGTTCGAACTCGACCAACGCTGGGTCGTAGAACATGCCGCAGATCGCGCACCGTTCATCTGTCAGGCGCAGTCGGTCAATCTGTTCCTGCCAGCCGATGTACATAAGCGTGACCTGCATCAAATCCATTTTCAGGCGTGGAAGAAGGGCTTGAAATCCCTTTACTACTGCCGCTCCCTATCTGTGCAGCGCGCCGATGCGGTGTCCACGCTGGCGGTAAAAAGCGACATTCTGGAAGACGAAAAATACGAAGCCACGGCTCAGGCCGCCCCTCGCGGCGAAATGAGCAGCGGCGATTACGAAGAGTGCCTGTCCTGCCAGTAATGGCGGGACGTGAAAGGACGCGATCATGAGCGACACCACCCCGATCTCCGGCACGCCGGACGAGCAGCATTTCGACCTGATGACCGCTAATCCGGTCTACAAGCCCTTCCGCTATCCTTGGGCCTATGACGCCTGGCTGACCCAGCAGCGCGTCCACTGGCTGCCCGAAGAAGTGCCGCTGGCTGATGACGTGAAGGACTGGCACCGGACGCTGACGGCAGCAGAACAGCATCTGGTGACGCAGATTTTCCGCTTCTTCACGCAGGCCGACGTGGAAGTGAATTCTGCGTACATGAAGTATTACAGTCAGGTCTTCAAACCGACTGAAGTGCTGATGATGCTGTCGTCGTTTTCGAACATTGAGACGATCCACATCGCCGCGTATTCCCATCTTCTTGATACCATCGGGATGCCCGAGACCGAGTATTCGGCCTTCCTGAAATACAAGGAGATGAAGGACAAATACGATTTCATGCAGTCGTTCAACATCGACAGCAAGCGTGAAATCGCCAAGACCATGGCCGCCTTCGGGGCGTTTATGGAAGGCCTCCAGCTTTTCGCGTCCTTCGCGATTCTGCTGAACTTCCCGCGCTTCAACAAGCTCAAGGGCATGGGGCAGATCGTGTCCTGGTCGGTGCGTGACGAGACGCTGCACTGCCTGTCCATGATCCGCCTGTTCCGCACGTTCATCCGCGAAAACCCGGAACTGTGGACCGCCGATTTCCGCGAGGAACTGACGCAGGTCTGCCGCACGACGGTCGAGCATGAAGATGCGTTCATCGATCTGGCGTTCGAGATGGGCCCGGTCGAGGGCATGTCGTCCGATGACGTAAAGGCCTATATCCGCTTCATCGCCGATCGTCGCCTGACACAGCTTGGGCTGGATCCGGTCTATGGGCAGGAAAGCAATCCGCTGCCGTGGATCGACGACATGCTCAACGCCGTCGAACACGCCAATTTCTTCGAGAACCGTTCGACCGAATATTCCCGTGCCTCCACCTCCGGCACATGGGAAGAAGCGTTCGAAGGTAACGTTTTCAGCTAAAAACAGGGTCTGGAGAGGTCCTGACTTTCAGGCAGGGCTTCTCCGTCTCTCAGAACGCGCTCTGCGGCGGCGGTGAAACGCCCGTCTGCTTCATGCAGAACCAGTCCGGCCCGAAGCCGGAAGATCCCCCGTCCGCTATAAACGGCGCGGACCAGAACCAGCTTCGCTTCGCGGCCCGCTCGTGGCCAGAAGGGATAGAACTGGATCGAGCCACACCCATTTTCCAGTAAAGTTCGACAGATCCTGTCCGCACTGGCGGCTGACAGGACGAATGTCAGCGTTCCGCCCGGCAGAACCCACTTTGTCAGCGCGCGCGCCCAGTCTTCCGGTGCTGTCGTCTCCGCACTCAGGGCGAGGCGGCGTCGGTTGTCGGGAGAGGGCGTGCCGTGCGGGCTATGCCAGGGTGGGTTGGCCATCACATGATGAAAACGACCATTGGCGGTTGGTGTGAGGGCGCGCAGGCTTTTGGGGATGTCGGGCAGATGGGCGTGGACCACCTGAATCCGCGTTGCACCGTCGGGATCAGCATTGGCGCGGATATTGCGCTCGGCCAGTGCCAGAGTTTCCGGATCGGCTTCCAGCCCGAATCCACGAACCCTCGGAAGGCGCGCGGTGAGGCACAACAGGGCTGCTCCAGCCCCACAACCCGCTTCCAGAACCGTTTCGCCAGTTTTTGCCGGAATGGAGGCCGCCATGAGAACAGGTTCCAGGCCCGTCCTGTAACCTTCGGTGAACTGGTCGTATCGCACGCGCCCTCCCAGTAGCGATCCTTCTTCGCGGGTGGGACCGGGAGCGGAAAATGCATGCCCGGAGAAGATGTTCGGAGGGGGCAATGGGTTGACCGTCTTCCTGCTGCCGCTCATATGGTCTTTCCAACCTGTCGTCCGGCGTTACATGGTCCGTTCGTTCTTGTCGCGACAGGAGAGAAAGAACGGGCTACGCCACATCATATCGTGCCCGTGCGCTCCTGGGCCAGCCCCCGGAGCCGTTGCGGGAACTGGAGTAATGACCCTTGGATTCTGCCGCACCGGACGTTTCTGCGACCGTTGATAAAGCTGTGCTCAGGGATGCAGGGAGCGAGAGCGCCCTTTCCGCTCTGTCCGCCTATCTGGAACAGGACATGCAGGCCTGCAACCGCGCCATTATCGCGCGGATGGAGAGCCCGGTCCCACTCATTCCACAGCTTGGCGCTCATCTTGTTGCAGCGGGTGGCAAGCGCCTGCGGCCGCTGCTGACGCTCGCTGCCTCCCGCCTGTGTGGCTATCAGTCGACTCCTGAAAACCAGCGTCATGTCGGACTGGCAGCCTGTGTGGAGTTCATCCACACCGCAACGCTGCTTCACGATGACGTGGTCGATGAGAGCAATCTGCGTCGTGGGCTGGCGTCGGCCAATGCGGTTTTTGGCAACAAGGCGTCCGTTCTGGTGGGCGACTTCCTGTTCGCACGCTCCTTCCAGCTGATGACGGCCGATGGCTCGCTCAAGGTCATGGCGATCCTGTCCGATGCTTCGGCGACGATTGCTGAGGGCGAAGTCCTTCAGATGGTGACGCAGAACGACCTTTCCACGCCGGTTGAGCGTTATCTGGAAGTCATTCACGGCAAGACGGCAGCCCTGTTCGCGGCAGCCTGCCGCGTCGGCGCGGTCGTTGCCGATCGTCCCGAAGCGGAAGAAGTCGCACTGGACTGTTTCGGCACCAATCTGGGCATGGCGTTCCAGTTGGTGGACGATGCGCTCGACTATGCTGCCGATCAGCAGGTTCTGGGCAAGACCGTTGGCGACGACATGCGCGAGGGCAAGATCACGCTGCCGGTTCTGGCCGCCTATGAAGCGGGTTCTCCCGAAGACCGGGCGTTCTGGGAGCGTGTCATCGAAAAGGGCGAGCAGACGGAAGCTGACCTGCCGCACGCACTGGCCCTGATCGAGAAGACCGGCGCGATTGCCACGACCATCGCCCGCGCGCAGGTCTATGCCGCCGAGGCCGTCGAAGCGCTGTCCATTTTCCCGGACAGTGAACTGCGTCGTCTGATGACGGAGACGGTCCAGTACACCGTCGATCGCGCCCGCTGAAGCGTGTTAGCCCCTGCCTGATCGGGCGGGGGCTTTTCAGCTGTCCGCTGTCATGGGCGGAACGGGGGCGGTGAGCAACTCCCACTTCCTGAAGCCGAGCCTTGCGGCGGCGGCTTCAAGCCCCGGCGCAGTATGCGGCAGCCGGGTCATCAGGAAGCGGCCTTTCTGCGCTGCTTCTGCGCCGTAGGACACTGTCTGAAGGACGGTTCCGACCTGTCGCGCGACGGCGGAAGCAGGGTCCAGCCAGCGGACGTCCTTCGGTGAGAGACGCTGGAAAGCATCCATCAGAAAGGTGTAGTGGGTACAGCCCAGCCCGACCGTATCAAGTTCGCTGCCATAAGGCTGCCCGAACAGGCAGTCCAGTTCGTGCTGAATGTCCGTATCCGCAATAACCTCACCCAGAAAAGCACGTTCCGCCAGATCAGCCAGCCTGCGCGCGCCATGAGTAATCAGACGGCAATCCGCAGCAAATTCCTGATGGAGCCGAAGGGTGTAGGGGCGTCGTGCAGTGGCGGAGGTCGAAAGCAGGCCGATCACGCGGGTTTCCGAAACCCGCCCGGCCCAGCGGATGGGGGGGACGCATCCGACCACCGGGATGTTGAGTCGTGCACGCAGGGCGGGGAGGGCGATCGTACTGGCGGTATTGCACGCAATGATCAGCACATCGGGTTGGAGATCGTTGCAGGCCGCGACCAGCAGGCTAACGATACGCGCTGTCAGCAGGTCATCCGGCTGTTCGCCATAGGGAAAGAGCGCCGTATCGGCGAGGTAGTCGATATGAAGAGCGGGAAGGAGATCGCGCAGGGCCTGCACGACGCCCATCCCTCCAATGCCGGAGTCAAAAACCAGACTCCGGCCTGCTGGCACGGATGCGCCAGTCTCCATCAGGCTTCAGCTTTGGCCTTGAGAGCCAGTGCCTCTTCCGCGCTGCTCACGCCGCCATGCTTCTTCGACCAGCCACACGGATCTTCGAGGAAGCGGCGGACCTCGGCGCTGTCTTTTTCAGAGAAGTAGTTCTCGCCCGCACAGGCTTCCAGCACGTCCCACCAGGTGCAAAGCGCATGGAGCGAAATGTCCATATCCGCCAGCGTTTTGTGAGCGCCAGGGAAGACGCCGTAGAAGAAGACAACGAAGGTGTGGTTCACGATGGCTCCCGCATCGCGCAGGGCATTGGCGAATCGGATCTTGGACGCGCCGTCCGTCGTCAGGTCTTCGACCAGCAGGGTGCGCATGCCTTCGGGCACATCGCCTTCGATCTGTGCGTTGCGGCCAAAACCCTTGGGCTTTTTGCGGACATAGGCCATCGGCGTCATCATCCGGTCCGCGATCCAGGCGGCGAACGGAATACCAGCGGTTTCGCCACCCACGACGGCGTCAATGCTTTCATAGCCGATATGGCGGCCGATCTTTTCAACGGCCAGTTCCATGATCTTCGTACGCGCACGCGGAAAGAAAATGATCTTGCGGCAGTCAATATAGACCGGGGACTTCCAGCCTGACGTCAGGGTGTAGGGGTCTTCCGGGCGGAAGTTGATGGCCTTGATCTCAAGCAGGATACGGGCCGTGGTGAGGGCCGCGTCGCGGTCCCACTGGGTGCGGCCCGCCATCGGGCTCTCGGCGAACTGGGTCATGCTTGTCTCCGCTGACGTCGTTTTCTCGTGGTTTACCGGGCTGTCGCCGGGAAGGGTAGGGGCAATATCGCCCCCTTTTGGACTGTGTGAATTTTATCCGCTGCCTGTCAGTGTCACAGGCTGTTCCGATCTTCCCGCTTGCATGGGAGGCCGGGGAGTTCTAGGGAGGGATATCGATATTCATTCTCATTTACGGCAGGATCAGAAGTGAGCATAGAGACCAGCCGGATCGGCCGGAAATGCGAACGCGCTGTTGTCACGGCCTATCAGGAACTGCGGGAGGTCGGCCAGCCGGACATGCAGGCCTTCGCCGCATGCACGACGCTGTACCGCATCCATCACCCCGAATCTTCCGTCAAGGAAGCCCGCCGCCTTGTCGCGGAGTGGATCGACCATCACGTCGTCCGTCAGGCCAGAGGCCAGACGCCGGGCTGCGACTGCTGAATTATAGAGAGGAGCCTCAGCTCCTCTCGCTCATCGGGACGAAACTCCGCTCCGCCGCACCGATATAGAGCTGTCGAGGGCGGCTGATGCGGACGGACGGTTCCTCGATCATTTCCTTCCACTGACTGACCCAGCCGACCGTCCGCGCGACAGCGAACAGGACGGTGAACATGCTTTTGGGAATGCCCAGAGCCTTGAGGATCAGTCCGGAATAGAAATCCACATTTGGATAGAGGCGACGGCTGACGAAATAATCGTCCTCGGTCGCCACACGCTCCAACTCCATCGCCAGATCCAGCAGCGGGTCACGCTTGAGTCCGAGTTCTTCAATGACTTCGTGGCAGGTCGCCTGAAGAATTTTCGCCCGCGGGTCGAAATTCTTATAGACGCGATGCCCGAAGCCCATCAGGCGCACCCCGGAATTGCGGTTCTTGACCTCATTGAGAAAGGCCGGGATGCCGTCGCGGCTTCCAATGGATTCCAGCATACCCAGAGCCGCCTCATTGGCCCCCCCATGCGCAGGTCCCCAGAGGGCTGCAATGCCCGCCGCGATGCAGGCATAGGGGTTCGCGCCGGTTGAACCGACGAGCCTTACAGTGGTTGTGGAGGCGTTCTGCTCATGATCGGCATGCAGCAGCAGGATGCGATCCATCGCACGCGCCAGAACCGGATTGACGCGGTAATGGTTGCCGGGACGGGCAAACAGCATGTGCAGGAAGTTCTCGGAGAACGACATGTCTTCATCGGGATAGATGAACGGTTCGCCGATGGAGTATTTATAAGCCCAGGCCGCGATGGTCGGAACTTTGGCGATCAGACGCCGGGCGGAAAGATCCCGCGCCTCGGGCTGGGAGATGTCCAGTCCGTCATGATGAAATGCGGATAGAGCGCCCACGGTCCCGCACAGGATCGCCATGGGATGCGCGTCGCGGCGGAAGCCGTTGAAGAAGTTCCGGATCTGCTCGTTCAGCAGCCGGTGGGTGTTCATGTCCTTACTGAAAGCCTGATACTGCGCGGCCGTCGGCAGTTCGCCGTAAAGCAGCAGATAGGCGGTTTCCGTGAAGCTCGCATTCAGGGCTAGATCTTCGATCGGATAGCCGCGATGCAGCAGAACGCCTTTGTCACCGTCAATATAGCTGATGGCGCTGGTGCAGGTGGCGGTGCTGCCCAGTCCGGGGTCGAAGGAAAACACGCCCGTTTTCTGGGACAGGGCGCGCATGTCCATGACGTCCGGACCGATCGTTCCTTCCAGCAGCGGAAACTGGCGGCTGAGGCCATCGAGGCAAAGGGTCGCGGAACGATTTTCGGACATGCAGAAGATAACCCGCCTAAGATGTAAGAATGTTATTCCGTTTTATCTCTGAAAGGTTTTTTGTGTCCAGAGAGCGTCTCTGAACAGAGCTTTCAGGGCAAAAGAAGTGTGGCCGGCTGAATGGTCGACGGACGGACATCCAGCCAGTGTCCCGGAACGTCGAGAATCGTCAGACCCGCAAGCGGATACCCACGGGAAAGAGCCGAGAAACGCATATTCTGAAGGGCCGGGCCAAGGAGGTCGCAGGCGAACTCACCGATGGTCGGATTATGCCCGACGATCAGAAGCGTTCGTATAGTCTCGGATGTGGCATGCACGAGACCGTAGAGGGTGTCCGGGGTTGCGGAATAGAGGCTGTCTTCGATTGAGACTGAAGCCGCCTGATCCAGCGCGTCCAGTACGCCCTGAGCCGTTTGTCGGGTACGGATGGCAGGACTGCACAGAATTTGTATTGGATCGGGCAGATCGAGTGCAGCAAGCTGTCTGCCGATGCTCGCGGCCTGTTCGCGCCCTCTGGACGTCAGCGCGCGATTGCGGTCGCCGTCTTCCGTCAGGACGTGCGGGACGGCCTCCGCATGGCGCAGCAGCAGGAGGCGGTGCAGGGGCATCAGGCTTCCGAAGCCTTGCGCGCATTGGCGGCGATGGCTTCATGATGGCGGATGACTTCGTGAATAACGAAGGCCAGAAACTTTTCGGCGAAATCCGGATCGAGATGCGCGTCACGGGCGAGCTGGCGGAGGCGCTCGATCTGCCGTGTTTCGCGGGACGGGTCCGCAGGCGGCAGATGGGCGCGGGCCTTGAGCTGTCCGACTTCCTGCGTACAGCGGAACCGTTCCGCAAGCATGTGGATCAGGGCGGCATCAATATTGTCGATGCTGCCGCGCAGGCGTTCGAGTTCAGCTAGAGCGGGATCGGGAGTGCGGGAAGGAGAAGACACAGGCTCAGGGCTCATTCAGATCAATCCATGCAAGATGGCCGCCTTTTCCGGCACCAAGATCGGTAAAGACGGCCGTGCCCCCCAGACGTCCCGTCCGGCGCCAAGGGCGTCCGTCGGTCGAACGGCGGTCATGGCCGACATAGACCGTCATCCCTTCGGGGATGCGGTTGATCCAGGTCAGGCGGCGTTCGGGATAGCCATCCGACTGCATACGGCCGGTGGTTTCTCCAAAAAGAGCACGGGACAGGGGTGCGGACATCTCGCCCAGACCCGGCACGGGGGAGTGGGACAGCATGGCGGTATGAAACCCTCCATGCACGAACAGCGAGCGCCCGATCCGCAGCCATGTCGGCGCCTGATCGATCGCCCGGTAGATTCGTTCGGGAAGGCCGTCATATTCCGGCAGCGAGATCTGACGCAGCGTTTCCTCAAGCGGAGGATCGCGTCTCAAGCGGCGGCCTTCAAGGGCGCGACCGAGTTTGCGGTCATGATTGCCCAGAATGAAAAGTCCGCGTTGCTGCTCCAGAAGATCGAGCATCAGCTCCATCACGCCCGCGCTATCCGGCCCGTGATCGACGAGGTCTCCGAGCTGGATAACGAAGCGTTCCGTCGCCGTTGCATGCCGAAAAGCATTCAGATCGCCATGCACGTCCCCCACCACGCGAATGCCGTGTTCACGGATTCGCGTCATGACAGGGTCGGGAAGGGGAGGATCAACGAAGATGGCGCGTGCTTTCTGATTTTCCTTCTATCAAAGGGCCAGAACGGTCCAAGGTCAATTTATCTGTTTGAGAAAATTGACCTTAGCCGTCCATCAACGCAGCTGCGCGCCCCAGATCGACTGACAGAACCCGGCTTACACCACGCTCCTGCATCGTGACACCATAAAGACGATCCATATGCGCCATCGTCAGTTGATGATGCGTCACGACCAGAAACCGCGTTCCGGCTTCCTTGGTCATGTCGGACAGGAGCGAACAGAACCGCTCCACATTGGCGTCATCGAGCGGCGCGTCCACTTCATCGAGCACGCAGATCGGGGCCGGATTGCAGCGGAAGGTCGCAAAGATCAGCGACAGTGCGGTCAGGGCCTGTTCGCCACCCGATAGCAGGGACAGCGTGGAGAGCTTCTTGCCCGGAGGCTGCGCGAAGATTTCCAACCCGGCTTCCAGCGGGTCATCGCTTCCGACCATACCCAGATGGGCGCGTCCGCCGCCAAACATCCGGGCGAACAGGGACTGGAAATGCCGGTCCACTTCCGAAAAGACGGCCAGAAGGCGCTCACGTCCTTCGCGGTTGATCGTGCCAATCCCGCCGCGCAGCCTGTTGATGGCAGCCGTCAGTTCAGCGTGCTCGCGGGCGATGGTTTCCGCCGTCTCGCGGGCTTCCTCGAATTCGGCTTCGGCGCGCAGATTGACCGCACCAAGGTCTTCGCGCTCGCGTGTCAGGCGGGAGAGGCGCCGGCGGGTCGCGGTCTCGGCCTGTTCGGAGAGGTCGGACGGATAAGCCGCACCCTGAGCGCCGCCTTCCGGGGGTTCGCTATCGGCCAGCAGGCGCTCTCGGGCGGCAACAGCCTGTTCCGCGCGTTCGGTCAGACGTGCGATCGCCTCACGCCCCGCAGCCAGCGCCAGATCGGCGTTGCGGCGCTGTTCCTGTGCTTCAAGCCCGGCTGCTCCAGCGGCCTCATCAGCGGCCCGCGCGGCATCGTAAGCGCTCTGGGCGTCCGTCAGGGTCTGGTCGTGTCCGGCAAGTTTGCGCTCCAGTTCGGCAGGGACTGCGCTGACGGTCTGGAAGCTGGTGTGCAGTTCGTCCCGCCGATCCTGCAGATGCGCAAGGCTGGCGTTTCCGGCTGCAATCTGACTTGCCAGCACTTCAAGTCTGGCGCGGATAGCAGTTAGCGCGCCGGTCAGGCGAACGTCCTCAAGTGAAAGGCGGCCGCTTTCGGTAAGGGCCGCTTCCAGAAGGTGCCGGGTTTCATGGAGCGGGGCCGTGGCGTCCTGAACCGCCTGTTCCAGCAGCGTGGGTTCGGGACGTTCCGCCAGTTCGTCCGTTCGTTTCGCATGCTCGTCCCGTAGACGGCTGACGAGGGCCTGAAGTTCCGTCTGGCGCGGTTGCAACGCCGAGCGGCGTGCGAGGGTCGTTGCGGCAGTCTGGTCCAGCATTTGGAGTTCGCGCGTCAGACGCTGGGCGTCTTCACGGCTCTTTCGCGCGGCTTGTGTTGCTGTATCCGCCGCAGACCGTGCCACATCGAAAGCCTGCTGCGAGGTTTCGGCGGCGGTCCTCAAGGCGGAAATGTCAGGACGGTTTTCCTGCTGTTGAAGAGAGGCACGCTGTTCTGCAAGACGGGCCTGTTCCAATTCCAGCCGCGCTACGGCTTCATCCAGATCCCGCAGACGCGCCAGTGTGGTGTCGTGGCGCAGAAGAGCCTGATCCAGCGTCCGGGCGGCGGTATCGGCGGCATTCCGGGCGTCCTCAAGCCTCGTTCCCGCCACGCGGAGTGCTTCGCGGGCGGCTTCGGCATCTTTTGTGCTGTTCCGCGCCTGTGCCTGAAGGTTCTCGGGATCGGGATGGGCGGCCAGTTCGGCTTCTGCCTCCGCGACGCTGGTCTGTGCGGCTGTCTGCGCGCCTTCCGCGTCTTTCAGCCGTTCGCTGGCCTGCTCCCAATGCGTGAGAGCAAGGGCCGCTTTTTGCTCCATCCGTGACGAGACGGTTCGGGCTTCGGCCAGTTTGGGTTCGAGTGTCGCGCGTTCCTGTCGCAGAGTGGTCAGGGCAGCTTCGGCCTGCTCGCGGGCCTGCAAGGCTGCGACACAACTTTCTTTCAATGCGGGCTGTGAGGCAAGATGAGACTGAAGAAGCGCGCGGGCGTCCGTCAGACGGCGACGCTGCTCCAGTCGGGCCGCACCGGAATCCGGCGCGTCGGCTGACCGCGTGAAGCCATCCCAGCGCCAGAGCGCTCCGCTGCGGCAGACCAGAACCTGTCCCGGCTGGAGGGTTTTTTGCAGTTCGGGCCCTGCCGCGTCGTCATCCAGCAGGAATGCGGCGTCCAGACAGCGTTGCAATGCTTCAGGAGCCTGAACCAATATCGAAAGCCGGACGCAGTTCTGCAGTTCCGCAGGCGCAAGCCGCTCTAGCGGCCGCCAACGCCGATCGGCTGGAACATGGTCCGGAGCGAGAGAGGCATCCAGCCCGTCCGCCAGAACTGCTGCGACGGCCCGCGCCATGTCTGCGGGAAGATCCAGCACATCTTCAAGCGGGTCGGGTTGCGCGGCCACAGCATTGAGACTCTGCTCCAATCCTTCACACTCGCCCTGCGTGCGCAGGATCAGCGTTTCCAGCGCGGAAAACTCTTGCCGGGCCTGCGCCTCCCGCTCACGGGCGGTCGTGAGGGTGGCGTCCGCGTCCGCAAGAGACCGCTGAAGGGTTTTCAGGCGGCCTTCAGCCTGCGTAACGGTATTGCGGACGTCCTGAACCGTTTGTTCCGGAACGAGAGCGGTCCGGGCTGTCGCCTCCGACGTTGCGGCGATCTGCACTTTCTGGCGCGCCTGATCGCGTGTCTGGCGGCTCTGTTCGACGACCCGCAGCAGCGTTTTATGACGCTGCATGCCTTCCTCGGCTGCCGCACGGGCTTCCAGCCAGATTGTGCCGAGGCGTTCCTGCTCCTGCCTTGCCTGCGTTTCCTGAGCGTGGGCGTCGCTCTGGGCCTGTGCCGTGACGTCGCGGGTTTTTTGAAGATCCGCTCTGACTGCTTCGGTCAGAAGAGCAGTCTGGGCAGTCTCACGCGTTGTTCGATCCTGCGTGATCTGGGCCTGGGTCGTTTGCAAGCGTCTGTCCAGATCGGCTTCCGTAGCTTCCAGCGTCTGAAGGCGATTTTTGCCGTCTGTCAGCGCCCGTCCGTCCAGTTCTGCTTTCAGGCGTGCCTCCTGCAAGGCCGTTATGCAGTTTTGTTCCCTGCGGCTGTCGGCTTCGGACTGTTCCTGCATCGACGCAGCATTCCGGCGCAGCGCATTTAGCGTCGCATCATCAGGCGTGGTTGCGTCCAGCGCAGCGATTTCCGCCTGAATCGCGTCGAGTGCGCTGGCTTCCGTATCGAGCCGTAGCGTCAGGGCCTCAAGCCCTTCTATCATCGCATCCCTGCGAATGGCTTCGGCATCCCGCAGACGGATTGCGTCTTCCAGCGCAAGCGCCTGCTCCTTTTCGAGCGCGTCCAAACGCTCGCATTCAGCGCTGCAGGCCAAGCGAAGTTGCGGGAGCGAAGCTATCTCTGCTTCAAGCGCCTCACAGTCTGCGGCAGTCGTTTCCTGTGTCGCCCAGTCCGCCGTCAGACTGGCATGACTTCGGGCCAGATCTCCTTCCGCCTGTTCGAGGCGCAGGCGTGTTTCGGATTCAGCCTGTCGGGCGCGGTCGAGATCCTGTTTCAGGGTCTCAGATTGTACTTTCAGCCGTTCAAGCGTGCTGCGGAGGCGGTCGGTTTCTTCGCGCGCCTGTGGGGCGGCCTTGCGGGCTTCGAACTCGGCGATGGCCGCGGTTTCGGCAGCGCGTTCGGCTTTTTTCAGATCTTCGTGCGCCTTAGCCAGATCGTCCCGGCTGCGCTGTACGGCCAGATTGGCGCGGGCATGAAGCAGGGCATGGAGCGCGGTTTCAGTCTCGCGGATTTTTTCGGAAAGCTCACGGTATTTCCGGGCCTGAACCGTCTGGCCTTCGAGGCTCGCAAGCCGCTCCTCAAGTTGCAGACGCAGGTCTTCGGCGCGGGAGAGATTGGTTTCGGTCTGGCGGAGTTTGAGTTCGGCGTCGTGGCGGCGGGCATGCAGGCCGGTGATGCCGGCGGCCTCTTCGAGCAGCAGTCGCCGTTCCTCGGGCTTGGCGGCGATGAGCTGGCCAACGCGGTTCTGGCTGATGATGGCGGAGCTGCGTGCGCCGGACGCCAGATCGGCAAACAGGGTCTGAACGTCACGCGCGCGCATGACGCGGCCGTTGATGCGGTATTCGCTGCCCGATCCGCGTTCGGCCCGGCGGCTGATTTCCAGTTCCTCCGCGTCCTGAAACGGCGAGGGCGCCAGACCTGCCGCATTGCTGAGATGCAGCGTGACCTGTGCGATATTGCGGGCCGAGCGTGCGCCCGTACCGGCAAAGATCAGATCATCGAGCTCTCCGCCCCGCAGGGCGCGGGCGGAGGTTTCGCCCATCGCCCATCGCAGGCCTTCGACGACATTGGATTTACCGCAGCCGTTCGGCCCGATAATCCCCGTCAGGCCCGGAAGGATATCGAGACGCACCTCATCGGCGAAACTCTTGAAACCGCCAATGCTCAGGCGGTCGATCGTCGTGGTACGGCTCGACATCAGGGGAGGGAAATACCGGTCCTAGAGAGGTGGATCAGGACGCCTTGGCGACAAGATCGGCAAACTTTTCGTAGGTTTCCGGGTCCTGGTCGTAATGCGTATTGTTGAAGCGGAAATACGGCGTACCCTGGATGTTGTAGGTGTCCGCGTCCTTCTTCACCTGATCAAACAGCGCCTCGGCGAAGGCATTGTCCTTGCTGATGGCGTCGAACTGGGCTGCCGAGACGCCGGCGAGGGCAGACATCTGCTGAAGGCGCTGCATCGGGTCGCCACCTGCGGCGAAAGCCCACTGCATCTGGCTGGAGAACAGGGCCTCAATGAACGGAACGTAGCGTTCTTCCGGCAGAGAGCGGGCCACCATGGCCGCTGTCAGGCCAACACGATCACCGCAGAAATCATGAAACTGATAGCGGATCTTTCCCGTATCGATCAGCTTTTCCTTGATTTTGGGGAATTCTTCCGTCGCGAAATGCGCACAATGCGTGCATGTCAGCGAGAACCATTCCTGCACCAGAACCTTGGCATTCGGGTTGCCGAGAATGCGTGGGCTCAATCGGGCGTCGGTGGAGCTTGCATCGGCGGCGTGGGCCGTACCAGCAGCGGTTCCCGCAATAGCAAGAGCCGGAGCGGCGGAGACGAAAAAGCGGCGGGAAAGGGAAAGACGGGTCATTCAGGAAGCCTTTGCGACTGCTTTTGCGAAATCATCATAGCTCCCGACCACGTCGGGCGCGGGAACATCATTGATACGGAAATATGGCGTGCCCTGGATCTGGAGGAAAGCGCCGTCGTGATCTTGCTTGTTGATAATGGCCTCGCGCAGGGCATTATCTGCGTTGATCCGGTCAAATTCCGCAGAATTCATCCCGAACAGGGCAGTGCGTTTCTTCAGTTCGGCAACCGGATCGATATTCTGTGCGAACGCCCACTCGTCCAGATGGTCCAGCAGATCCGTCACGAAGGCTTCGTAGCGGTCCACTGGCAGGGAGCGGGCTACCATAGCGGCCAACAGGGCGACCTGATCGATCGGGAAATCATGAAAGCGGTAACGGATCTTTCCTGTGTCGATCAGGTTCTTGCGGATCTGCGGAAAGATCTCTTTCGAAAAATGGGCGCAGTGCGAGCATGTCAGGGAGAACCACTCGTCCACGATGATCTTCGCATCCGGCGAGCCGATAACGCGCGGTCCCATGCGCGGGTCGCTGGCGGGCACATCGTCCGCCCGTGCGAACGGTGCCGCCGCAATGGCCGCGAGAGCCATTCCGGAGGCGAGGAGGGTACGGCGGCCGAGAAGCTGGGCGGCAGGCATGAACGGGGCTCCGCTGGAATCGATGGTGATACTCGAACGACGAACACGCGGCTCCGTCAAGAGCCCCGGTCGTCTTCCTGTGTCTTGATGGTGGGAAGAGGTTTGTTCTCCCAGCCTTCCGGAACCCGCATGCGCAGGGCGCGAATATGCCGGGCGTCTGCATCTAGGACGCGGAATTCCAAACCGCTTTCATGCGTCAGAACTTCATCCCGGGCCGGGACATGTTCGGCCAGACGGAACACCAGACCACCCACCGTTTCGATTTCGGCTTCGCGTTCGGCATCCGTCAGGACGGCGCCAAGCCGCTCCTCAAGCTGCCGGACGGGAAGGCGGGCGTCGATATCGAAAGATCCGTCCGGACGCTCAACCCACATGGTCGTCACCGGATCGTCGTGCTCGTCCGAAATATCGCCGACGATGGTTTCGATCAGATCTTCGATCGTCACGAGCCCGTCGATGCTGCCATATTCGTCAATGACAAGGGCCATGTGCATCTGGCGCTGACGCATCTGGAGCAGCAGGTCCAGCACCGGGATCGTGGGCGCGATCATCAGTGGCTGACGGAGCAGCGGGCGGATGTCGAAGGCGTCTGGTTCGCCGACATAGGCAATCAGATCCTTCACATGGATCATGCCCGCAATGTCGTCGAGCTGGTCGCGATAGACCGGAAGGCGGGAGTGGTTTTCCCGACGCATCAGGTCCAGCGCTTCGCCGAACGGGAGAGCCTCGGGCATGGCAATAATGTCTGCGCGTGGGATCATGACGTCATCAGCCGTGATGTCGCGCAGGCGCAGCACGTTCATGATGAGGGCACGTTCCTGCCGGTCGAGTTCAGGCTCGTCGCTGGAATCCTCGGTCGGCTGGCTGGCTTCGTGAACGAGGGTCGCGATGGATTCGCGCAGGCCCTGATCGCGGTTGCGACGGTTGAATAGTCCGAAAAGTCCGCGTGAGGAGCGGCTTTTGCCCGACTCTTCCGATAAGCGGTCGTTGGTATCGTCACTCATATCCGGACACTCCCCGCCATCTGCCCGTTGCCCTGCTGCCATGGATCGCCAAAGCCGAGGGACCGAAGCGTCCGGGTCTCGATCCCCTCCATTTCCCTAGCTTCACCGGGGTGGTGATGATCATAACCGGCAAGATGCAGCGCGCCATGCACTACAAGATGCGACAGATGCGCCTTCAGTGAGCGTCGTGCGGCATCTGCTTCCCTGCGGACAGTTTCGTAGCCCAGAACGATATCTCCGCCATGCTCCGGCGAAAGTGGCTCGAACGTCAGGACGTTCGTGGGCTTGTTCTTGTCCCGGAAGCGCGCATTGAGGCGCTTGACGACCCTGTCCGTTGCCAGAAGGATCGAAGGGGCCGGAGACTGTGTGAAATCGGGGCCACCCTGGCGGGCGACCGCGACGAGAGCGCGCCGGATTGCGCGCTCCGTTCCCGGCACCGAGGCGCGCCAGCGCGCGTCCTCGATGATGATGTCAGTGCCGGCGTGTCGACTTGGAGGTTCCATTGTTTTCCCGGCGCAGCCTGTTCCGGAAGACGTCCCGGGGGGCTGGCGCTTTCTGTTCATAGGCATCGACGATACGGGCAACCAGCGGATGGCGCACCACATCTTCGGAAGAAAAACGCGTTATGCCGATTCCCTTGATACCTTCAAGGGTCTCGACCGCTTCGCGCAGACCGGATGATACACCACTTGGCAGGTCGATCTGACTCAGATCGCCCGTAATGGCCATGCGTGTGCCTTCGCCCATGCGGGTGAGGAACATCTTCATCTGGGCTGCAGTCGTATTCTGGGCTTCGTCCAGAATGACGTAGGAATGAGCAAGCGTGCGTCCGCGCATGAAAGCGAGCGGCGCCACTTCGATCTCACCCGTTCCCATGCGGCGCACCACCTGATCGCCCGGCATCATGTCATGCAGGGCGTCATAGAGCGGGCGCAGATAGGGATCGATCTTTTCGCGCATATCGCCGGGCAGGAAGCCGAGGCGCTCACCGGCTTCCACGGCCGGGCGTGACAGCACGATCCGGTCCACCTGTCCGGCGAGCAGCATGCCGACGGCCTGTGCGACTGCGAGATAGGTCTTGCCCGTGCCAGCCGGACCAATCCCGAACACCATGTCGGTATTGGCCAGCATCTCCATATAGGCGGCCTGACCGTGCGAGCGCGGCGCGATGACACCGCGTTTGGTCCGGATGGCGGGTAGGTCCCCGAACGGAGCGGCAGGCAGGGTCTGCGGCTTGCCGTTGCCTTTTTCGGGGCGGCGGGGCGCATGGCCGCGCTGGCGTTCTTCCGGAGCCGGACGAACCTGCCGTGTATCGACCGGGCGCTCCGGACGGCTCGGGAGAGCGGTCAGGCGAATGACGCCATCGACCTGCGAGGCATCGATCGTGCCGCCCTGTTCGAGCTGGTTGTACAGTGCGATGATGGCCGCCTGCGCCCGCCCGACCGCATCCGTTTCGCCAGAAATGGCAATCTTGTTGCCACGACAGGACAGCTTGACGTTGAACCCTTCCTCCAGCCGGACGAGATGCCGGTCATGGTCTCCCAGCAGGCGCTGGAGCAGGATGTTGTCGTTGAAACGCAGGGCAACGGTGCGGTTGCCTTCGGAGCCACTGCTGGTGGCGACGGGACGGGTCGGGTGCGTTGTCAGCAAGCGGAGGCTGTCTCCCGGATCAGGGTGCCGCCCAGAGAATTGGTGCGGCGTGTGGTGATGGCGACCTTGACGGTGGAGCCGATCAGATGATCGGGGCCGTCGAAGTGAACAGGCTGGAGGTAAGGCGAGCGCCCGGCGATCTGCCCGGGCTTGCGGCCCCGGTTCGTCACCAGAATCTCCTGCACCGTCCCGACCATGTCGGCGTTGAAGGCGTCCTGCTGTTCGCGCAGAAGCGCCTGCAACTCGGCCAGACGGCGATCCTTCACGTCCTCGGGCACCTGCATCGGCTGGCCTGCGGCGGGTGTGCCCGGACGGGGAGAATATTTGAAGCTGTAGGCCATGGCGAAACCGATATCGCGCACGAGCTGCATGGTTGCTTCGAAATCTTCTTCCGTCTCGCCGGGATGACCGACGATGAAATCGGACGACAGGGCCAGATCCGG
The DNA here is from genome assembly GCF_018256215.1 of Gluconobacter sp. Dm-73. Classification (NCBI taxonomy): domain Bacteria; kingdom Pseudomonadati; phylum Pseudomonadota; class Alphaproteobacteria; order Acetobacterales; family Acetobacteraceae; genus Gluconobacter; species Gluconobacter sp. Dm-73. The sequence goes on along the minus strand of NZ_JAERLW010000006.1, from coordinate 231,171 downwards.
GCGGGCTTCGCGCAGCTTGCGGACGCTCTCGCGGTATTCGTCCGCCGTGTGACCACGGTTCATGGCCTTGAGAATCCGGTCCGAACCGCTCTGCACTGGCAGGTGCAGAAACGGCATCAGTGCCGGATTGTCCCGGTGTGCGTCGATCAGGCTCTGATCCACGTCGCGGGGGTGGGACGTCATGTAGCGGATGCGGCCCAGGCCCGGGATCTGCGCGAGCTGCTCGACCAGCCCCGCCAGCGTTGCACTTCCGCCGTTGCCGTTATCGCCATGATAAGCGTTCACGTTCTGCCCAAGCAGCGTGATTTCACGCACACCACTTTCGGCCATCCGCCGTGCTTCCGCCAGAACGGAAGCCACCGGGCGGCTCGTCTCCGCGCCACGGGTATAGGGCACCACGCAGAACGAACAGAACTTGTCGCAGCCTTCCTGAATGGTGAGGAACGCCGTGAGGTTGCCCTGCGTCTGGGGGGCAGCATCCGTGGGCAGGAAATCGAATTTCTGCTCGACCGGGAAATCCGTCTCGATCACCGCACCACCCGCACGGGCGGCGCGGGCCACCATTTCGGGCAGTTTGTGATAGGTCTGCGGGCCGAGCACCAGATCGACATAGGGCGCGCGGGAGAGAATGACCTCGCCCTCAGCCTGCGCGACGCAGCCTGCCACCGCGATGATGGTCCGATCCTGACCATTTCCGATCCGCTCGTCACGGATTTTGCGCAGCCGTCCGAGTTCGGAAAAGACCTTCTCCGTTGCCCGTTCGCGAATGTGACAGGTGTTGAGAATGACCATGTCCGCGTCTTCGGGACGCTCGACCGGTCCGTATCCCAGCGGACGAAGGACATCGGCCATGCGTGCGCTGTCATACACATTCATCTGGCAGCCCCATGTGATGACATGAAGGCCGCGCGGCGCCTGCACGGCAGACGCGGGATCGGAAGAAGCGGGCGTGGCTGGGGAGTTCGGCGTGGCGGTCAAGGTCTCGATCCGGGAATGGCAGAATCAGGCACACACATCGGGGCAGGCATCCTCGGGGTCAAGCCTGTTCTGGTGAACGGCTGGCCGAGCGCAACGGGCCGACGGATGATCAGACGGGCCTGAATGGGTAATACCACCTCCGGACACGAAAGCCGGGTTGCCGCCGTGTCATAATCCGAAAGTGGCGTGGAGGCAGGCTTCAAGTCAAGATAAACCTGATGGCAGACCGGATTGCAGCCTGCATTTCAGGCTCTGGCCGCTTTGGGCTGGCCGCGGCGGAGGTCTGCTGCGCCGGTATTGACGGCCTCGAACGTCGCGCGGGACAGGTCCTTGCGGGAGAGGAACTCATCCGGCGTGATCGGTTCATGCAGCATCAGAGACGCTCCCATGGTCCGCCATTGGCCGAAAGACCAGAGATGCGGCGCAAGGTCCATGTCGCCATACCATGAAAACACATTCCGGCGGCTTCGTCCGACCGGCAGGCCTTCCAGACTGTCATAAACGACGGAAACGGGCTGGATCAGAACGGGCGGGGCCTTGGGCAGGCCGACTTTTTCCAGACGTCCGGGTTTCGCGACCGCGAAAAACGACGACAGGAACGGCAGAACGCGCGAGCCGTCCGAGGACGTGCCTTCGGGGAACAAAACAATATCGTCCCCATCCCACAGATGTGCGGCCATTTCCTGAAGCTCGCGGCCGGTATCCTGACGGTTGCGGCTGACGAAAATCGTGCGGCCCAGACGGGACGCCGTGCCGATGAGGGGCCATTTGCCGACCTCACCCTTGGCGACGAACACGACAGGAAGCTCGCTGCCGATAATGGCGATGTCCAGCCAGGAGCAGTGATTGGCCACGAACACCACCGGGCGCTTGCCGTTCCGGACGTCCTTTGCAGTCCGGACGCCACCCGCGCTCTGGCCGATGACTTTTGTCTTGATGCCCAGAATCCGGCACACGCCTCTCCAGTAAATGCGCGGCATCATGATTTTCAACCGCCCGGGCAGACGCACCAGAACGGCCTGAAGACTGCACGCCCAGAACGTCCAGATCAGGACGAGGGACAGGCGCAGCGCACAGCGTAGACGGCTGTAGAAGGATGTGGATGTTGTCGGCTGAAAAGCCGGGAAGGCGGCATTTTCATCCACGACGGGACGGTTGTGACCGCGTCGGCTCTTCGGGGTCTTGGCATCACGATGGGACATGGGTGCTGAGTGATACGGTTTTCGCAGGGACGACACAATCTTGTTTGTTTCCACGCCTTCAAACAGAGCATTTTTCCGGACTGTCTCCGTCGTGAAGGGCTTGACAGGGAGCGCCGTGCAAGGTTCCTCGGATTATGCAGTCCTGTCGTTCGGTCTGCGCGCCCGTATCCGGCTTTTACAGGCCGGAAATGCCCTCAAGACAGATTTTCAGGACGCACGGTGAAGTCAGGCCGCCGCTCAGTTTCTTATTCTGTGTCAGTCGCTTCGATGTCCTGCATGCTGGGTGTCGTAACGGTGTTCTGTGCGCCGTTGCCCCTGTATGCGAAGGCACCCAAAACGGCTGCGACCGCTCAGCCGGTTTCAGATGGAATTTCCGAGCCCGTCATCCCTTACACCGTGACACTGACCCCCACGAAGCATCCGGAACTGGATGCCGCGATCAGCGCATCATCCCAGCTTGAGTCCCTTCAGACGTCCCATGCCGTCGGGGCCTATGCGCTCGCCGGGCGGATCCGCAGCGATTACGACCGGGTGAATATCGCGCTGGAATCGCAGGGATATTATGCGGGTTCCGTGCAGATCAGCGTCAAGGTCGGGACGCGGGTCGTGGACGGCAAGGACCCATCCCTGCCGGATATTCTCAAGGCGCTGGAAAAGAACCAGAAAGTCGCCATCACGATTTCCAGCACGCTCGGACCACGTTTCAGTCTTGGAAGCATCGCGCTCCTTGCGCCCCTCGAAAAGGCTGCCGCACCGGCACCCGTAGCAGGCTCTCAAATCGCGAAAGCGCCCACCACGAAGGCCTCCACGTCCAAAGTCAAAACCAAAGTCCCGACCGAAGCCGCTCCTGCCGCCACTGCTCCGGTAACCTTCGCGCAGGCCGTTGCACAGTCTCAGCCCGTCACGCTCGCACCAGATGAGCGTAAGGCGTTTGATCTGTCCTCCGGCCAGCCAGCAGTGGCCGAGACCGTTCTGGCCGCTCAGAACACCCTGCTCAATCAGCTTCAGGAAGACGGCTACGCGACTGCAAGCGTCTCGACGCCCGTGGCCTATCTGGAGCCTCAGACCCAAAAGCTCGATATCGTGTTCCGTGTTCAGCGCGGGCCAAGGGTGGTGATCGGTCCCATCGGGATGGAGGGTCTGGTTCACACCAACCAGAGTTTCCTGCGTAACCGGCTGGAATTGAAAGAGGGCGAACTGTATCGCCCCTCCCGGATCGAGGCCGCGCGTCAGGATCTGGTGAGTACGGGTGTGTTTGCGTCCGTGCAAGTCCGCAATGCCCCGCCCATCATTACCCTGCCGCCCAGCCGCACCCTGATGCCGGGGATTCTTCAGGCCATGCCCATCGAGTTTAGCTTCAAGGAAGCCAAGCGGCGTACGCTGTCCGCTGAAGTTGGCTATTCGACCGATCTCGGTGGCCGTCTGGGCGCAAGCTGGACGCATCACAATCTGTTCGGCAATGCCGAGCAGCTAAAACTGACAGCTCTGGTCACGGGGCTTGGCGGCTCCGCGCAGCAGGGGCTGGGCTATGATGTCTATGCAGATTTCATGAAGCCGGATTTCCTGTCGAAAGGGCAGAATCTGAGCGTGCGTCTCGAAGGCGTCCGCCAGCTTCTTTATTCCTATCACCAGACCGCCATTATCGCCCGTGCAGGGCTGAACCGTCATGTCGGGAAATACTGGAACCTTTCGGGTAGCCTGATGGGCGAGCAGGAGCAGATCAAGCAGTTCGGCGACACACGGAGCTATTTCATCGTCGCAGCCCCCCTGAATGCGACATTCGACAACACGCGTCTGACCAACCCGATTGACCCGGCCACCCATGGCGTGCGGGCATCACTGTCCATCACGCCGTCGGAATCGCTGGAAAGCGGCTCGACGTTCTTCACGCTTCTCTCTGCACAAGCCTCGACCTATTTCGATCTGCACCATCTCGGGATTTCCCGACCCGGTCGCAGCGTGATTGCGGTCAGAGGTATCGTCGGCTCCGTGCAGGGGGCGTCGACCTATCAGATCCCGCCCGATCAGCGGCTCTACGCCGGTGGTCCGGCAACAGTGCGCGGCTTTCGCTATCAGGGTGTGGGGCCGCAATACGGTCGTACAAAATATGCGATCGGCGGGACGTCCATGGATGCGGGGAGTGTCGAATTCCGTCAGCGTCTGCCGATGAATCTGGGTTTTGCCGGGTTCGTGGATGCCGGGCAGGTCGGGACAGGATCGCGTCCGGGGCAGGGAACGCTCCGGGTCGGATATGGTGGGGGCGTGCGATATTTCACGCCGATCGGTCCGATCCGCGTGGACGTGGCGCTGCCGATGAACCGGCCGCCGCAGGGCGATAAATGGGAACTGTATTTCGGCCTCGGGGAGACGTTCTGATGCGGGTTCGCAAGGTTCTTCTCCGTGTCGCGGCCGGTCTGGTCATCGTCCCTGCGGGGCTGGTTGCCGTGGCGGTCACAGGCGTTCTGGTCGGGATCAACCTGCCTGTTGGGCAACGGCTGATTGAGCAGAAAATCGGCCCGCTAACGGGTGGCATGGTCGAGATTTCGGGGCTTTCGGGCTTTCTGCCGCAACATCTGGCGGTGACGAAACTCCTCATCAAGGATGAGAAAGGCCCCTGGATCGAACTGGACAACGCGGACTTGCGCTGGTCGCCACTGTCGCTGCTGCATCTGGATGCGAAGATTACCAGTCTGAGTGCATCGCGTGTGGCCGTTCTGCGCAAGATGGTGTCGGCTCCTGACACCACGCCCGCGCAGCCGACACCTGCCAATACTGCGCCGTCAAAGCTGCATCTGCGGGTCGATCTGACCTCGCTGCATGTCGGACGGCTGGAAGTCAGCCCGGATTATACCGTTACCCCGACCGTTTTTTCAGCGGACGGACACGCCCATATCCACAGCATTGCGCCGTTTCTGGACGGTGTGACAATCCGCACGCTCCCGGTCATGGACATCGCTCTGGCCCTGAAGCGGCTGGATCAGCCGGGTAATCTGACGCTTGGTGTCGAGACGCCCAAAAACCGCATCGCGGTGAGCGTGCGATATCATGAGGGCGAAAACGGCTTCGCCACCACGCTGGGCCAGATGCCGCAGCTTGACCCGCTGGATCTGCATCTGAATCTCAACGGGCCGCGTACGGCGGCTGTGCTGGATTTCGGTCTGGGTGCGGGGCCGGTGAAGGCCGTCGCCAGCGGAACGATAAACCTGCTGAGCATGGTTGCGGACCTGCATGTGAAGGCGGATGCGCCGTCCATGACGCTGCGTCCGGGCATTGCGTGGAACAGCATCGCGCTGGACACGGATCTACATGGCCCGCTCATGGCGCCGAACGGTCAGGGCGTGCTGGATATCGATGCCCTGACCGCAGCAGGGGCCGGAATCGGGCATCTGCATGCGCGGTTTGACGGTGTGGAAGGTACACGACCCGAAGACACGACCGCTCATCTGGCGGCTGTGCTGGATGGTCTGCGCATTCCGGGCTCACAGCCCACGCTTCTGGCGTCCGCACCGCTGACGCTGGACGTTCTGGCGCATCCGCTGGCGACCTCTGTTCCGGTTGTGGCGAAGCTGGATCATCCGCTTCTGCACGCTGCTGCAACGGCCGATCTGAAGCCTGCACCGAAAGGCCAACTGGACCTCGCTTTGCCGGATCTGCATCCGCTGGCGGCGACGGGCAGCACGGATCTCAGCGGCACAGCCGGACTGCATGCAGATTTTGCCATGCCGGTGACGAAACAGGATGACCTGACGCTGAAAAGCACGGGAACGCTTGCAATCACGGGCGGCCAGCCGCAGGCCCTGAACCTGATCGGTAAAAGCGGCACGTTCTCGCTCGATCTGGCGAAATCTCCAGCCAATGTCCTGACGCTGAAGAGTTTCGCGCTGGATGGGGCGGCCTTGCACATGCTGGTGTCGTCCGTGATCGACATGGCGCATGGCAACCGGATGCAGACGAAGGCTTCTGTTCAGCTTCCGGATCTTGCCAAGGCCAGCCCCGCCATTCTTGGCAACACGACGCTGACCGCCACGGCCGATGGTCCGACGGACGATCTGGCAGTCAAGGCCGATCTGAGCGGGGAATTCGGCACGAAAGACGTGGCGAAAGGCCCCGTGACGCTCCATGCCGATGTCCAGCATCTGCCGTCTCATCCGGCAGGCGCGCTGACGGCCAAGGGGACGCTCGATCATGCGCCACTGGTGCTTGATACCGCGTTCCAGCAGGACGACGTAGGGGCTTATCATCTGGATCTCAACACGCTGGGCTGGAACAGCCTGAGCGGCAAAGGTAAGATGCGTCTCCCCAAAGGGGCGAAGGTGCCGCTCGGGGATCTGGACGTCTCGATCCGCAATCTGGGTGATTTCCGCCGTCTGATCGGGCAGGCGATTTCCGGCCATCTGACGCTGGGACTGCACACGACGGAAACAGAGGGCGCGCCGCCTGTCGTCAAGGTCGGGCTGGACGGCATGCTGGGCATGGCGCAGGCCGCAGTCCAGTCTCTCAAGGTCAGCGGAACCATCGCGAACCCGATTGATGCGCCAGAACCCTCTCTGGTGCTGGATCTCGCCGGACTGCGCTATCAGGCCATGACGGGCAGGGCACACGCCACGATCAAGGGACCTCAGACCGCAATGGCCGTCGCGCTGAATGCGGCTTTCCAGAACGTGATGGATGCCCCGGCCAATATCGACACCGCCCTTGTTTTGAACGTCCCCGAAAAGACGGTGCGCCTCGGCCGACTGGCGGCTCTGGTCAAGGGAGAGGGCCTGCGTCTGAGCCATCCTGCGGTAGTATCGTTTGGCGATACGATGGGGGTGGATCATCTGGTGGCGACCCTCGCACCTCAGGGTGTAGCGCCTGCAACGGTCGATATTGCGGGCACGTTCAAGCCCGCACTCGCGCTCACGGCGCGTCTGGATCACCTCACACCGGCCATCGCAAAACCTTTCGCGCCGGATCTGTCAGCCACTGGTACGATCTCGCTTGCGGCGAAACTGGGCGGCACGCTGGATGCTCCGACCGGAACGGTCTCGCTTAACGGGCGTGATCTGCGGATGAAGACCGGTCCGGCGGCATCCCTTCCAGCGGCGCAGATTCTGGCGAATCTCGGCCTTGCGGGACATTCCGCGAAGGTGGATGCAACATTTGGTGCAGGCCCGTCCGTCGCGCTGGCCGTCCACGGAACGGCGCCGCTTTCCAAAACGGGTGCGATCGCCCTAGCCACCACGGGTCATGTTGATCTGTCGGTTGCAAATGCCGTTCTGGGCGCGAACGGCATGGCTGTGGCCGGGAAAATCGGCATCAACCTCAATGTCGCTGGGACAGCCGCGCAGCCGCGGGCGTCAGGCCAGATCGGGCTGGAGAACGCCTCTTTCGACAACTACGCGCAGGGCGTGCATCTCAGCCGGATCAACGGGGCCCTCGTTGCCTCGGGGGATACGATCAACGTCAACCATATCATCGCCCATGCAGGTCCCGGCACGATCACGCTCGACGGCACGGTCGGAGCTTTCCGGCCCGATCTGCCTGTCGATCTGCACATTACCTCCGACAAAGCCCGTCCCGTCTCCAGCGAACTGCTGACTGCCACGATCAATACCGATCTGCACATCCACGGTCAGGCCACGACACGGCTAGATGTGGACGGGAAGGTCAATATTCCCAACGCGACCGTCAATATTCCGAATTCCATGCCTGCCTCCGTGCCCCAGCTCGACGTGATTCGTCCGGGGCAGAAGCCGGCTTCCGGTACGGGATCGAGCCTGATCATCGGACTGGGCGTGGATGTGATTTCCCCCGGCGAGTTCTTCGTGCGCGGGCACGGTGTGTTCGCTGAAATGCAGGGGCGTCTGCGGATTCGCGGGACGAGTGCGGCGCCTCTGATCAATGGCGGGTTTGATCTCAAGCGCGGCAATTTTAATCTGGGCGGGATCAACCTCAATTTTACGAACGGGCGCGTGGCGTTCAACGGCTCGGGCGTGAACCATAAACTCGATCCGACGCTGGATTTCCGGGCGGACCGCAATGCCAGCGGCACGCTCGCAAGCCTTCTGGTGACGGGCTATGCCAGTGCACCGAAACTGGATTTCGTCTCCTCGCCCAGCCTGCCGCGCGATCAGGTCCTGTCCATCCTGCTGTTCGGAACAGACACGCATTCGCTCTCCACGACGCAGCTTGCGGAACTGGGTGCGGCGGTCGTGCAGCTTGCAGGTGGCTCGGCGTTCGATCCGCTGGCCAAGGTTCAGAACCTGCTGGGGCTGGATCGCCTGGCTGTTGGTGGCGGCAGCGGTGTCGATAACGGGGGCACCAGTGTCGAGGCCGGAAAATACGTCATGAAGGGCGTCTATGTCGGCGCCAAACAGGCGACATCCGGCTCGGGCACACAGGCTCAGGTGCAGATCGACCTGACGAAGCGCCTGAAGTTCAACACGACGGTGGGAACGGGTGGTCAGGTCACGGGCTTCACGACGCCGGAGAACGATCCGGGGTCGAGCATCGGCCTGTCCTATGGCTACAGTTACTGAGGTTTGTGCTGCCGGGCAGCAACGGCGTCTTCGAGAAGCTGTTTGACCCGCGCCACAACGTCCGACCAGTCCTGAAAACGGGTCTGGCGGACGATCCGCATCTGTGGATACCAAGGGGTGTCATCCCGTCCGTGCAGCCAGCGCCAGCAGTTGTTGATGCGGTCCATCATGATGACGGGCTTGCCCAAACCCCCGGCCAGATGAACGGCTGACGTATCGACCGAGACGATAATGTCGAGATTCACCATCAGGGCCGCCGTGTCATCCATCGTGTGACAGTCTGGCATGACATTCACGAGCGCGGCAGGAAAATCCGGGATCTGTTCGGCAGGGGTGTCTTTCTGAAGGGAATAGAAGCTCACACCTTCGATCCCGGCCAGAGGTGCAAGCTCCGAGAGCGGCATGGAGCGTTGACGATCCACCATAAGAGCCGCCGTATCTTCGGGCCGTGCTGCTCCGGCCCAGACCAGCCCGACCCTCAACTTGTGATCATCCTGAAACCGCTGGCGCCATGCTTCGGCTTTCTGCCGATCGGCGCTGAGATACGGGACGGGCGCTCCCATGGCATCCGGCGTTCCCGAAAAGGCGCGGGGCAGGCTGATGAACGGGCAATGATAGTCATACTCGGGAGTCTCACCTCCGAACTGCACTTCCGAAACCCCGGCCACGCGTTCGCAGATCGCAGCCAGCGTTTCCGTGCCCCAGATATGAATGATGGCTCCCGTGCGGGCGAGGGGCGGGATGTAGCGCAGATACATGAGCGTATCGCCCAAACCCTCCTCCTGCGTGATGAGGATGCGCTTGCCCCTCAGGTCCAGTGATGGAGAAATGTTGGGCAACAGGCGATCCAGCGGCATGCTGGTATGGCCGGGGAGACCGAAGCGCCATTCATGCTCTGTCCAGCCCTGAGCCATCCGGCCGCTTTTGAGCATGGTGATGGAATGGTTCAGGCGCAGGCGGGCATTCTGGGGCGCCATCGGAACGGCCTGCCGGTACAGATTGGCGGCTTCTTCCATCCGGCCCATGTTGCTGAGAATGCAGGCCATATTGCAGAGCGGTTCCCAATCCTGCGGGTCCGCGTCCCGCAAACGGGCCATGACTGAAAGCGCGCTGTCGAAGCGGCCGGTTTCTGTCAGGAGCAAAGCGAGCAGATTGAGGGTGGCCGGATCTTCGGGGCGCCGTTGCAGGCTCAGGCGCAGGAGCAGTTCGGCCTCATCAAACCGCGCAAGCTGGATCAGGACGGCGGCTCCGGCATTCAACAGGCGAAAATCGTCAGGCTTGCGCTTGCGGCAGATTTTCAAAAGCGGGACAAGATCGTCCCGCCGCCGCATGGCAACAGCTTCATCCAGCAGCAGGGAAATCGCATGAGGCCCTGTATTCGTACTGGCCTCTTCAAGCTCCACCGCGCAGTCCTGATAGCGACGAAGATGAAAATATGCCCGCGCCCTGACGTAATGCAGGGCCGGGATCTCAGGCCTTCCATCAAGAGGCGCGCGCGCTATGGCGAGGGCTTCTTCCGGAGCGCCACGGGTCATGGCGTTTTGTGCGCGGTTCAGAACGTCCGATGGGTCAGGCTGGCTGTCCTCGATCTTGGAGACCGAATTATCGAGGGCGGATTTGTCCAGACTGTCGGACATGCGGATCTCCTAGTCCGAGGCCGCTGATGTCATATCCTCAAGAGCCTCCAGAATACTGGCTAGCGTATAAGGCTTTGAGATGAAACGGTCCCGCGCAGGATCGCCGGACGTTTCCCCCCGGCGCAAATCCCCATGACCGCTGATATAAATGACCGGAAGGTCCGGCCAGCGTTCCCGGGCAGGCTGGACAAGCGTCATGCCATCCCCGTCCGGAAGGGTCATGTCCGCCACGAGGGCGTCGAGTTTGGGCTCCGCGCCGATGATGGCGCGGGCTTCGGCGCAATGATCCGCCTCCCTGACTGTCAGGCCATTATCCAGCAGAAATTCCGCCAGACATGTCCGGATGAGGAAATCGTCTTCGATCAGCAGGACAGTCAGGGAAGAGGGCATTTGGATTACGAGGACCAGTTCTTTTCAAAGTCGCCATAGAGGGTCAGACCACCATCGACATACAGGGTCTGGCCCGTGATGTAGGTGCTGTCCTCCGCGGCGAGGAAGGTGATGGCGTCTGCGATCTCGCGGCTTTCACCGGGACGCTTCATCGGGATATGGCTTGAAACGGCCTTGTACTGCTCCGGATCGTTGATCCACGACATGTTGATCGGCGTTACGATGGCGCCCGGTGCCACGGCATTCACCCGGATACCACGCCCTGCATATTCCAGCGCCAGCGTCCGGACGATGTTGCCAACCGCACCTTTGGAGGCGGAATAGCCGAGATAATGCGGTTTAGGGATGATCTGGTGAACGGAGGAGTTCACGATGATCGCGCCCTCGATACCATTCTCCAGCCAGTAGCGAATGACTTCGCGGCACGGCAGCATCACGCCCGTGACGTTGACCGCCATCACGCCTTCGAAATCTTCGAGCTTGATGTCTTCGGAAGGGGACGGGATCTGATAGCCTGCGTTGCAGACCAGAACGTCCAGACCGCCCATGGCCTTGATGCTGTCGGCAACCAGACGTTTGACGTCGTCTTCCTTGGAAATATCACCCGTGGCGATCGGGTGCTCTCCGCCAGAAACTTTGGGCAGCTTGTCGCGCACGGCGATCAGCTTGTCTTCCTTGCGGCCGTTGAGGGCGACCTGCGCGCCTTCTTCGGCAAAACGAAGCGCGGTGGCCTCGCCAATTCCCTGGGATGCCCCGGTAACGAGGACTTTCTTGCCGGCGAAACGGTTTTTGTAAGGGGCAGGCATATGGCCTCACCTCTCCTTTGGAATGCAGGTTTGAAACCGTGACTGAAAACACATCACGGAAAAGGTTTCTCGTGTCGCCAACGCGAGAAACCCCGTCCGGGATGCGAAGAAAACCACATCCTGATCCATATTGAAGAAATGCAGGCTTTTCAAACCGCATCCCAGGCTGCGTTTCAGGCGGCCTTCATCGTCTTGGTCAGGTTTTCAAGAACCTGTGCCGGATCGGCATTTTCCAGAACCGCAACCTCGGCCACGAAGCGTTCCTGCGCGGCTTCAAATAGCTTGCGCTCCGAAAAGCTGCCATCGAGACTATCCACATTGCGACGCAGGTCGCGCAGCACTTCTGCAATCTGGATCAGATCGCCAGAGTTGATCTTTTCCTGATAGGCCACAGCGCGACGGGCCCACATGCCCTTGCTGACATGCGGCTTGCCCTTGATGACGGTCATCGCCTTGTCGACGATATCGCGCGTGACAATCTTGCGCAGACCGGCCTTGCGGGCTTTGGCGAGGGGGATCCGCAGCATCATCTGGTTGCCGGGGAAAGAGATCTGGATCATCTCGATCACGGTATCGGCGACTTCGACCATGCCGATCTTTTCCACGCGGCCAACGCCATGAGCGGCGTAGACAATGGAGTCACCTTCGTGGAAAGGGTCAGCATCCTGCTCGGGATCGGTCTGACGGGCCGTGTTGTTGGCTGCGACACGAGCCATTTCATCGGTCATGCCGCCCTTCTGGGGGCTTTTGAACGTGTTCATAGGCTCGGTTCATAGCAGAAAAACCCCTTGCTGTCTTGTCTGATCGCAAGAGGTATTTTCGGTCCTGGAGTGCTTTTTACTACTGCCTTAGGGCTGGACGCCGTTGCTGGCCTGAATGGCCGGGGGCGGTGTATCGCCGATGGGCTGAAGCAGATCGCGCTCGATCGTGCGCGCCATGGTGAGCATGGGCAGGGCGTGAACACTCTTTATAAACGGCTCCTGAAGATCGCGGCCGCTGCGGTCGAGCATCTGGAACAGCATCCCGATGATGCTTGAGCCCAGCGGCGTGATCCAGCCGAGGGTCTGTACGGCGGAGAGCGGCAGAATGATGCAGAACAGATGCGTCGCGATTTCGGGCAGCATGGAATACTGCGCGGGAAGGGGCGTGTTCTTGATGCGCTCAAGGCCGCCCTGTGCGTTGGCGATATCTGACAGGATGCGGTCTACCGTACCGTGAACGGCGCCATCGATTCCGCGTAGCTCAACTTCCTCACGGACACCAAGCCCGATCTGGTAAAGCAGCATGTTGGCGGTGTTCGAGCAGGAAAAGACCTTCTCATACATTTCCGGCGCCAGGAGCCTTTTGGCGTCTTCATTGGGCGGATCGCCTCTGAGAGCAGCGCGCAGGACATGCGGATACGCAGCCATGGCGCGGGCCAGATCCGGACAACCTCCCAGCAGTGTCGCGGCTTCACGTCCGAAAGAGCGGCAGTTGTTGGTGATCGCCCCCCACAGGGTTCGGCCTTCCCACCAGCGGTTATAGGCGGCGTTGTTGCGCATGCTCAGGAAGATGGCCAGCGCGGTACCCATGAGTGGCACCGGCAGGGAGGGCTGCTCCATCCAGTCCTGATGATAGATCTGGAACAGGATGACCACCACGAAATCCCACAGTGTCAGGATGAACAGCGGGGGCAGGGATTCCCGGAAAAGAATGGCCAGTCCATGTGGACGGTTGACGATCAAACGGCTGTCTCCTCGGATGGGCGGAATACGCAGACAAGTCCATGTCGAGCGTAGCGGCGAACAGTCTGTCCGGCCAACAGCAAAGGGTGTCTGTCTTTTTACTTTCTTTTGCAGCCGCACCTCTTGCCGCCATGCCCTTCAATACGACACCCTGTTCTCACCGTTTCAGAGGAGAGTGATGTTATGGACGTGACCGCAGCCATTGCGTTCGAGGCCGGTCGGCCGCTGGAAATCGATACGGTTCAGCTTGAAGGCCCACGAGACGGGGAAGTTCTCGTCGAGATCATGGCGACGGGGCTGTGCCATACCGACAAGTACACGCTGTCCGGTCAGGACCCTGAAGGTCTGTTCCCGGCCATTCTGGGCCATGAAGGAGCGGGCATCGTTCGGGAGGTCGGGGCCGGGGTGAAGCATCTCAGACCTGGCGATCATGTCATTCCGCTCTACACACCTGAGTGCCGGGAATGTCCGTCCTGCCTGTCACGCAAGACCAACCTGTGTACGGCCATTCGTAGCACCCAGGGTAAGGGGTTGATGCCGGATGGGACGTCCCGTTTCTCTTACAAAGGCCAGCCGATCCATCATTATATGGGCTGTTCGACCTTCGCGAATTTCACGGTGCTGCCGGAAATAGCTTTGGCGAAAATCCGTCCCGACGCGCCGTTCGATAAGGTCTGCTACATCGGTTGCGGCGTGACGACGGGCATCGGGGCTGTGCTGTTTACGGCGCAGGTTGAAGCCGGTTCGACGGTTGCGGTGTTCGGGCTGGGCGGCATTGGTCTTAATGTCATTCAGGGTGCGAAAATGGTCGGGGCGAACCGGATCATCGGTATCGACATCAACCCCGAGCGCGAGGCGATTGCGCGCCAGTTCGGCATGACGGACTTCGTGAACCCGAAGGAACTGGGACCGAATGGAGACCTTGTCGGGCATCTGATCGAAATGACGGGTGGTGGTCTGGACTACACGTTTGAGTGTGTCGGCAATCCGACCCTGATGCGTCAGGCGCTGGAGAGCGCACATCGCGGCTGGGGCGTGTCGTGCGTCATTGGTGTCGCTGGTGCCGGACAGGAAATCAGCACGCGGCCGTTCCAGCTCGTGACGGGACGGCGTTGGATCGGATCGGCTTTTGGCGGCGCGCGCGGCCGGACCGATGTGCCGAAAATCGTGGACTGGTACATGGAGGGCCGGATCGATATCGACTCCCTGATTACGCACAAGCTGAAGCTGGCGGACATCAATCTGGGCTTTGACATGATGAGCCGCGGCGAAAGCATCCGCACCGTCGTGGAGTACTGAGCATGTCGGATATTGAAGTTCTGGCGCATCACGCCTGTTTCGACGGTTCACTCAGGTTCGTGCGGCACCATTCAGAGGCGCTCGGCGTGCCCGCGACCTTCGGCGTGTTTCTGCCGAAAGAGGCGCTGGCGGGGCAGAAGGTTCCGGTCATTCATGTGCTTGGCGGGCTGACGGCGACGCAGGAGACGTTCCTCATCAAGGCCAATGCCCTGCATTTTGCCGCCGAACACGGCATCGCTCTGGTCGCGCCCGACACCTCCCCGCGCCATACCGGGATCGAGGGCGAGGATGACGTTTATGATCTGGGATCGGGGGCCGGGTTCTATATTGACGCCACGTCCGCTCCGTGGAGCCGTCACTACCGGATGGAAACCTATGTCGGGCAAGAGCTTCCGGCCCTGACGGAACGGCTCTATCCGCTGGATGGTACCCGACGCGGCATCATGGGACATTCCATGGGCGGTATGGGTGCGCTGATACAGGCGTTGAAATACCCAGACCGCTGGAAGACGGTCTCGGCCTTTGCGCCGATTTGTCATCCGAGTACTGTTCCCTGGGGCCAGAAAGCGTTCGATGCCTATTTCGGCGGCGATCCGGCGAAATGGCAGAGCTGCGATCCCACGCTGCTTCTGCGCTCAGGGCGCACGCATCCCTCAACCATTCTCGTGGATCAGGGGCTGATGGATCAATATCTGGCAGATCTGTGCCCCGACGCGCTGGAGGCGGCGGCAAAAGAGGGCAAACAGGCGCTCGAACTGCGTCGCCATACCGCCTATGACCATTCCTACTGGTTTGTGCAGAGCTTTATTGCCGACCATCTGACCCATCATGCCAAAGGGCTTTCTGCGTGAAGCGTTCCGTTCTTGCTGCTTTTCTTTTGATGGCAGGCTGTGTTTCTCAAGCGCCAACTGGGCCTTCGCTCACGCCTACGGCCCATACCGATTTCCGGCACGATACGCTGGCGCTGACCTGGCAGCCGGGTTTCTGCGCCACCGGCGGCGGGTGCGAATGGGACCAGACGCATCGGATCTCGATTGGTCTGCACGGGCTGTGGGCCTCGGAACCGCATGCTCTGGAGGCGCAGGGCGTGCCGGTGCAGGAATGGTGGTCGAAGGGTTGCGATCTCTACGATCATGACGACACCCCGCCCCAACTCCTGCCCACGACGGTCGAGGCGTTGCGGGGCGTCGTGCCGCATCTGAAAAAGCCGCTTTATGTGCATGAATACACCAAACACGCCCGCTGCTTCGGCTATGACGCCGACAGCTTTTTCGTCACGTCCATGCAACTGCGGGACCGGTTCGCGGCGTCGGCTTTCGGAGTGTGGCTGTCGCAGCAGGAGGGTTTTCAGGTCAAACGTGACGATCTTCTCACCACGTTTGCGCGCCTGATGAACGTGCATGACGACCGGGCGCTGCAGGTCCGCTGCGAGCCCGCGCATAACGGACAGATGGTCCTGACGCAGCTCTGGTTCACGCTGGACCCGAAGAAGCTGTCGCGCTTCCCCTATGAGGGCGCTTATCTGTCTTCACCGGACGACCAGAATGGCTGTCCGGCCACGTTCCTCGTACCGGGCTGGAGCCTGTCGGGTCAGGCTGCTCAGCGTCCGTAAAGCTCTTCGGCGCTGATTTCGGGCTGTGCGGTATCGCGCAGCCCGTCCGGCGTTACGCCATGATAGAAACAGCTCCGGCGGCCCGTATGACAGGCTACGCCGGTCTGATCCACGATCATGAGAATGGCGTCCATGTCACAGTCGAGCCGCGCTTCGATCAGTTTCTGTTGCTGGCCCGAAGTCTCGCCCTTGCGCCAGAGCTTCTGACGACTGCGGGACCAGTAACAGACGCGACCGGTCAGAAGCGTCTCGCGCAGCGCGTCCGCGTTCATCCAGGCGAGCATCAGCACCATGCCGTCCGGCGCCTGCGCAAGAGCTGAAATCAGGCCGTTCGCATCGAATTTCACCTGCGCGATGATGTCATCGACAATCGCTGGGGAAGGGGGGGTATAGGTCACGAACGCATCTCCTCAACGCATTTCCGGTGGGAACCAGGCGGGCCAGACGACAGAAAGCGGTTGCCCGTTGCAGGTCAGTTCGGGGGAAGACCAGGCGTCCCGTCGCAGCATGGCGAGTGCTCGGTTGCCGCTGCGGGAGCGGATGTCTCCAACCTCGCGGTCTCCCGCGATGATGATGCCGCCTTCATCGGGAAACGTCCCGTGCGACAGCACAACGGGCAACAGGCGGCGTTTGACAAGGCCACGGTAATGGGTGCGGGCGGTCAGTTCCTGCCCCATATAGCAGCCTTTTTTCCAGGAAATGCCGTTCAGAAAGTCCATGTCGGCTTCAAGCGCCAGTGTCTGTTCGCTTTCGAAATCCATGACGTCTGGCAGGCCCAGCGTGAGGCGGCGTTCCAGAAATTCTGCAGGCGTCTCACCACCTTGCCCGGTTCCGGTCACGATGGCCCGCCAGCCCGCGCCATCATAGCGTGGGTCCGGGGCATGTGTGATCGTATCGGGTGGAACGGGTCGGCTTTCTGCGCCAGTGATGACGCGCAGGTCTGTTTTTTCGATCTGCACATCCGCGCGAAGGCGAAAACGGGAGAGGCGTTTGACGAGCATGTCGGCATGGTCTGCCGCGCAATCCATCAGAATGCGGCCGGATGCTTCATACAGGAAAAATTCGCTCAGCCAGCGGCCCTGCGGCGTCAGAAGTGCGCTCCAGACAGAGGTCGCGGGCGCGAGATTCAGGGCATCATTCGTGATGAGGCCCTGAAGAAAGCTGCTCCGGTCCGCACCTGTGAAGGACAGGACGGCGCGGTGGGAAAGATGTTGATTCATGGGAGAGACCGCAGTTCCGACAGCGTCCAGCAAAACCATCCTGCCGGAAAAACGTCTGACCATAACGAGGAACCCTGCAAACCGCCAGTTCGGGAACATGGGAGTATTTTCGGGCGCAGGGTTGTTTCAGTCCGTGACGGCGGGTTGCAGTCTCGCAATACTCGGAGGATATTAACCTATCGCGGCAGTATGGCCCTGTTCCGCGACCCCGTGCCTGTCCGGAGAGAAAAGACGTTGTCAGCCGCAGAGATCGTGGACCCTACACAGAGCCCCGCCAGCGACCGTCGTCGAATCTTTCAGATTCTGGGGCCGTTCGTGGGTGTTCTGCTGGTCATCGCGGCGATCACGGGCATCAGTCTTCATAATTATCAGACAACCCGCAGGGGTGCGATTGCGCTGTCCAACGATCTTCTGCGCAGCCAGCAGCGCTATGTAACGCAGGAAGTGAGCGACTATCTGGCCCCGGCTTCTGTCGGCGCCATGATCGCACGAGACATGTTCCGCGATCCGCTGACCAACGCCACCCCCACGACGTTCATGCTCTACGGACGCTCCATTCTGGCCCACGCGCCTCAGGTGGACAGCTTCTATATCGCGAACGATCAGGGACAGTTCTGGATGATCACGCGCCATGGAAAGGATGGTTTCGAGCAAACCCATTTCCAGACCGACGATGGCAAGCAGGTCTATCACCACGTTTATACAGATCGTGATGGCAATATTACGGGAGAAGCGGCGGACCCGGCTGACGGCTATAATGTCGTGGTGCGTCCGTGGTTCGCCAAGGCCATCAAGCATCAGAACGACCCGGGCCGTCAGCTCCACTGGACCGATCCTTATGCCTTTGTGTCAACGCGTCAGTTCATCATCACGGCGTCTCTCGCCTATGATGGGCATGACGGGCATAAATCGGTGTTTGCGATCAATGTTTCGCTGAACCAGCTGACGTCGTTTCTCAATAAACTTCAGGTCGGACGCAGTGGTCAGGCCGTAATCGTGAATATGCACGGCCAGATAATTGCTGGTCATAATATGGCTCCCGGACAAGACCCGAAAACCTTCGATCCGGGGAATGTCTTTCTCGATCCCAAGACGCAGCCTGTCTTCACGCAGGCGCTCAACCGGTATCGCATCGAGGGGCCCGGGACAGGGACGGTGCGGGCGCGGGGGAAGAACTACGTTACGATTGCCTCCGAACTGCCCTTCGTACACCGGCAGTGGGTTCTGCTGCTGAATGCGCCTGAAAGCGATTTTGCCGATTTCGCGCAGACGGCACGGCGGCAGAATATCGGGTTTTCGCTCCTGATCGTCATGCTGGCGTCCGTTCTGGCGTTCGCGCTGGTGGCGCAGGGGCGGCATGTGGAGCGTCTGCGAAAGCGGCTCCAGAAAGGGCGGGACCAGATCCGGGCAGAAAATGCTTCGCTGCTCGAAATTGCCAGCACGCCCGACTTGTTCGATCCCGCCCATGAAGTGCCGATCCTGACCGAAGCGCTGACAGCACGAACCAGCGCGCGTCGCGCCAGCCTGTGGCGACTGTTGCCGGATGGCGATCGTCTGTTGTGTGAAGATGCGTTCGATCCGTCGCGCGATGTTCACAGTACGGGCGTTGAGATCAGCCGTCGTGAAAACGGCAAGCTGTTCGAGGCTCTGGACGAAGGACATACGCTCTCGATCGCGGATGCCTCGCAGGACGAGCGGACGCAGAACTTCCAGCGCGTCATCATGCGGGCTGTGGGTGCCAGTACGCTGCTGTTCCAGCCGGTCCGCAATGCTCACCGAACGGTCGGCGCCATTGTTCTGGAAGATCCGGGGCAGGTCGAAACGATGGAGCATATTATTGCCATCGTGGGATCGGTCGTCGCCCTGCGCTTTGCCAAGCCGTTCGATGCTGCGGGCGACGGCACGTCCGGATTTGCGGTCGCGGCGGATAAATACGAGACGCGCTTTGGCGAAGGCTTTCTGCTGGAGCCGTCGCCCACAGCGGGAGAGCCGGTTGCGGCAGGGTTCTACCCGCAGGTTCCGGTCATGGTCATTTCCTTCGTAGACCCTTATGCGCCGGATCGTGACAGCATCACGCGGGCCATGACTGTCATCCGCACGCTCAGTCTGGAAATCCAGAAAATCGCCCGCGACAGCGGGTTGTTCTCCGTGCAGGTGGTAAGCAACAGGCTCGTTCTCGTGGGCGGCTGCTCGCAAACGCCGGACCCGTCAACCGCCGTGCGTCTTGCGGATGCGGCGGTGTCGATCCGTGAAGCCTGCCTGTCGTCTCTGGCGGCAGCGGATCTGGACCCCGTGTTCCGGATCGGGATGGATGTGGGATCTGTCATGGCCTCCGAACTGGGAGAGGCTCCCTCCGTCTTCAACATCTGGGGCGATGCGCTCAACGGGGCCGAACTCCTGACCGGAAGCGCACCGGATGCCGGGACGATTCAGGTGTCCGAACAGGCCTATCTGATCCTGCGGGAACATTTCCTCTTTCGGGCGCGCGGGATGTTCTATCTTCCCAATAGCGGCATTACCCGCAGCTTCGTTCTGGCAGGACGCCGATGAAAGGTCTGCGCAACCTCGACCGGATCACGATGGTCCGGACCATGCTGGTCCATCTGGGATATTTTTCCCGCACGCAGATGCGTTTCACGCTGATGATGATCGGGGCCGGCTGGGGAATCATGCGCGAAGCGACCCGCCTGACGACGTGGCGGCGGACGGTACGGATCGAATTCTGGGCATCCCTGCATCAGGCTGTGGGCGGAGGGCTACTGAGTACGCTCGTGACCGCCGCGCTGACAGGGTTCGGGATCGTGGCGCAGACGGTGTACTGGCTCGGCTTTGCAGGCATGGCACAGATGACCGGCTCCATCCTGTCAACGGTGCTAGTGCGTGAAATCGCGCCGGTTCTGGTAGGCGTGATCCTGCTGGGACGTTCGGGAATGCTGATGCTGACCGAACTTGGAACCCTCACGACGGGTGGGCAGATGCGCGCCATGACCGGAATGGGGGTCGATCCCTTTATTTCGTTTCTCGTGCCGCGCAGCCTCGCCATGACGATTAGTGGCTTTACGCTGGGTATCATCTTCAGCCTGACGGCGCTTGTCGTGGGTTATGCAGTCTGTCGCGTGGAAGATGCGATCACGATGCCGATCTGGGCGTTCATGGATCAGGTCGCAGGGAGCGTAAAGCCGATCGACTATTTCGTCATACCGGCCAAGTTCGTTTTCAGCGGCTACGCGGTGGGTGTCTGTTCGTGCCTCTCGGGCATGGATGTGACGACCGAAGACGATCTGGCGAGCATGCTTCCGCGCGGGTTTGCACGTGGAATGCTGTCGATCATGGTCATCAATGTCGTTTTCAGCGTGTGTTTCGATGGCTGAAAACGACGACGTCCTGTCCGATGCGCTGGAAGCCCGGCTTGAACTGGTGGACGCGCGTCCGCGGTTTGATGAGAGCGGGCTGGTGTCGAGCCGCTATAATCTGCGTCTCAACCCCGGCGAGTGCGCGCTGATCGAGTGTCGGGACATGGGGCAGGCGGCACTGTTCGCCGATATGTGCGTGGGCCTTATTCCGCTTGATGACGGCCATGTGCGTTGCATGGGCATGGACTGGGCCGATCTGGACGAGCGGCGCGCCAACGCCTTGCGGGGGCGGATCGGACGGATCGTGGTTACGGGGGGCTGGGTGGACCTGTATGGGACGCATATGAACATCCTGTGGCCGCAGCTTCATCACACGCGCACGCCGATTGAAAAACTTCAGGCACAGGCCGTGCATCTGGCGGTTACGCTGGGTCTGCCGGGCCTGCCGGTGGTGCCACCGGGACGTCTGTCGGCGATGGATCGGCAGCGCGCGGCGTGTGTGCGGGCCATGCTGGGAGAACCGGCGCTCCTGCTGCTGGAACACCCGATGGAAGGGGCTTCCGCCAGCCTGATGCATGCGTTCCTGTCTCTCGTGACCGATCTGCGGGACCGTGGCTGCGCGGTGGTGTGGATGGCTCCGGATGAAAGCGGGTGGGGGGATTATGCGTCCGATGCCACGATCCGCCTGAGACTGTACGATGATGGACTGTTTTCGATGCGAGGTTCCTGATGTTCCGCCTGCGCCAAACCGAGACCGCCCGTCCGCTCTTTCAAAACCGCTATGCGGATGAATGGGTCGGACTGCTTGTCCTTGCCGCAATCGTCATGTTCGCGGTTGCGGTCGTGGAGGCCGGATTCCTGCGTCAGTGGCTGACACCGGAAAAGAAACTGCATTTCATTCTGCCCGAAAGCGGCGTGGCGGGGCTTGCGATCGGCAACGATATCGAAGTCATGGGCGTCCATGCTGGCGAAATCCGGCGCCTCAAGCTCAATGAAACGGGGCGGATGTATGCGGAAGGGGATTTGGACCCGCAATTCGCAAACTTCATCCGTCAGGATAGTACGGCCGTCATCCGCCATCGCCTGATCGTGGCCGGGGCGAGCTATATCGAACTCGGGCGTGGCAAGGGCAAGCCGCTGGATTGGGACTATGCGGTCCTTCAGGCCACGGTGGAGGCCAACCCGGCGGATGTGATCACCCAGACCGTTATGGATCTGCGCAGCAAGCTGGTGCCGGCCATGAATAACGTCCAGCTCATTACGGCGCAGGTGAACGACATGATGACCGATATGCGCAAAGGACGGGGCACGATCGGCGGTCTGCTGGTGAAGGATGACGTGTTGGACAAGGCCAACGCGGCTCTGGCGCATCTTGATGCCGTCATTGCGGATTTACGGCCCATTGAAAAACAGGTCGGGGGGATTATGACCAAGGCTGACGGAACGATGGACAACGCCCGTGCCACAACCGCAGGTCTGCGTCAGAGCATGCCGCAGATCCAGCAGACCATCAGCCATGCCAATACCGCCACGGCCCAGCTGCCGGCCCTGCTGGCGCAGGCCGAAGCGAGTGCGAGCAGTCTGCGCAAGCTGACGGATCAACTCCGGGGGCTGTGGCTGCTGGGAGGCGGAGGTGCAAAACAGGAGCCTTCCCGTCGTCTTCCGGCTGAGGCGGTGCGGCCATGAGGTACGGTTTTCTGGCCTGCACGGCTTTGGTCGTTCTGACGTTGGGCGGCTGTTCGTCTTCAACTGCAACGAAGGGACCCAAGCCCGATCAGCCTTATGAAGATGCCATGGATACGGGCAAAGCCGTTTATGGGATCGGTCAGGCGTCTCAGGCCGAGGTGCAGTATCGAACGGCCATGGATCGGGCACTGATGCGAGACGATGCAGTCGCCATTCATGAAGCCGGGTTTAATCTTGCGACGGTGCTTCTGGGGCAGGACAAGCCTCAGAAGGCTCTTCAGAGTCTTGGCGAAACCGAAACCGCGCTAAGCCTGCGCAATGTCTCCGACACGTCTGATCTGGCGGTGATCCGCGCGGCTGCCCTGTACAGGTTGCATGATACGATGTTCGCATCACAGGCCGTACAGCGCGCTCTGCAATCCCCCGATATGGGTATTCGGGAGAGAGCGCTTTATTTGTCTGGCCTGATTGCTGCAGATCAGAAGCAGTCCGCTGCTCTGAGGCAGCGCGCAAACGATCTGGCGACCTTCCATGACAATGGGGCTGCGACTGACCGGCAGGAACTTCTGGCCCGTCTGTATCTGTTACAGGGGCAGTCCGAACTCGCTTCCAAGGAGGCGCTTTCAGTCGTGAAAAACCGCCGTGATGCTCTGGATTATCGCGGAATGCGTCAGGCGCTCACTCTGGCAGCGGATGCTGCGGAGGCCGCGGGACATTCACGTCAGGCGGAAGCCCTGCGACAACAGGAAAGTGCCAGCCGGGAGGTGGAAGCAAAACAAGCGGGGGCTGCAAAAACCCCCTGACAGGCTCAGAACTGGCCGCGTGTATTCCCCGCCCGCTTGGCGTCGTCTTCGCACATATAGGTTCCATGCGCGGTCGCGCCGTACCAGAAGCTGCCCGGTACATGATAGACATGGGTAACCGTGTTAACCCAGACCTGAGTGCAGGTCTCGCTGTTCTTTGTGTCCGCAACCTGGGTGACAGGGGCCTTCGCGTCTGAAGAGGCACTGACCACAGCGTTTTCGACTTTCGGATCCTGTGCGAGTGCGGTTCCGCCCAGAAGTCCAAGAACCAGAAAAGAAGCGAACATCGTTTTCATTCGGAAAATCCTTTGTCAGGTGTCCTTATCTGTGTCCAGGGTATGTAAATAAATATTTATACTCTAATCACGAACGGGTAATGTCAGTGTTGAAGAATAACAATGCTGTTAACTCACAAATAACGGATCGCTTACCTGTGATTTTGTCTTAAAGGTTTCCAAGAACCTTGAGACCGATCAGCGTTGCATTCGGAATGATGGACGTCTCGCCGGGGCGCATCATGTATTCGAACTCAGGCTGCACCACGAGGCCGGGGTGGATAGGAATACCGTAATACGCCTCCAGAATGGCGGAATGGGTCTGTGGGCCGTTGACGAAAGCCCCCATGGACATGCCTGCAAGCTGTCTCAGGCGCTGCCCGAGCGTAATGGCGGGACTCATCTGGTAGTAAGAATACATCACGCCAAAACGGTCGAACGGTCTGCGCGGAATGATGCCCAGAAGCGATGCACCGACATAGACCTGATCGGAAAATGTCGAGACGCTGGGCGTATTGTGGACATAGCCCGCAAGAATGTATCCGCCCGCCATCTGGTGCTGGCCACCTTTGCGATAAACCATCTGGTCGGCCTCGATGTAGAACGTATCCCGGGGTTTGTTGGCATCATGGAAAACGTCATGCGCGAACATCGCCGGGATTGTTCCCAGACGATCAGTATAAGGGGAGGTATCATGGCCGAAGCCGAGTTTGTAATGACCCGGCAAATTATCTTTACCGATAAAGGGCTCCCAGGTCAGCTCGATGGGAAGCATGACTCCCGTGGAGGTTTCACTGCCCCAGGCCCAGCCGCTCGGATTTTCCGTCAGTGGGCCGACTTTGTAGACGCCGGTTCGTAGCGTAAGGTCGCGGGTAGGCTTGATTCGCAGCGTTCCACCCCATGTGGCTTTCGGATAGACGCTCCAGCCTTCGTCTGCCTTGATCGCAGGAGGGGCGGAACACTGCACCATGAAGGTGCAGAGCAACACCGACGTCGCATAGGTATGCGTCAGGGTGATGCGGCCGATATTGATGTTGACGCGGTTGTTGAAGAACGACTTCTCAACATAGATATCCGCCAGATGCGCGGCTGCATGGCCCGAAAGGCTGTAGACCTCGCTCAGCAGGATGCGATGCTCCCCGACATGGTCGTAAGAGATCTGACGACCTGCACGTTCCATCATCACGGCGTGCAGAATCCAGCCATCCAGCCCGAGCAGTCGTCCGAGATCCCAGCGCGTATTGAAGGTCAGTTCATGGGCGTAGGACATACCCTTGCTGATGCCGCCGCCAACATTCGCCATGGCTTCTCCTTTATAGGAGAACTCAAAGCTGAAGCCGCGTTCCGACAACCAGTTCCGGTACGGCGAAAGCTGGGGCACAAGATGGCCGAAGGCTTCGGCTGGCACATAATAACCGGCTGTCAGATCGCTGCGGCGCAGGGCGTCATTGTTGCGGTTCAGGAGCGAGGAAATGCTCTCCGTATCAAAAATCGCGCCCAGATGGTCGGCGGAAGGGGCGGGGGGATGCTTATGCTGCGCCGCGCTGGCTAAATGTGAAATCCCGGGTGCGGTCGAGGGCAGCACCCGGGCCGTTGGCTGGCGCGCGCGTTCTTGAAGACCTGGCGCCGTACTTTGTGCATGAACAGTCAGGGGAAGGATGCTGAATACTGAAAAAATATTGATCTGCAGGAATATTTTCAAAAAACGCGGGCGAGACATGTCTGCTGTTCTTTCCTGCGATCATGGCCTGCATGATGCATGACTGTAAATCTGATCTGTAAAAGCAGAACGCTTAGGGATTTCCACGGTGCGTTTCTGGTTCTCCAAGGAAAGATAAAATCCTTATTGAAGAAAATTCCCAATCACATAATCTGGAACCTTCTTCACTAAATAAAAAAGTATAATATAGTGTTCTTTAAGTAATTGTCTTTTGTATCGTCCTGAATGGGATAGTGATTTTGATTGTATAGGCATCGGTTCAGGCCAGATGGCGCTCACGTTCAATCAAGGCCAACCCTTCGGCAACCGACACAAACTCTGACCCGCCATCCACGCGCTCTGCCCCAAAGCGCCGGTCGAACAGGTTGCGGACGGCCGGGACGAAAGAGGTGCCCCCGGTCAGGAAGACCCGGTCAATATCACTCGGACGCAAACCAGTCTGACGCATGGCGTCTTCGATGGCGTCGTCCAGACGGCTCAGATCAGGGGCAATCCAGCTTTCAAAATCC
Source organism: Gluconobacter sp. Dm-73 (assembly GCF_018256215.1). Taxonomy (NCBI): domain Bacteria; kingdom Pseudomonadati; phylum Pseudomonadota; class Alphaproteobacteria; order Acetobacterales; family Acetobacteraceae; genus Gluconobacter; species Gluconobacter sp. Dm-73. The sequence goes on along the minus strand of NZ_JAERLW010000006.1, from coordinate 205,436 downwards.
GCGCGGGTGATGGTTTCTTCGATTTTCAGATCCCGATGGATGAAGCGCAGAACGGTGCTGTCCTGACGCGACAGATCGCTCTTGGCCTGTCCAACCGCACGATAAAGATTCTGGCCTTCCTGATCCTCGATCAGACGCAGCAGGCTGCGGAGCTTCTCCGGCTCTGACGATGTTTTGGCGACGTCCGCAATGTCTCGCAGCGTCTGGGGAGTCCGCATCAGCGACAACCGATGCCAGCGACCAAGGCTTGCGAACCATTCCGCCGGTACGGGCAGGGGCTGTCCACCCATGACGCGATAGGTCGCATCCCGGCCCAGCGCCGGGGCGACGGCGTGGCTGATGATACGATAGTCGAACTGGTCGCCTGCGATGCCCACACCCGAATGACCCAACGTCGTGACGCGCTGACGGGCCTGCGGGTCAAAGCGCATGATCGAAAAATCGCTGGTGCCCCCACCGAAATCGCCAACGAGAACGGTTGCCGGGCGGTCCAGACGCTGCATGAAGCGCCAGCCCGCGCCCTCGGGTTCGAGAACGATATTGGGTTCGGGAAATCCGGCTTCCAGAAAACTTTCCCGCAAACGGGCCACACCGAGCGAATCATCGGCCAACTCGCCTGCAAAACGGACAGGACGGCCGATCGTGGCACTCACATCGGACGGGTTCAGTCCGGCCTTGTCCATCAGCGACGTCAGAAAGCGTGCGATCAGGGCTTCGAGCGTCATGACATTGCTGAAAACCCGCGTTTCGCGAAAAGACCCCTGCGCGAGATAGGTTTTCATGGACATGATGAGACGACTCTCGGCTGGATCGTCCAGATAAGCCTCGATGGCGTCCAGCCCGATCGCGTCTTTCATGACGCGGCGTCGTCCGTCCTGATCCATCCACAGGCAAAGCAGCGTACGGCAGGTCTCGCTGGTGGCGTGATCCGTGAAGACGAAGCGGGCAGGGTGGGTGTCGCCGTTTTCATCCGCAATCACGACCACGCTGTTGGTGGTGCCGAAGTCAATTCCGACGCGGATTTTGGTCTGGTTGTGTCCGGGCGTCGTCATCGGTTCCGCTTTCTTCCGGTATGGGCAAAGGGCGTGGGTTTAGGGAAGAAGCGGCCGCACGCCAAGCATAAAAAAGGGGAAACGCCCTTTCGAGTGCTTCCCCATAGCGGTCGATCTGACGGTCAGGACGCAGCCATCTCGCAGACGGCTTCTTCCACCACAGCCGGGCGCATCGTGCCCATTTCGGCTTCGGACTGCACCATCGGAGACATTCCGAGGGCGGAGAGAAGTTGGCGATCGCGATGTTCGGCCGGGTTAGGCGTGGTCAGGAGCTTTTCGCCGCAGAAGATCGAGTTCGCACCCGCGAGGAAGCACAGCGCATGGGCTTCGTCGGTCATGTTCTCGCGGCCTGCTGCAAGGCGGACATGGCTTTCCGGCATCATGATGCGGGCCGTAGCGATGATGCGGACGAAGGTGATCGGATCGACGGCTTCGGCCTCGCCCAGCGGCGTACCCTCAACGCGGACGAGCAGGTTGATCGGCACGCTCTCCGGATGCTTGGGGAGGTTGGCGAGCGTCATGAGCAGACCGGCACGGTCGGACAGGTCTTCGCCCATGCCTACGATTCCGCCGCAGCAGACATTGATTCCCGCTTCGCGCACGTTCGAAAGCGTGTCGAGACGCTGCTGATAGGTACGGGTGGAAATGATGGAGCCGTAGAACTCTTCGGACGTGTCGAGGTTGTGGTTGTAATAATCCAGCCCCGCCGTCTTCAGGCGCTCCGTCTGCTGCGCGTCCAGCATGCCGAGCGTCACGCAGGTTTCCAGCCCCAGCGACTTCACGCCTTCGATCATCTCGCAGACGGTGTCGAGGTCATGATCCTTCGGCGTACGCCAGGCCGCGCCCATACAGAATCGGCCCGCACCGGCTTTCTTGGCAGCGCGCGCTTCCTTCAGAACGGATTCCACGGCCATCAGGCGCTCGGCCTTGACGCTTTTTTCGTGAAGCGCGCTCTGCGGACAATAGGCGCAGTCTTCCGGGCAGCCGCCTGTTTTGATCGAAAGAAGCGTGGAAATCTGCACTTTTGTGGGGTCGAAGTAGCGACGGTGCAGGGTCTGTGCACGGTACATCAGCTCGGGGAAAGGCAGGCTGATAAGAGCTTCGACTTCGTCGCGGGTCCAGTCGTGGCGGACGTCTGGGTGGGGCGTATGGGTGGCCGTCACGGATCAATCTCCAAGGGTTGCTGCATCACACCTACCCAAAATTGTCCCACCGTGTCATCTGATCGTCACTATTGGTGAGCCGGAAAACGGACGAGGTTGCAGAATGAAACACTGGCATATCGATCAGATGGACTGGAACTCCTTTGATCCGTCCCGCGTGGACCCCGAGATCATCCCCCTCGTGAAGGCCGCTTCCGTGGTGGAAAAGAACGGTCTCGATTATGCCGAATATCTGCGTCGTGTTTTCGTGGGAGACCCGGATTTCAGTGCGGCTGCCGCGAACTGGGCGGTCGAAGAAGTGCAGCACGGCGATGCGCTTGGCCGCTGGGCCATGCTGGCCGATCCGTCCTGGGACTATGAAAAGGCGTTCGACCGCTATCGCGCATCGTACAAGATCGACGCTGATGTGGATGCCTCGATCCGCGGCTCCCGCACGGGCGAGTTGATTGCACGTTGTATGGTCGAAACCGGCACATCGTCCTTTTATACGGCACTCGCCGACGCGACAGACGAACCATTGCTCAAGGCCATCTGCAAGCAGATCGCAGCGGATGAGTACCGGCATTTCAAGCTGTTCTACGATCACATGCACCGGTATCTGAAGCGCGAAAAGCTCGGCGTATGGGCACGGACGCGCATTGCGCTGGGCCGTGTGACGGAGAGCGAGGACGACGAACTCGCCTCGGCCTATCACACGACCAATGAGCCGCCGGGTATGGCCTATGACCATCAGCGCTGCATCGCGGCCTATATGTCCAAGGCGATGGGCTTCTATCAGCCCAAACATATCGACCGCGTGACGGCGATGATTTTCAAGACGATCGGTTTTACGCCGCATTCGCGCTGGCAGAAGCTGGCATCTTCGCTGGTCTATCGACTGATCCAGTGGCGCCGGAAAGTTTTCAGGAAACAGGTTCAGGCCTGAGGACTTCCACGCAACATCCGGAAACTGGAAAACAGAAGACGAAACCGGGCGTCTGTGCCATGAAAGACGCCTGATTCTTTCGCCTGCGTCCGGAGATTTCGATGACCGTTTCCGCCATTTTCTCCCGTCGTGCCGTCTACGGCGCAACCCTGTCCCTCTGTGCCGCCGGACTGTATCAGTTTCCGACAGCGAAAGCGGACCCTTATTCCCTGCCGATCGCGTCCTCCGGTCCGGTCAAAACCGATACGGTGAGCCCCGCCACCCTGTCTGCCCAGCAGTTGGCCAAACAGGTCGGCTATGCGCAGTTCACTGCTCCAGACTGGCGTGTTGGTCCGGTCCGGCACATGGTCATGTTTCGCTACACCAAGGATTCCACAACGGCCCAGCGTGCTGAAGTGTCGGGCCGTTTCCTGCATCTCGCGCAGGACAGCCGTCGTTCTGATGGCAAGCCGGTTGTCGTCAGCATCGAAACCGGCTTTCAGAATAGTGGCGAAGGGGCAGATGCCGGCCTTCAGCAGGCATTTCTTGTGACGTTTCGCTCCGAAGGAGACCGGAATTATTATGTCGGCAAACCTGTCGTAACGGACGTGGCGTTCATTGATCCCGCCCATGAGGCCTTCAAGGAATTCGCCGGGCCGTATCTCGAAAAGGTGGTCGCTTTCGATTACCCGGTCGCGGCTGTCGTGACGCCGGAAGGTACGGGCGCAAAATCCAAAAAAGTCCACAAAACCCGCTGAGCGGAGCGGGGGCGTTTTGTCCTTTTGACGAAATGATACTTTATACCTCATTCTAAAGGCACCACTCTGGAATGAGGTACATTGTGAAACGATTCCTTACGTCACGACATACTCTGAAATATGGGGCCAGCCTTCTCGCCCTCGCTGGAGGCCTGATGGTTTCCGGTGCACAGGCTGTTGGCTACAATGCGGGCTGGGGCTTTGATGAAGCCGGGATGAACCGCGCCGTTGAGCCGGGCAACAATTTCTTCGAATATGCCAACGGTACCTATCTCAAAAACCTCAAAATCCCCGGGGATATGAGCAGCTACGGCCCGTTCCGTATCCTGTATGAACTCTCCCTGTCGCGTCAGAAGACCATTCTCGACGAAGCCGCAAAGAAGGTTACTGAACAGCCCACGGACGACATGGGCAAAATCGGAACCTATTACGCCAGCTTCCTTGACCAGAAGGCCGTGGACCGCCTTGGGGGCAAGCCTCTCGCAGCTGATCTTGAAACAATTCGTAACGTCAACGATGGCAAGTCTCTTGCCGCGGCGTTCGGTGCGTCCCTGAAATCCATGATGTTCTCCACGTTCCAGATCGGCGTAGAACAGGACCAGAAGGACCCGGAACGGTATATGCTGATGCTCGATCAGGGCATGAGCATCGGCGTGAGCGGTGGCCTCGGTCTGCCGGACACGAGCTACTACACAAACCCCAAGCTGGCGGACAAGAAGAAGGCCTATCAGGCCTATATCGCCAAGATGCTGACGCTTGAGGGCTGGCCGGACGCTGCAAAGAACGCGCAGGCCGTGGTTGATCTCGAAACGGCTCTGGCCAAGGTCGAAGTGCCGCGCGACCAGACCCGTGATCCGCTCAAAATTTACAACCCGATGCCGGTGTCCGAGCTTCAGAAGCTCGCGCCGGACTTCGACTGGGTCACGTTCCTGACCAGCGCCGGCCTTCCGGCAGAAGGGCTCGAAAGCCGCAAGATCGACGTGCGCGAACCCGCCGGAATCAAGGCGATGACGGCCGTTCTCAAGGCTGCTGACCCTGCGACGCTGCGCGCCTGGCTGGCGTTCCATCTTGGAGACAACGCTGCCGGTTATCTGTCCAGCAACTTCTATGATGCGTCGTTCGACTTCAACAGCCATACGCTGTCGGGTGTGGCGCAGCAGTCTCCGCGGTGGAAGCGTGCCGTGCGCGTGACGAACGGTGCATTAGGTTGGGCACTGGGTCGCGAATATGTTGCGCGCTACTTCCCGCCATCCGCACAGGCGCAGATCACCGATCTGGTGCAGAAAGTGAAGGCGTCTTTCCATGATCGTCTCGAACACAACAGCTGGATGGACGAGCCGACCCGCAAGGCCGCTCTGAACAAGCTGGACCATTTCGCCATTCAGGTCGGTTATCCGAAGAAGTGGTGGGATTACAGCAAGCTCGATATCCGCAAGGGCGACGTTTACGGCAATGCCGTGCGTGGTGCGGCGTTCAGCTGGCAGCACGATCTGGACAAGCTCGACAAGCCGGTTGATCGTGACGAATGGGGCATGACGCCGCAGACGGTGAACGCTTATAACGATCCGACCATGAACGAGATCGTGTTCCCGGCTGCGATCCTTCAGCCCCCGTTCTTCGATCCGAAGGGCGATACAGCCGTCAATTACGGTGGTATCGGTGGCGTGATCGGCCATGAAATGAGCCACGGCTTCGACGATCAGGGCCGTCACTACGACGAACATGGACGTCTGAACGACTGGTGGAGCAAGGCGTCTACAGAGGCCTTCCAGAAGCTGGCCGACCGTCTGGCCGCGCAGTACGATGCACAGGAAGTCCTGCCGGGCCTGTATGTGAACGGCAAGATGACCATGGGCGAGAACATCGCGGATTCCGGTGGTCTGAACCTCGGCCTTCAGGCTTATCATGACTCGCTGCACGGTCAGCCCGCGCCGGTCGTGCATGGTCTGACGGGCGATCAGCGCGTGTTCCTCGGCTGGGCGCAGGTCTGGCGGGAGAAGGATCGTCCGGATGCCCTGCGTCAGCAGGTGCTCTCCAACGAACACGCTCCGGCGATCACGCGCGTCAACATCCCGGCTCATAACATTGATGCCTGGTATGGGGCGTTTGACGTAAAACCCGGCCAGAAGCTCTATCTGGCACCGGATCAGCGCGTAAAGATTTGGTAAGGTCGTGACAAACTGGAACGTGGGGCCTAATCACGGTCTCACGTTTCAATTTTCTGCCTGACGGACCCATTCTCATGACACAAATGACGATCGGCCATCTGTACACCTCGTTGCATGCGGGATGTGCCAGCGCGGTCGCGCGCGTGCTTGAGGCCTATGAGGTCGAGGTCGAGTATGTCGATCTTGATCCCGATGATGTCGAAGATGCGCTGGAACAAGGGGAGGTCGACCTTCTGGTTTCCGCTTGGTTCCCGCGTGACGAGCGTCTCGCCGGCCCGGGCCTTCGGGTTCTGGGAGACCTCTATCAACCGGTTGTCAGCTTCGCTGCTCTGACACCGCTGGGCGCTGTCGGAACCCTGACTGCAACGGATGTGGACCGGATCATCGTGGCTGATGACAGCCGTCAGGCATTGGAAGAGGCGCTCAAGCAGCTTCCGGCGCTTTCGGTTCTGTCTATTGAAAGCATTGGCGAGGGTGCTCTGATCGAGCGTCTGGAGAAGGCTCGCGACGCCGGGGAGAAACCGCTGGTGGTCGCAACGCAGCCGCATGCGGTGTTCCATACCGATCTGCTGACCGTGCTCGAAGACCCGTCGCGTCTGCTTGGTGGTGAGATGTCTGCCCGCATGATTTTGCGTGAAGATGTAGCGCGTCAGGCAGACAGCGATCTGCTGGACGAACTTTCGGAAATGATGCTGGGCAACAAGGTCATGAGCGCCCTGGATTATGTCATTTCCGTTGACGGGCAGGACCCTGAAGGGGCGGCTGAAGCGTGGCAGCGCGGCCGTCTGATCGGGCGCTGATATGTAAGGGGGCGCGGGAACCCGGCCCCCTTTTTTCTGCTCTCAGCGGAAGACGAGGCCACCGTCGATCAGCACAGACTGACCCGTCATGTAATCGGCGTCGCTGCTGGAGAGATAGGCCACGAAACCTGCGACATCATCGGCAGTTTCCACGCGGCCCAGAGCAATTCCCTCCACATATTTCTTGTAGGTCGCGCCCACTTCCGTGCCGGTAATTTCGGCCATGCGCTGGTCGATCGTGACCCACATATCGGTTCCGACAATGCCGGGGCAGTAGGAATTGACCGTGATTCCCGAGGACGCCAGTTCCTTGGCTGCTGACTGTGTCAGGGCGCGGACGGCGAATTTGGTGGCGGAATAGGCGCCCAGCAGTGGGTAGCCTTCATGTCCGGCAATCGAACAGGCATTGATGATTTTGCCTTTCGTGCCCTTTTCCTGGAAAATCTTCGCAGCGGCCTGAATGCCCCACAACACGCCCTGCACGTTGATGCTGAAGATCTTTTCGATCTCTGTCGGCTCGATCTCCAGAACCGGTTTGACCTGACAGATACCAGCATTGTTGACCATGATATCAAGGCCGCCCAGCGTATCCGCGGCTTCGCGCAGGGTCGTGGCGAACTGGTCGCGGTTGCTGATATCGGCCGTAAGCGCGACGGCACGCCGTCCGAGGGCTTCAACCTCCTTGGCGGTCTGGGCGAGAATGTCCTGTTTGACGTCCAGCAGAATGACGTCCGCGCCATCTTTGGCCAGACGAAGTGCGATGGCCTTGCCGATACCCTGGGCGGCACCCGTGACGGCAGCTACTTTTCCAGAAAGGGACATTGAAAAAAGATCCTTCGATTGTCCGTCATCCGCATGTGAATGCCATGACAGCCCAAACCATCGGTTCTTTATTTTTGGGATTCCACAAAAAATCGCCTGTTTTCTAAATGTTACACGGAATTGTGTCGGTCTGGAGAAGCTCTGCTCGCAGAGCAGGCGAAGGACGTAATTTTCATAAACCAGCTCTGGTCATGGAAGGCCGGGACTGCAAGAATGCGTTAAACAAACGTTACGAAACGGCTTCGGCGGGAATTAATGAGCCATTCTGAAAGTATTAGCGCCGTCTTTGAAACTTTCGGTGGCATCAGCGATGAGGAATGGCTTCAGGTTTTGGTGTCGTCCGTGCACATTCCTGAAATTCAGGGTGTGAAGATGCCGTCCTTCCCCCCCGATGACCTGCAACGGGAAATCCATGGGCATCATGGAGAAATTTCCATCCACGAAGCGCATGTCTTCTTCCGGGAAATCAAGGCGTACTGTGCTTATGCCGGGCAGCCGGTTCGTCCCGAGACACGTCTTTTGGACTTCGGTTGCGGCTGGGGGCGCATTGCCCGGCTGTTCATGAAAGATATCCGGCCTTCCAATCTGTATGGCGCGGAAACCACGGACCGTTTTCTCATGGCGGCGCGACTGAGCAATCCGGCGCTGAATTTTCTGGGCTGCGATCTGGTGCCGCCTATGCTTCTGACGTCGGAGAGCTTTGATCTGATTACGTCATGGTCGGTGTTCTCGCATCTGGACGAGTTTCTCGCGGGGCACTGGGTCCGGGAGTTTCACCGTTTGCTCAGACCGGGCGGAATTCTGGTCATGACGACGCAGAGCCGCCGGTTCATCGCCTTCTGCGCTGAACAGCGGCTCAAACGCGCTTCCGGCATCCGTCTGGAGCATCCGTGGCATGAAGCCTGTGCCGACAGTTTCACGGATGAAGCACGTGCGAATGCGGAATTCGAGGCTGGACGTTTCCTTCACGCGGCGACTTCGAAACCGCCTCAGCCCCAGTCGCATTATGGTGAGGCGATCATTCCGCGAAATTATATCATCAAGGCATGGGGCGGTCTGTTTCGTCTGATCGAATACATGGACAATCCCGTCCGGTTGCCACAGGTCCTGATTGTGATGCAGAAGATCGGATAGTCATCGTTTGTCACGAAGATGTGGCAGAGCGGGAGGAGAGGGGCTTGAAAAAAACCGGCATCGGCATGGGATTGCTCGCAGTTCTTCTGGCCGCACCGTTTCCCAGCGTTTCTGCCGAACCGGAAGAAACTGTCACCGTTACCGGCCAGCACGCTATGCGGGTCGGGAGCTACAAGGGCATTTACCGAGTGTATGACCGGTTTGACCGCCTGCCGGACAAGGCAGGGAAAAATCTGTCTCTGCACTTTTTGGGGGATATCCTGCCTGACCATGCCGCACCGTCTGAGGCGCGGGTCGTCCTCCATACTAAAGAAGGCGATATTCCGCTTTTTGTTGGTCAGGACAGGGAGATGCATTTCCCTCGTTCCGCGGCGCTTCTGGCGGAAAATCCTCCGGTTCTGCTGACCCTGCCGTCCAACCGAAAGGTTCAGCTTGAACTGGCGATTGAGGTTGATCCTCTCCCGGTGCCGTCTTTTACAAAAGAGCAGGCCGTGGGCTGGATGGGGGAGATCAATGCCGCCATCCGCGATTTCTTTGGCGTAATCCTTGCTTTTCTGGCGCCTGATGCACACCGGCTGAAGATTGATGTTGCTCCCGGCGCGCGTTTTGAAGCCGTGGAAAACGGAACGCCGAGGCTTCTGGTCGATAATCAGGGTGCGGTGCCTTACACATTCATTCTCCGCCCGCAGGATTATCAGAATGGCACCGTATTCCGCTCCGACAGGCCGTTTTCCATGATCCGTGTGAAAATTCCGACTGATGAATTCTTTACGCTCAAGCGTAAAAACTGATGCCGGATTTGACAGATGGAGCGTGAGGACGCATCACGCAAAACCTTAAATTCACTGCCAGCAGGGGGATCCATGTCGGTTCACGCGTTCGTCTTTCCGGGACAGGGGAGCCAGTCCGTCGGGATGGGACAGGCCCTTCACGAGGCTTTTGCATCCTCCCGCGCCGTTTTCCAGGAAGTGGATGAGGCGCTTGGCGATCATCTGTCGCGCCTGATGTTCACTGGTGATGCGGATGAACTGACGCGGACGGAAAATGCCCAGCCCGCGCTGTTCGCGGTTTCGCTGGCCGCCGTGCGTGCTCTGGAAAGCGAAGGCGGTTTCAAACTGGCGGACAAGGCAGCCTTGCTGGCCGGGCATTCGCTGGGTGAGTATTCCGCTCTCGCCGCTGCTGGCACGCTTGGGATTGCGGAAGGTGCGCGTCTGCTGCGTCTACGTGGTCAGGCCATGCAACGCGCCGTTCCAGCCGGGGAGGGCGGTATGGCGGCCCTGCTGGGTGTGGATGCGTCGCAGGCCCGTGCGATCTGCGATGAAGCCTCTCAGGGCGAGACGCTGGAGATCGCCAACGATAATGGCGGTGGCCAGATCGTGGTCTCCGGTGTGATGAGCGCCATCGACCGCGCCATCGTTGTCGCCAAAGAGCATGGCATCAAGCGCGCCGTGAAGCTGCCGGTCTCCGCACCTTTCCATTCGTCGCTGATGGCGCCTGCCGCACGCGAGATGGAAGATGCACTGGCGACTGCGACGCTGAATGCGCCGTCCGTTCCCGTGATCGCCAATGTTACGGCTGCCAAGGTGACTGATCCTGCTGTTATCCGTGACCTGCTCGTCAAGCAGGTGACTGGCACCGTGCGCTGGCGCGAGAGCGTGCAGGCGATGGTGGCAATGGGTGTGACGAACATGCACGAGCTTGGTGCAGGCAAGGTCCTGTGCGGTCTGGCGCGTCGTATCGCCCCTGAACTGGCCACGAGCAATGCCGGAACGCCCGCCGAAATCGAAGCCCTGCTCAAGACCCTTTAAGGATAACCGATCATGTTCTCTCTTACCGGCAAGACGGCCCTCGTGACGGGCGCATCGGGCGGCATTGGCGCTGCCATTGCCCGCCAGCTTCACGCGCAGGGCGCAACGGTCGTGCTCAGCGGCACGCGCGAAGCGGCCCTTCAGGAACTGGCCGACAGCCTTGGCGAGCGCGCCCATATCGCTGTCGCCAACCTGTCCGACCCCGCCGAGGCTGACGGCCTCGTGGCCAAGGCCGAAGCCGCTGCGGGCGCTCCGCTGGACATTCTGGTCAACAATGCCGGTCTGACGCGCGATACGCTGGCCATCCGCATGAAGGACAGCGACTGGTCGCAGGTTCTGACCGTCGATCTGGAAAGCCCGTTCCGTCTGGCCCGCGCTGCGCTCAAGGGCATGCTGCGCCGTCGTGCGGGGCGGATCATCTCGATCGCCTCCGTGGTGGGAACGACGGGCAATGCCGGTCAGGCCAACTACGCCGCCGCCAAGGCTGGTATCGTGGGCATGAGCAAATCTCTGGCGCAGGAAGCCGGTCCGCGTGGTGTGACGGTCAATGTTGTGGCGCCCGGTTTCATCGAAACGCCGATGACCGATGTGCTGCCGGAAGCGGTTCGCGAAAAGCTGGTTGGCTCTATTCCGCTCGGTCGGATGGGGAATACTGGTGACGTGGCGTCCGCAGTGGTATATCTGGCTTCCGAAGAGGCAGCATGGGTCACGGGTACGACCCTACATGTCAACGGTGGCATGGCGATGGTGTGAATGCTTGGCCTTTTTGGTTAAAGCATGCTAATCGCGCGCTGCTTTGCCCGGCCTGCTGAAGGCTGATGTCCGGTTCTTCCGGCGGCAACGCCTCCCCTTCAACGGGGGCGGCCCTGCTCTGGAGGAACCACTGGGCTTCCGGACTGGCAGGCGGCAGTACGAGTTTTGATGTAACGCACCGGACGGGCAACAGGGTCCCGGATGGGCATAAGGAACGAACAGATGAGCGACATTGCTGACAAGGTAAAGAAGATCGTTGTCGAGCACCTCGGTGTGGACGAAAGCAAGGTAACGCCGGACGCGTCGTTCATCGACGATCTGGGCGCAGACAGCCTCGACACGGTCGAGCTGGTCATGGCTTTCGAAGAAGCCTTCTCCGTCGAGATCCCGGAAGATGCAGCCGAGAAGATCGCAACCGTCAAGGATGCCATCGACTACATCGAAAAGCAGAAAGCAGCCTGAGGCCAGTCCTCAGACTGACCGGGGCTGCTTTTCCGGCCCCGGATTCCTGCCCCGTTTAGGGGTGGAAGATCAGCCGGGCCTTGTCATGAGGTCCGGCTGCAAGACCCGGACATAACGTGAGACAAGAGGCATCGATGAGCGGGACTGCAACTAACGGGCGGCGTGTCGTCGTAACCGGTATCGGTGTTGTCAGCCCACTGGCTGTGGGCGCGGAACTGACCTGGAAGCGGCTGATCGAAGGACAGTCCGGCATTGGCCGGATTACGCATTTCGATCCCTCCGAACTTCCTGCCCAGGTCGCCGGACAGGTTCCGGACGGCCCGACGGCGGAAGGTGGTCTCACGTTGTCCGACTGGGTGCCGGTCAAGGACCAGAAGAAGATGGATCGCTTCATCCATCTGGGCCTTGCCGCAGCCATTCAGGCTGTCGAGGATTCAGGCTGGAAGCCTGAGAACGAAGACGATCGCTGCGCCACTGGCGTCATGATCGGCTCGGGTATCGGCGGTCTTCAGACGATTTATGACGGCTCTCTGACGGTTTCGAGCGGCAAAGCCCGCCGTCTGTCGCCGTTCTTTATTCCCTCGGCCCTGATCAATCTGATTTCCGGTCACCTTTCGATCCGCTACGGCTTCAAAGGACCGAACCATGCTGTCGTGACGGCCTGCGCAACGGGCGTTCACGCCATTGGCGATGCCTCGCGTCTGATTCAGTATGGCGATGCGGACGTGATGATTGCCGGTGGTGCGGAAGCTGCGATCTGCTCGCTCGGCATTGCCGGGTTCTGCTCGGCACGTGCGCTGTCCACCGCTTCCAACGACGATCCAACCAAGGCTTCGCGCCCCTGGGACAAGGACCGTGACGGCTTCATCATGGGTGAGGGTGCGGGTGTAGTCGTGCTTGAGGAACTTGAGCATGCCAAACGCCGTGGCGCGAAAATCTATGGTGAAATCGGCGGCTACGGCATGTCCGGCGATGCCCACCACATCACGGCCCCGGCTGAAGGCCATGAGGGTGCGTTCCGTGCCATGAAAGCCGCGCTGCGTAACAGCGGTGGCCTGACTACGGCAGACATTGATTATGTCAACGCCCACGGCACTTCCACCATGGCGGATGACCTTGAGTTGGATGCGGTCGAACGCTTCTTTGGCGAAGACGCCAAGCGTCTGGTCATGTCCTCCACGAAGTCGGCCATTGGCCATCTTCTGGGGGCGGCCGGTGCGGTTGAGGCGATCTTCTGCCTTCAGGCCATCCGTGACGGCATCGTGCCGCCGACCCTGAACCTCGACAATCCGGCGCGTGAAAGCGTGATCGACCGCGTGGCGCATGTCGCCCAGCAGCGCAAGATCGACGTCGCCCTGTCCAACAGCTTCGGCTTTGGCGGCACGAATGCGAGCATCATCCTCAAGCGCTTCAAGGACTGAGGAAGGGTTCGTTTCCCATGTCTGAAGGCCAGTCTGACAGCGAAGAACCGCGGAAGCTCGTTCTTCCTCCAAAGGCTGGCCGCAAGCTGGCGTTCTTCGGAGCGCCTTTGCTTCTCGTAGCCGGACTGGTCGCGGGGTATGGCCATTACACCGATCCCGGCCCGCTACAGGACGCGAAGACTTTCGTCATCCCGCATGGCAATAATGCCCGGGTGACGAAGGCCCTACAGGACGATGGTATTCTGTCGCCGACATGGGCTTCCGGCACTTTTTTCCGAATTGCCGCTTTCCTGACGCATCGCGACGGCCAGATCCATGCGGCGGAACTCCAGTTTCCCTCTCGCGTGTCGGTCGCGCATGTTCTTGAGATCCTGCGTCACGGCAAGCCTGTCTCCCATCAGGTGACGGTGCCTGAGGGACTGACGGTGCTTAAAATCAAAGCCATTCTCGATAAGGCTCCGGCCCTGAATGGTGATTTGCCGACATTGGTGGAGGGGACGGTTTTTCCGCAGACGGTGTCTTATGTCTGGGGAACGTCGCGTCAGGCTTTGGCCGAAAAATTGCAGAAAATGATGGCAACCAGGCTGGCCGCCGCATGGGACGGGCGCAATGTCGAGGCTTTGGACGGGTTGATACAGTCTCCGCAGGAACTGTTGGTTCTGGCGTCTTTAATCGAGCGTGAAACGGCAGTTCCATCGGAGCGCCCCATGGTGGCGCGCGTATTTCTCAACCGTTTGAAGCTGGGAATGCGGCTACAGACAGATCCGAGCGTAATTTACGGGCTCAGCAATGGTGTGGGGACGCTTGATGCGCCTCTGACTCATGAGGACCTGCAAACACCGGGGCCGTACAATACCTATCTTCAGGCCGGATTGCCCCCCGGACCCATCTGCTCACCCGGGCAGAGTTCTCTGGATGCGGCGGCGCATCCGGCTGATGGCAAAATGCTGTATTTCGTGGCGACAGGATCGGGCGGGCATAATTTTGCCGAAACCCTTGCCGATCAGGATAAAAACATCCGCGCCTATCGCGCGCATCTGTCCGGGGCGACGCAGACCCCGAACTGATGTCCCGCTCTTTGGAAGAGAGCGGGACGGGTTTTTAGTGCTTCAGTGGAGCGAGGCTCTGGCTCTGGACGCCTGCGGCCTGTGCCGAGTAGGGGCGCGATGCATCGTAGGTCGTCGGGTACGGACTGTTGCCGACTACATCCTGTGCGGCTGTGGTGGCCGCCTGTGTCACGCGGGATGAGACTGTGGAGGCTGCTGGCGTTTGGGCGACTGACATCAGGGCGCGGCGCAGCGGGTCAGCGGACGGGTTGTTGACGCGCATCGTCACGACGATGTCTTCGGGACCGACCGTCTGGTTGTAATAGGCGCGGTTTGCACCGCTATCGACGGTCAGTTTCGAGCCACCCAGAGCTGCACCGGCATAGAGCCCCTCGTTTTTCTGGGCAGCGTAAATGTCGGTGTTGTGTGCGCCGGCCGTACTGTTTTCCAGACCCGTGCCAATGCTGGCGAAGGAGGCGGAGGCGGAGGCATCAAACTTGAACTGGCTGTCCAGAATGGCCTGAATGCCGCGCTGGGACATGATGAACAGGATGGTTTCAGCGCTCTGGACGCCGACTTGTAATCCCAGCGACGCCGTGCTCAGGCGATAGAAAGCCGGGTCGGACCAGGATCCGCGAGCATCGCGGCTGAGCAGCAGGCAGCGACCGCCGGAGCCGCCGATCCCGAATGACATGTTCAGCACGGACGGGCAGACCATGACGGCCTTCGCTTCCGCGAGGAGTTTCTGCGAGCGCGACTGGGGGGTGGTCCCCGCGAAGAGATCCTGAACAGCCAGTGTGGCGCGATCAACGATAAGCTGCTGCTGGCTGGCAGTGGTCTGGGGTGCGTCGGAGCAGGCCGACAGGGCAATACAGCCCGAAGCGACGAGCGTGGTCGTACGCAGGAGACCGGACAGGGTCATGGAAGATACCTTCTGCAGTCATCGAAAGGATGTTTTCCGCACTATGCGCCAAATGCGGCCAAATCACGAGTGCGGGAAAGGAGATGTCAGATTTCCACGTTGACCGCGGCTGAGAGGGCCTTTGCGACGCCCGGAGCGGCTGCGAGGATGGTCGCCCCTCCGGTCAGGCCTCCAGTCTGGAGGAAGGGCGAGACGGCCGCGCCGGACTCCGCGAGAATGGCCAGTGCGGCAGCCACATCCCAGAGCTGGATAACAATTTCCAGGTAGCCGTCGGAGCGACCGCACGCCACATCCGCCAGAGCCAGCGCGCCGGACCCGCCCGAGCGTGGCATGGCACCCAGCGCCATGATGGCTGCGATCTTTTCGTTAAAAGTTTCGGCAGGAACGCGGGAGGACCAACCCATTTCGATCATGGCCTCCTGCGTGTTGGTGATGGGAGAGGCCTTGATGGGCTTGCCGTTCAGGAACGCGCCCTTGCCTTTGCTGGCGGTGAAGACTTCACCCAGAGCCGGGGCCTCGATCACGCCTGCGACGGGTTCATCGCCTTCCAGAAGGCCGAGGGAGACACACCAGCGGTCCCGACCACGCGCATAGTTCGATGTGCCGTCGATCGGGTCCACGACCCAGCGGAAGCGGCCCTGACGGGTCGTACCGTTTTCTTCGCCCTGAAAACCGTCTTCAGGGAAAAGCTCCTGAATGCGGCGGCTGACGAGGGCTTCGACAGCGCCGTCCGCTTCGGTCAGATAGTCCTGACGTCCCTTGAGAGTCCCGCTCGGGCCGCCCGGGGCCGGGCGGAGGGAGAGGGCCAGCTGGGCTGCGTCGCGAACGACGCTGCGGGCGGCTTCGAGGCGGACGGCAATCGGATCGAAGGTCATGGAACAGTCCTATTCAGCGCGACGTGCGGCGCGGAGGGATGAGGTGATGGCGGGGTCTTCAAGGCCCATGAGACGGCTGGCGGCGGTTGTTGCGAACAGATGCACCAGTGTCCGCCTCCGGGCAGGGGCGAGTCTGTGGAGTGCCGGTTCCCGGATGATGGTCCATTCTGCCAGAACGCTGTCGCGCAGGGCAGGGGGGACGGCGCTAACGCCGACGACGATCAGACCCACATCCGGCGGTATGAGGTCCACGGGAAAAGCATCATCCACGGCGAAAAACAGGCGGTCGGACCAGTCACGGTATTCGGGCCATTTCTGATCGGTCTGAAAATCGCGCAGGCCGGACTTGATCTCGATACAGGTCAGGGAATGGTCGGGCAGCAGCGCCATCACGTCCGCGCGACGGCCTGCGGCGGGCAGGGAAAATTCATTGATGGCCGCCCAGTTCATCGTCCGGCACAGGCCGAGAACGGCGCGCCGGATGGCCAGTTGCGTTTCGGGCAGACCACAGGCGATGTCTGCGGGAATTGCGGAAAGAGCCTCACTCATGGTTCCATCCTGCCCCGATCTGCGCTCTACGTCTGCCCCGGCAGATATTTTTTGAAGCTGTATTTTTGCGGGAGGAGTGCCTCATGCCATTTCTGCGGACGGATCACTGGCGATGCGCCATCGTTCATGCGCCTCTGGCGGAGATCGTCGATGCGGCCAGCCTGAACGGTTTTCCCATCACGACACTGCCTGACATCGGGGATCATCGTTTTCTGGCGGACCCTTTCGGGCTGTGGCGGGATGGAAAGCTGTATGTCTTTGCTGAAGCGTTCGATTATCGCCATCCGAAAGGCACGATCGAGGTTCTGATCTATGACGGTACGGGGCGTCTGCTGTCCCGCGAGAGCATTCTGGAAGAGCCTTGGCACCTGTCTTACCCTTTTGTGCTCGAGCATGAGGGCGAGGTTTACCTGTTGCCCGAAGCGAGCGCGTCGGGGCGTCTTTCGCTCTATCGTGCGACATCGTTTCCTAAGGGCTGGGAGCGCGTCGAGGCCTTTGATTTCCCCGAAGCCGCGATCGACGCCACACCGTTCCATCATGCCGGTCGCTGGTGGATGTTCTGGACGCCTGCGGGCAGTAAGGTCGAGCGGCAAAGTCTGCTGAATATTTCGGTTGCCGATACGCTGATGGGCTCATGGAAGAATCTTGGGCTTTTCCTGAACGACCGTGCAGGGGCGCGTCCGGCAGGAACGCCTGTTGTCGTGAATGGAAAGATCATTCTGCCCACACAGGACTGTCAGGGCACCTATGGGCGCGGCATCCGGCTGCTGGAAATTGAGGGGCTGGAGCGTGAACTGCCGAAAGTCACGCCCGGCCTGACGATCTCCATTCCAGCATCCCTGCGTCGGCGTTTTGGGGACGGAATGCACACGCTCTCCGCAGCCGGGCAGGTGACGCTGATTGATGTCAAGAAAATCGGGCTTGGCCCAAAGCGGGATCTGCTGAATGTGAAGCGGCGGCTTTTCGGAGCCTAAAAGCGTGATTCGGGTGTTCAGAAGCCCGGAATGCGATCCAGTACGGCATTACCGTTACGGGTGAAGGCTTCCGGCCCGAAGCGCTCCAGAACCCGCTTGCGGGAGCGTTCACCCATTGCTGCCAGATCGGCAGGTCTGCTGATCAGATCCGCCAGAGCGTCTGCGAGGGCAGGGGCGTTGTCGAATGGTACGATGCGCCCTGTCTCGCCGTCGAGGATGCTGGACGGCAGTTCTCCGGCAGGAGTTGCGACAACCGGGAGGCCGCATGTCATGGCTTCATGTCCTGCGACACACATGCCCTCCCAGTGTGACGACTGGACATAAAGATGCAGGGTTTTCAGGAAATCCATGGGCTTTGACGTATAGCCCGGAAGGTCGATCGGCAGATTTCCGGCCGTAATGCGGGCTTGAAGCGCGGCATGCAGAGGGCCATCTCCCGCAATCTGAAGACGAAATGGCGGCAGGTCGGGATGGTCCTTCAGGAGGGCCACGGCATCGCAGAGGATGTCATAGGCCTTGACCGGATTGAGGCGTCCCAGAGAGCCGATACGGACAATCTCGCCCTCTTTCCAAGGTGTTGCGATGGGCGCATCGGGATCGGCGCGGAAAATGGGCCAGGCCGCGAAATTATCGCTTAGGCCGAGTTCTTTGGCGGCGAAGGTGATGACGGATTGGGAGTCGGCGACCCAGAGCGTGGTGTAGGGACGGCAGAGCCTGAGGAGGAATGCGTTGGCCTTCTTGAGGCGTCCGCAATGCTGCCAGTGGACTGTTGGAGTCTTGCGGCGCAGGGCGACCAGTTGTCCCAGAAGTGTGGCGCGGCTCAGTGACGTCCAGATCAGATCGGGTTGGAACGTCTCCATCTCGTCGCGCAGCCAGCGATAGGCCGCGATATGGTCACGCGTCGTGCCTTCGCGTACGCGGACGGGAATGCCTGCGGCTTCGAGCAACGGAATCGCGAGGCCGTCTTTGCGGGCCAGCGCGAAGACCGTCACATCCCCGCCTCGGGCGCGCATGACGGAAACAATATCCGGAATGGGAAGCTGTGCGCCGCCACATTCGAGCGAATTGATGATGTAGGCGATTTTCATGGGGTCGTCTGCGCCAGAATCTGTTCAGCCAGCGTCAGGTCTGACGGCTTGTCCACATCCACCGCGGCGCGCCCGTCCGACAGCGTCACCAGTCGGACGTTCGCGCCGGTGAGCTTCTGGATACGGCGGTAAAGAGCGCTGGAATCCAGTGTACGCGTCACGGCGCGCAGCAACGTGCCGAGGCCAAGAGTCAGAGCCATTCGAAGCGGCTGTTTGCGGTTCTGCTGAAGGCGCTTCCACAAGTCGATGACGTTCCGCGCTTTTGGCGTCCCGATCAGGAACAGGTTACAGCCTGAGAAACTCATATCCGACAGGTGGATATAGGTGCGTTTCGTGCCGGGAACATCGCGTTCGACAGTTGTGCGCAACGCCACACCTGCTGCCAGATCGCAGCCTTGCGCTTTGCTCAGAAACTCCTCAATCCATTCCGGGCGAAGAAGCGCATGGTCGGCTGTCGTTACCAGACAGGGCGTGCCAATCCTGTCGATCGCTTCGGCAACGCTTTCGCTGGGAGAAGGAGCTGAGCGGAGGATCGTGGCGTCTCCTGCGAGGTCCCTGATGCAATCCGGGTTTTCGATGCTGATCGTAACCGGGCCGAGGCCGGGCGTGCGGGCGATGGTGTCGAGCACGCGGGCCAGCATGGGCTGACCCGCGACGGGAAGAAGCGCTTTGTGAGAAACCCGCCCGAGTTTTGCGAGAACATCATTCTCGCCGTCACGCGAACCAGCGAGCACCAGAACCGGAAGACTCATGCCGCGGGGTTACGGTCTGACGTTTTGCGTGATGCTGCCGGACGGGCCCCGTCCGGGCGATCTTTCGGCGGCGAGCCGGTCAGGTCCATGACCCATGGATAGCGGTGCGCCTCTTCAAGATCGTAGCCGAGATTGAAGACGTGTTTGCTGCGGGGCCGGTCACGCGCTTCACGGTAGAAGCTGCTGAACAGACGGTCCGGCACATAGTTCGTGATGCCGTAATTGCCGTCTTCGTCGTGGAAGTGATGCAGGACGTGCAACTGCTTGATGTTCGCCACCCATTTCCAGCGCGGCTTGTAAGCCAGATGCTGGATGCAGTGGAAGAATTCATAGATACAGGTCATGACCAGTGCGGTCGAAAGGGCGCAGAACGCACCGCTCCAGCCCGCGATCAGACCGCCGATCGGCATCGTAATGATGGCCATCGTCGGCACCGTGTTTAGCGGTGAGCCGAACAGAACGTCCAGCAGATGCGGGTCCTGATGATGGTCGAAATGGATGCGCTTCCACAGGGAGGCGGTCCAGTGATTGCGATAGAGCCAGCGCCCATGAAGGATGAAGCGGTGGATCGCATACCAGGCCAGTGGATAGACCACGATCACGACGGGAACGGGGATGAGTGTCACCCACAGGGCAGACGAGAAATGCAGGGCCGCCCAGGCCGCGCCCACGATCAGGGCGAAGTAGAGCAGGATCGTCGGATAGGTCAGATAGGCGAACCAGAGCTGGGAGAGGTTCATCTTTCCCAGATCAAAGCTGCGGCCAGTCCGGATGGCGGACATGTTGCGCCACGGTGCAGTGAAAGTGCTCATCGTTCCTCCATCCGCAGGATCCAGGTCAAACCCAGAAGGGCGCCAAGCAATGGCCCGACGCTGACAGCCAGCGGGGCTGGCAGCGTGCCTGCGTTTCCAAGTGCGGAAATCATTCCCTGCAGGATGACGAAGCCCATTCCGGCGCCAAGAACATACACCGGAAGCGGATTTCGAAGTCCTGCACGGGGAGGGATATAGATCACCGGAAGCGTCAATAGAAGCATTACTGCAATTTCAAACGGTAAAATCATGCCGCCAAAGAGGGCCATGCGGTAGGTGGCTCTGGGCAGACTTGCAGGAGCCCCCTTGTGCAGAATGGCACTGATCTGCCCCGGTGTGACGAAAGCGCCGCTCTGGGACAGTGTCATGATGGTGGATGGGGTGGCGGGGATGACGAAGGTGCTGTCGCCCTTCGTGACGTTCACAAACGATTTGTCCTCGGAAAGGGACAGATCCTGCGCGCCATCAGGATGCCACCGGCCCTGTGTGTAGGTCAGGGTATTCGTATGTTCGGTTCCGGTGAGCAGCCCCGTGGAATCACGGTGATAGATCGTCACATCCCGCAGGAAATATCCGCCCTGGGCGATCTGCCCGATCCGCACCAGAGTGGGGCCTGCGCGAAACCACAGGATGTCGTCTTCAGGCTGTCCGTCCTGTCCGGCCAGAGGGTCTGTCCTGTTCCACCATGTGGTGAGGGCATTTTCACAGGCGGGGACCAGCCAGTACTGGGCGCAGGTTCCGCAGAGACCGACAATCAGGACGGCAGGCAGAAGCAGGCGGTACAGCGAGGGTGTCGAAAGTCCGGCTGCGCGCAGGGCGGAGATTTCGCTCGACAGCGTCATCTGCGTCAGCAGGAAAAGTGCGCCGACCATGAAGGCCAGCGGCAGAATGTCGATGCTGAGTGCTGGCAGGTGCAGGAACGCGAATGTCAGGAGCCCGCGGATCCCGAGATGCCGGTTCAGGATCGGCGTCGTCTTCTCCATAAGGGCCAGAATTTCCAGCAGAGAGACGAGCACGACACCGCACAACATGAACCGGCCCAGCAGGGCCCGGTTGAGCGCCTTGATGAGCACGAAGCGCGGCATGGAAGGCTGAGAGTCGCTCATGCCACAGCCCGTTTCAGCAGACGACGGCGCCAGGAACCCCGGGACCGACGTAGCAGGGCCGCGAGGCAGCCTATACAGAACACGGCCTCCGGCACCCAGATTGCCAGCCAGATCGGCAGACGGCCCGTGGAGGCAAGGCTGTGCCCGAACATCAGGGTCTGGTCGAAGCCGATCAGGATGACTGCGACGGCAATCAGGCCCCAGACGGATTTGCGTCGTCTCGCGCTGATGGCCAGAGCGACCGCCAGTGGAGGGATGAAGGGAATGGCAATGGCGCGGGCCATGCGGAAGTCCATTTCAGCCCGAAGTGTGCGGTATTCGATGCCCGGCAAGCCATAGCGCAGATCATGGGCCAGTTCGAGCAGGGTCAGTTCACGCTCGTCCGCTCCGCGTGTGCGGAACGCGGTTTCCTTGTCCGGCCGATCGATGACGCGGACGACATGCTCGAAATGCGTCACTGTCGGCTTGTGAGGATGGGTTGCTTGAAACGGATCATCCACGATTTCTCCGTTCCACAGATCGAGGCGCGTGCTGCGCGTTTTTTCCGAAATGGTTAGCGCGCCTGTTTGCGCCGTGATGATGTGGGCGACCCCACTGGGGCTGACTTCGCGGATGAAAACGCGTTTAAGGCGGGTTCCGGCATGGCTGACACTGTCTGCGGTCATGACGGCTTTACTGGAGGTGGAGGCGAACATTCCGGCCTGAAGATGGGGCGCCCAGCCGGTATGTTCCGCGAAATAGAAGCCTGCGCGATAGTCATACCGGGCAACGGGCTGGATATAGCCGTACAGGAACACGCTCGCCGCACCGAGAAGCAGGCCGACGATCATGAAAGGACGGCTGATCCGCATGAGCGAGACGCGACCGGCCTGAAGAGCGTCGATCTCGTTGTTGTCGCTCATGCCGCGGATGGTCAGGAAGACTGCGATGCACAACGCCGCGGGCAGGGCGATGCCGAAATAATGG
Source organism: Gluconobacter sp. Dm-73 (assembly GCF_018256215.1). NCBI lineage: Bacteria > Pseudomonadati > Pseudomonadota > Alphaproteobacteria > Acetobacterales > Acetobacteraceae > Gluconobacter > Gluconobacter sp. Dm-73. The sequence goes on along the minus strand of NZ_JAERLW010000006.1, from coordinate 183,101 downwards.
GGCAACAGGTCCGTCAGGAGCGCGATGCAGGTCGCAAGCGAACTGCCTGCGGAGGCGAGATAGTCGAAAAGCGACAGCAGGCGTTCGAGAAGCAGGGCGACCAGCATCGCCAGCAGTGCGATCGCAAATGGCGGCGCCATCTGCGTCAGCAGATAGCGGTCCAGAATATGGGCCCGCTGTTTCACGCGTCTGTCCTTCCTGCCTGTTTTCGCCCGGATCTCTTCCATGACGCCCGTTCGCTGACCGAACCATCCAGCCGGTGACGGGCCAGATCAATGTGCCAGCCCCCTTCATATGAGCGGATCGTCAGGTGATTCCAGCAGGCCTGCCGGTGAGGGCGGTCATCTGTCAGGGAGGCCGATGCCACGCCCAGCAGGGGAATGTCCGTGCCGGCGATATGGGTCAGTGTCGCATCATGGGAGTGGCCGTGCAGGACGATTTCCGCTCCGGCCCGTCGGAGGAGGGCCGCAACCTCGCGGTGATCCAGCAAGGATTTGCGCCAGGAGACGAGGACGCGCTTTGGGGGATGGTGGATCATCACCACCCGGCACAGTCCTTCTTTTCCAAGTTGCTCCAGCAGAGCTTCAAGCCGTTCCCGCTGCCTGCGTCCAACGCGACCGTAGGCCATGAAAGGGGCTGTAGGGATGCCGGAATTAACGCCGATGATCGCAACCCCGTTCTGCAGACGCACATACGGATATTGCCGCGCGGACCAGCGTTCCCACTGATTTAGCCCCGCGGAAGCCGGTTGCCGGACCATGCAGTCATGATTGCCGGGGATCACGAGGGCCGGAGCGGGGAGTGCTTCCAGCCAGCGGGCGGCCTCGGCGAATTCGTCCGGTGTTCCGAAATTGGTCAGATCCCCGCTCACAAGGATCGTGTCCACGCCTGTGCGTCCGATATCCTTCACCAGTGCAGCGCAGGTCTGAGCGAGATGGACGTACTGGCGGTGCTTCTTCCAGGACAGAAGACTCAGGACGCGCTTGTTGAGGGCCGCACGCCAATGAACGGGTGGCGGAGGCAGATGCGGGTCTGAAATATGGGCCAATGTGACATGAGGCGTTGTGACAGGGGACGTATGCCGCGACGCGAGGGGATCTGCGGGCAGGTCAGGGGTCATGATCAGAGAAAGGCCTTGTCAGTATCCACGCCATGAGACGGCGCCCGGGACTGCCGGGATGTGCCGTTCTGGCAGTTCCATCATAGCCGTGCTAGACCCGCCCGCATAGCCGAACGCCATATGAAGATTGCCTCCCCAGTGCGCATAGCCTTGATCCATAATGCCCGTAGCCGGAAAAATCGCCGGAACGGTTCCAGTTTTGCTGTCGAGGCCCAGGCCCTTCTGGGGAAGGATTTCGTTCCCTCCGACAGTCGGGAAGGAACCACCGCTCATGTTCGCCAGCTTTACGAACGCGGTATCGACACCATCATCATCGATGGTGGAGACGGGACGGTCAGTACGGCCCTGACAGCGATCGCGCGCGCCTATCCCGCAGACCGCCTACCCGACATCGTGGTTTTGGCGTCGGGCAATACGAACCTGATTGCCAGCGATGTGGGGTTTGGCCTGAGGGGCATGGAGGCCATCCGTCGTCTGAAAGCAGGCGCCTTACGCTCCAGCATCCGCACGCCGATCCGCCTGTCCTGGCCCGGAACCGACCGGATGCCCGTGCTTGGGCTTTTCGGAGGATGTGCTGGATTTGCGCGGGCCGTTCGCATCGCGCATTCGCCGACGGTGCTGCGTTTTGCACCGCATGATCTTGCGGTGGGGATCACCCTTCTCACCACGTTTGTCAGTCTCATGTTCCGCAAAAGCCGCGAAGCGTGGCTCCGGGGAGATCCGCTTCGGATCGAAACGGGCGGTCATGTTTATGACGGGCAGAGCTTCATGTTTCTTGCGACGGGACTGTCGTGTCTGTCGCGCGGGATCTGGCCGTTCTGGGATGCTGAACCGAATGTCGAAGGTCTTCGATATCTTGATGTCAGCGCACAGCCCGAAAGTCTTCTGCGAGCCACATGGGCGCTCCTGTGTGGTCGTGCACCGCGCTGGCTGCGTCGTCATCCCGATTACGTCAGTGGTCGTACGGACGATATGACATTGGTGACGGAAAGCGATTTCGTGCTTGACGGAGAAGTTTTCAGCGCGGCCCCGGATGGCGTGTTGAGGCTGGAACGTGCGCCCAGCTTCCGGTTCCTTCATGCCTGATGCGCTCGAACAACGACTGATCGGTGAACTGACCACCTCTGTCGATCCGGGCGTCAGCGCTTTTGCGGATGCTTTGGCCCGTGCCTGTCCCGAACCGCCGCTTGGCGTGCTGTTTTACGGCTCGCTTCTGCGCAAGGCCGATCCGGACGGTATTCTCGACTTCTATATTGTCACCGAAAATGCAGAAGGCTTTTCAGGTGGCCTGATCGCCCGGACCGGAAATCTCGTGCTGCCGCCCAATGTGCGGTATTCGGAATTCCGATATCAGGACCGCGTTTTGCGTGCCAAGATCGCGGTCCTGTCCCGTGAGCAGTTCGCCGCCCGCACCAGTCTTGGCGCTTTGGATACCACGATCTGGGCCCGTTTCTGCCAACCGGTCCGGCTGGTCTGGGTGCGCGGACCGGAGAGCGCGGACAGTCTTCTCACCCTGATTGCGGGATGTGTGATGACGGCCTCATGCTGGGCTGCTCTGCTGGGGGCGCCTTCCATGACGGCGCTGGAGTTCTGGCAAACCCTGTTCGCCCATACTTATGCGTCTGAATTGCGGGTTGAGAAAAAGGGGCGTGGTAACAGCATTCTGGAAGGACAGGAGGAGCGTTACGCGGCCCTGCTGCCGCTGGGATGGGCAAGGGCAGGACTTCAGTTCTCCGCTCATGACGATACTCTGGAGCCTGTTTTGAGCACGACTCTGCGCCAAAAAGCGGTGCGTCGCTGGGCGCTGGTTCAGACATCCGGCCGTCCACGGAATGTGGCGAGACTGCTGAAAGCGGCTTTCACCTTTGAAAACGGCGCGTCCTATCTCGCCTGGAAAATACAGCGCCATACGGGCTTTGACATGCAGTTGTCGCCCTTTGAAAGCCGGCATCCACTTGTGATGCTGCCACGACTTCTCTGGCGGGCCCGAAAGCTGTTGGGTCGTCCGAAAGCATAAAAAAGGGGGATCCGTTGGATCCCCCTTTTTTATGGATTATAACCCGAAATGTCTGGCGACTTCGCCGAAGACTGCGACCGCGCGGTCGATTTCCTCGGGCGAATGGGCCGCCATCACCGAACAACGCAGCAGAGGGCGGTTGTCAGGTGTTGCCGGCGGCAGCGAGAGGTTCACATAAACCCCGTTTTCCAGCAGCGCGTTCCAGAAGGCTACGGCCTGATCCACGGTTTCAAGCGTTACGGCCACGACGGGTGAGATATGTTCGCCGGTCTTGAGGCCAGCTTTCTGAAGGCCCGCATGCAGACGTGCCGCATTGTCCTGAAGCTTGGTCCGCAGTTCCGGGTGTTCCTGCATGTCCTCGAGCGCTGCCATGGTGGCGGCAATGATCTCAGGGGGAAGGGACGCCGTGAACATATAGGGGCGTGAGCACAGGCGCATCAGGTCCACACCGTCATGGTCTGTGACGCAGTAGCCGCCGACGGTGCCAAGCGATTTGGAGAAGGTCCCGACCACGAAGTCGATGCCGTCCTCGCAACCCTGAACTTCCGCAACGCCACGGCCATGCGCGCCCATAACACCAAACGAATGGGCTTCGTCTGCCATCAGATAGGCGCCGTGGCGCGTCTTGATGTCCACGAACTTGTCCAGAGGAGCGACATTGCCCGTCATGGAATAGATGCCCTCGGCGACAATCAGCTTCGCGCCCGGATGATCCTTGAGACGCGCAAGGCGCTTTTCCAGATCGACCGGATCGTTGTGGCGGAAGCGGATGACCTGCGCGCCGGACAGCTTGGCGCCGTCATAGATGCTTGCATGGCTGTCCGCATCGAGCAGCAGAATGTCGTCCTTGTTCACCAGCGCCGAGATCGTGCCGAGATTGGCCTGATACCCGGTGGAGAACACCATACAATGCTTGCGTCGGAAGAACTCGGCCAGACGGGCTTCGAGCTTGCGATGCAGGCCGAAGGTGCCGTTTGCGATGCGTGAGCCTGTCGTGCCGACGCCCATCGTCTCTGCCGTTTCCACGGCGGCTTCGATGGCTTTTTTCGACTGGCTGAGACCAAGATAGTTGTTGGTCCCGAACAGGAGCGTTTCACGGCCTTCGATGATACCGACGCTGGCGGAAACCGGACGCTCGATCACGACTTCGAACGGATTACGCGGCGACGTGGCCGTCAGGGCGTCGTAAGCTTCGCGCAGTCCTGCATGTTTGGCGAAGATATCGATCACGCCTGGGCGACCTTCAGCGCGTGCAGGCAGCCAGCCAGATCATTGATGGTACGGATATCGGCCAGCTTGTCGAGAGGGACGGAAACGTCGATTTCGTCTTCGATTTCCATGACGAAGTTCATGACGGCGAGACTGTCAAAGGCAAGATCTTCGACAATCTTGCTGTTGCCATCGATGTCCCGGGGAACTTTCGGGTTGGCAAGCAGTTTCTCAATGATCATTGCGGAAATGTCGGTGACGCTGTCAGTCATGGACTTCAACTCTCGATGTCTGTGCAATCTTGGGCAAGCCTTATGCTCCAAACCCGTCCCGTTCGCCAGCCCTCTGTGTCTTCAGGCAATGTGGCAAACGGAACGGGCAGGATCAGGCAGCCGAAGACGTGGTTTCGGGCTGCTGGTCAAACTGCCCGGAGAGCAGCATGGTCTTGGCTTTAGCGCGGGTCAGCTTGCCGGAGGATGTCTGGGGTAGCGTGCGGGGCGGAACGAGGATGACGTCCACATCCACTCCGTGCTGGCGGCGGAACAGACTCGTGACCTCATCACGGAGCTGGTTGCGGCTCGCATCCTCGCTCGCACGGCACTGGACGAGGGCCACAATCTTTTCGCCTTCTTCTCCGTCCACTGAGAATACGGCCACGTCACGCGAACGTAGGGTCGGGATCTCGCTTTCGGCGGACCATTCCAGGTCCTGCGGCCAGATATTGCGTCCGTTGATGATGATCAGGTCCTTGGCGCGTCCGGTGACGACGATCTGACCATTGAGATGATAGCCAAGGTCACCGGTATTCAGCCAGCCATCTGCATCAAGAACCTCTTCGGTCTCGTCAGGGCGGCGGAAATAACCGCACATGAGGCTCGGCCCGCGCACATAGACGGTTCCGACCTGCCGGTCTGCCAGGTCACGGCCAGATGCATCCCGGACTTCGATCTGGTGGTCAGGGAGCGCCGCACCGCATAGCACAAATGTCCGCAACGGAAGGGACGGATCGTTGGACGGTTCGGCAATGCCGTCCTTTTCAAGGCGGCGCAGATCAATCGTGTCGGTCTGGATGCCGGTGTCGAGCGGGGCAAAACTGATGGCGAGGGTTGCTTCTGCCATGCCGTAGCTCGCGACAAAAGCGCTGGCGCGGAACCCGTTGGACGCAAACCGTTCGGCAAAGCCTTCGAGGATGTGATGGCGGATCATGTCGCCACCAATCCCTGCAATGCGCCAGCAGGACAGGTCCAGGTCAGCCTGACCGCTACGGCGGGAGCAGAGTTCGTAACCGAAAGACGGACTGTAGGCGATCGTCCCGCGATTGCGTGAAATCAGGTCCAGCCAGACATGCGGACGGCGGGCAAATTCGCGGGTCGGCAGCAGATCAACGGAAAGCTGGCAGGTCAGGGGAGTCAGGAAGAAGCCGACAAGACCCATGTCGTGATAGAGCGGCAGCCAAGACACGCAGCGGTCATCGCGCGGGTCTTCGGCCGGATGAACGTGCAGGCCGTCGCGGGCGATGGCTCGGGCGTTGGCCATGCCAGCCGCCTGCGTGACCGAAACGCCCATCGGAAACCGGGTGCTTCCCGAGGAAAACTGGAGATAGGATAGCGCTGTCGGGGCGATTTCCGGCAGTTCGACGCGGGCTTCGGCATGACGGTTAAGATCGGCAGGAGATCCGCCGAACACCAGATCCAGTCCCTCGACGATGTCGCTGGTCCAGCTTCCGATCACGTCGGGCACCACGACGGCACGGGCGGCGGCGCTTTGAATCATGCCACGCAGGGTCGCCACATAGCCGTCCTTGCCGCCGAACGCGACGGGGAGGGGAAGCGGCGCCGGAACAAGACCGGCATACTGGCAGCCGAAGAAGATACGGGCAAAATCGCCATCGCTTTCCGCAACGATTGCAACACGGTCACCGGGCGTGAGGCCAAGACCCAGCAGACGGCAAGCCATTGAACGGGCCTGCTCGCGTAATAGACGGTAAGGGAGTGCTTCGAGAAGCTGTCCGCGACCGGAATAGATGTTGAATCCGCTCTCACCCTGTGCCGCGTAATCGAGTGCGGCTGCAAAGCTGGGGAAATCTCCGTAACGTCGTTCCAGACCGGATCGGCTGGGCGTCGGGACGGGATTGGCGGTTGGGTTCTGGTTGGCCTCGGTCAAACCTGGACTAGCTCCGTTTGGGTTGCCTGACATCAGGCTGCCCTTTTCAGAAAATCGACGATTGCGTCCGCCGCAGCGGGAGCAGTGGGTTCATCACCCAGTGTTTCGAATGTCTCTAAACCATATTGGCGCTGCGCCTCAAGAAAACGAGGATGCGTTTCGAAGGCATTCTCGATCTTGTCGCCCAGATCCAACACATTTTCCGTCACCGGCCCCAGCGTCCAAAACTGATAATCCGGATCTCCATTCCATTTCACATGGTGGGCGTTGAGGAAGAGACAAGGGCGGGGACGGATCATGAATTCCGCCACCTGACTACTGACATCTCCCAGATAGAGGTCTGCCCCCATCGTATAGGTCATGTCGATGCTTCGGTGGCTTCCAGGGTCGATCAGCATGTGCGGAAGATGCCCATACTGACGTTTCAACGCTTCGCCTTCCTCGCGACGATTGTCGAAAAGACGGAAATGAGGTGCAAAAACAAGATTGTAGCGGTCCTGTCCGGCAAAGAACTCCAGAATCTGATGCCCCATCCCGGGCCATGAGGACAGGCGGCGAACGAAATGAGGATTATACAGGATCGTGGGCCGGTTGTTATTAAAAAGCTTTGGCCGTTTCGCATCCATCCGTCGCACGAGATCAAACTTGGCATAGGTGCCGCGATGATACGCGCCGGGACGAATGATACCTTTTTCCAGCATACGCTGCTCTACCTTGCGGCCGGGAACCAGCAGAAAGTCGAATTTTCCGAGGTGGCTGGCAAATCCGATGGCCCGATCTCCGGCGCCATGTCCCGTCCAGATCATTTTTGGACGTCTTACGCCCATGCGGCGAAGCTGCAGGGATGTGGCTTCCGGCACGATGATGGCGTCAAAGCCCCGGAAATAATGCCGGGATGCGAAGAGGCCGATCAGCCTGTCCACCACCCGCAGTCCATGTTTCTCGATGCGGCGGCGGAGGGTTTGGGAAATAGGCAGCAGGTCGAACTGGACGCGGGCTTCTGGATAAAGGGTTGCGAGGGAGCGGGCCAGTTCGAGATGGCTGACGGTCAGGCAGGACACATGGACCGCCACGTCCGGATGGCGGGCAGAAATCTCCAGAGCAACGGGCAGGGCGTGCAGGGTCTGATGACGCTGGCCGATGAGGGGAAAGGCCACCTTCATGCTGCAAGACCATCGGGGCTGCGGGCCGCGCGGATCACGAGGACCAGCTGAATCGTGATCAGTAATGTCACACCGCAGAACGTCGCCGGGCCCACACCGCTCAGCCCGTACTGGCGGACCATCATCACCAGCGCCGGGAGAAAGAACAGGCATTCGAGAATGCGTGCGCCGATCGCAGCACCCGAGCGGTTTGTCGTGAACAACAGCGGCTCCAGCGGCAGGCCCCAGACGGTTACGACTTCGGCAGCCAGCAGCCACAGCGTGACGGGCAGAGCTTCCGTAGCGCCTGTGTGTCCGATGTAAAGCTGAAGCAGCGGGCGTCCGGCGAACAGTGTCAGCAGGAGCAGGGCCGTCCCGATCCCCCCGGCCATCAGGGCGATCTGTCCCGTCATGCGATACAGGCGGTTCATGGCCCGATCGCGCCACAGCCGGGCCATTTCCGGATAGACGGTCGTCTGGATCAGGGTGGCGGGTTTTGCAATCCCTGCGGCAATCTGGCTGGCAATCCGGTAGTAGCCTGCGCTGGTCGGACCGACGAATGCGCCGACCACGAGCGTGCCGATATGCCCGAAAGCGAGGGCTAGCGTGGAATTGAGGTTCGTATTCAGCGCAAAGCGCCAGATCCCCGGATAGGCGCGAAAAAACTGTCCGTTCAGAAGTTCGGGGATAATCCCGAGCATTTCCTGGAACAGTCCGCGGATCAGGTTACGGCGGTACATTTCGCGGGCTGCCATGAAGAAGATCGTGCCCCACGCAGCGGCTTCCGCGGCAATCCAGACGCTGGCAAGGGCTGCCACAGAAGCCCACCCCAGAGCCATCGAGGCCGTTCCGATAACCCGGACGATGGTGGCGACGGTTCCTTGCACGGCCAAGAGGTCGTAGCGGTCGAACACCCGCAGCAGGCCAGTTGCGGTCGCGGATGCCATGAAGAGGATGGAGACGCAGTAAACAACGCCGATAATGTGGATCTGGGGTGGCCATCCTAGGAAATTCATAGCCATAAGACTGATGAGAACACCGCCGCCAAAACCCAGAAGCCCTCCCGCGCCATCCAGAAGAAGGCTGAAGGACACGATTTTCTGGAAACTACGACGATCCCCTTGCGTTAGGGGTTTCAGGCCATAGTGCAGAACGGTCTGCCAGGATTGGAAGTCGACGATATCCCCCATCGTTCGTGCGAAGGCATACATCATGGCAACGAGTCCGAAGCCGTAGCTGCCCAGCAGGTGGGTCGCGAGCCAGATATGAAGGAGGCTCAGCGGAGCATTCACGGCACGTCCTCCCAGAAGGACGCCCAGATTGCTCATGACGCGCTGGATACCGCCGGGCCTCGCTGCCTGAGAAGACGATGAGTCGTCTGACATCAATTTATGGAAACTTTCGTAACAGTCTTGTCGTTAACGTCAGTGGCGAACAGAAATAGGCGTTTCCCTGAAAATCTGAACTCACTTTTTGTGACGGAAAATTGCATTCATATACGGACCAGAGCGTCTTGTTGCGCAGAATGTCCGATCTGAAAAGAGGGTTGCGGCCGTTGCGTCGTATGGTGGGCGTGCCATAAAGGTGCATTGCATCCTTGCGGACGGTCCCATGCACATATTCTCTCAGGACGACGCATCCGCCAGAGCGGGCGCGTGGCTTACCGTCAATCTGAAGGCCATTGCCGATAATTATGATCTCGTCGCCGGGCTAGGCGCGGGGGCAGAGTGCGCGGCGGTGGTCAAGGCGGATGCTTATGGGCTGGGGGCGGCGCAGGTCGCACAGGCTCTGGCCGCGCGAGGCGCTGAAACGTTCTTCGTCGCGCATCTTGATGAAGGCATGACGTTACGGGAGACACTGCCCCACGCACGGATTTTCGTGCTGCATGGCTTCATGCCAGACTGTGAGAGCAGGATGCAGGCGCATGGTCTTACGCCCGTTCTGAACAGTCTTGATCAGGTGCGGAGCTGGAAGCAGTTGTGTGAGCGGGCGGGGCAGGCTCTCCCGGCGGCGCTCCAGTTCGATAGCGGGATGTCGCGTTTTGGTCTGGGCGTTGAGGATCTGACGGAGCGGAACCTTTTCGAGGGGCTGAACCTGCAACTCGTGATGAGCCATCTGGCCTGTGCGGATGTGCCCGACAGCCCTGCCAACGAGATGCAGCGACAGCGTTTCGTGACGATGGCGGCGGCTTTTCCCGGTGTTCCCCGCTCTCTGGCGGCGTCATCCGGGATTTTTCTGGGGCCGGACTATCATTTTGAACTGATCCGGCCGGGGGCGGCCCTTTATGGGATTGCGCCTTACGAAGGGCATCGTGTTCTTGCGCCGGTCGTTTCGCTCGATGCACGCATTGCTCAAATCCGCACGATCCAGCCCGGAGATCGTGTGGGGTATGGTCTAAGCTGGACAGCTTCAAAGCCGACGCGCATTGGCACGCTTGGTCTCGGATATGCGGATGGGTTCTTCCGTGCTCAGGCGGGACAGGCGAGTGTCTGGCATGGTCAGGCGCGGCTTCCGGTTATCGGGCGCGTCTCGATGGACAGTATTTCCGTGGACCTGACCGACGCACCTGCCGATCTGAAAGCAGGGGATGTCCTCTCGGTTCTTGGGCCGCAGCAGGATGTGGATGCGCTGGCACGATCTGCGAGGACGATCGGATATGAAGTTCTGACCTCACTCGGAAGCCGCTTTCATCGGGTTTATACGCCGGCGGCCTGAGCTGTCTCAGACCGATTTGCGGATCGAGATGGAGACAGTCCGTCCCAGCGGGTCCAGAAAAGCAGGTTCATAGCCCGCCGGTGTCACGCCGAGGCCGTTGCGGGCGCGGATGCGGCTGTTGAATAGGTTGCTGACCGACACCATGACCCGGAAATTCTTGGCCCATCTGCGCTTCTGCCAGCGCGGAATTTCCCCCAGATCGGCAAAAGCCGTCGTATCCACCGTGGCGAGATCGCTGAAGAACAGGCTGCTGGCATGAGTGCTGGCGAGCGTGGAGGTTGCGGACTGCCATTTGGTTACGAGGCGGAAGCCGAACCCGTTTTTGAAAACGCCGCCCTGAAGCTCGACTTCATGCCGCGGCTGGCCGCCTGTTCCGCCGATGGTCCCGCCGTTGAGCAGGTCGATAGGGGGGAGGCCTGAGCGAAGCTGCACGGTGTCCTTAAGGCGCCAGACCTGCGTCAGAACAATATAATACCGTCCTCCCGCACCATGTTTTCCGCCTTTTCCTTCCGGCTTTTTTCCAAGCGGTCTGGAAAAAGAGAATGTCGCGTTCCACTCGTTGCGCTTTTCCATCAGCGCATTGACCGGACGGATATCTACGACATCGAGAATGCCGTCCGAATTGCGCTGGTAGCGGTCTGGAAATGCGTCTTCGATGGCGGCGGTCGCGGTCGGTAGGCTCATGACCGGGTTGTGGTTTCGGTCCCGGACGTAGTTCACATGCAGACGGGCGCCGTCGAGAAAGCTTGGGGAAATGATCGTCCCGATACTGATTTCGTGCCGATCTGCGGCCTGAAGGTTCCGGTTGCCGCCTGAAATCGTCGTTACCTGAACCGACCGTCCGGTGACGTAATCATAGGTCGTGACGTTGGGCGTCTCGATCCGGGGGGCAATAAGGTCGGTGGCGTCGGGGGCCTCGGTCCGGTCGGTGACGGAGAACGGGAACTGGACCCACGGCGCAGGCTCCCACGTCACGCCGCCGCCGATCGTTCCCAGCGTTCCGAAATGGGACACCTGACTGATGGCGCCATTGATGTTCGCATCGAGCTTGCCCAGAAATGACAGGACATGCTTGCGCGCATTGGCGATGGGAATATCGCCGTCGATCTGAAGGGTGCCGACATCGCGGCTGATATGGGTGCGTTGCAGCTTGCCCTGACTGAGCGAGGTGGCGTTCTGCTCTGTTAAGCTACCGGTCGGCGCGATGCTGGTGGAGACATCCCCCGCGGGCAGGGAAAAGAGCGAGCCGGACAGCAGGCCCGTGATTTCGCCGCTCGTGCCCGTGGTGTGGCCGCGATTAACCAAACGGTTGTTCAGCCAGTTGCGGTCCACTTTGGAAAATGGATCAAAACTGCTGAGGCCGCTGGTCAGGGCTGTCTGGGCGGCGCTCAGGTTAAGGCCGGTCTGGCTGTTGGTGGACGTGGTGGAGCGGTCGAAGCTTCCTGTGCTGTTCCACTTCCAGTCTCCTACGTCGCCGTTGAAATTCACCCCGGCATGAACGGTGTCCGTATGCGCCGTGTGTTGCAGGGCGGGAACGGTGGTATAGTTCCGGTAGAGCAGCGTGTCCTGAGAAAACGGCGAATAAAGACTATCAGCCGGAAGGGTGAGGATGCCGCGTGCCGGTCCCTGAAGGCTTTCGGAATTGCTATGGGTGTAACTGGCATTGAACGACGCCGACACGGTCTTGAAGATCTGATCGGCATAAACGCCGTTCAGCTTCAGTTCGTGCGTTCTGGGTTGCAGGCTGTAATCGCAGGCGTTTGAACTGACATGCGGCGCATTGGCATAAGCCGTGAAATCCTGAAGCGTCGGAACCTGCCCCGCCACCAGTGATGGTACGCCTGCGGATGTAACGCTCTGCCCGACCAGTGCATCCAGAGCCGGATCGAGGCTGCCGCCACTGACGGACGTGACATTGCCCGCGTTGGAATATAGACCGCTTGCGGACGGGGGTGTCACGCCGCGATCACTGTCGAGCAGACGGGCCTGCACTTCATAACGGGCGCTCAGATTGATCCGCCGCTCGCCTGAGAGTTTTGTAAAACTCGCGCCCAGAATACCATCGTCTCCTCCGGCATCGGTGGACGTGCTGCCATAAGTGCGCAGTCGCACGGCGCGGAAATTTTTCACCGTAATGATGTTCACCACGCGCTCATCAGCCGGATAGCCGTAGCGCAGGGCTTCTTCTTCAGTGAAGATTTCGACCCGGGCAATGGCTTCGAAGGGCAGGTCGTTGACCTCCTGCATTCCCGAAATGCGCTTACCGTTGAGCAATACAACCGGCGTATTTCCGGTAGCGCCCCGGCCCGAGCGTGTTTCGGGGGCAATGGCCGTCAGAAGATCGGCCGCAGTATCAACGCCATAGGAACGGATCTCATCAGACTGGATCTGCATGATCGCCTTGGCGTCACCCAGAACGGCTCCAGCGGGTTTGTGTCCCTTGACGACGATTTTTTCGCCACCGTTTACGGAGGTGGTGGAGGTCGTAACACTTGTGCCGCTGTTCTGTGCTGCGGGCGGTGTCGTGACAGATGCTGTAGTCGTCTGTGCGGATGCGCTGACCAGCAGGCTGCCGAGGCCACAGACCAGCCCAAGCGCCGGACACAGCAAAGGACGACCTATAGGAGGAAGGATGCCAGTTTTCAGGTCATGATCTGCCATGCGCTTGTCTGCGTCCTTCTGCATTCCATTTGGGCCAGAACGTCCATATCGGATACAGATTGTCACGAATCTGCAAAGATTTCGTAACAGCGGAAGGCCATTTGAAGCCGGTTTTGACGGATTTGCTTTCAGATGTCGAGCAGAAAGGGCTGCTCAGCCCGCCACCATGTTCCGGCTTCGCATCATATTTCGGCGCGTTTCCTCGTCCAAAATATCGCGGATCCGGCGCGTCAGTTCGGTCGCATCGGTATATTTTCGGCCATAGGTCAGATTGAATGTATGGTCGAAATCGTCCGGGTTGAGGCCTGCATTGTGCTGGCTGATGGTTTCGATCTTATCGAACGCTTTGGCCAGCCGTGCTTCGGGGGACGCCGCGTTTTCATATTCGTCCCACAGCTCCAGAAACTCTGCCTGCAGGTCGGCAGGCAAAGGGGCCATGATCGTCAGCAGGTCTTCGCGCTCCTGCGCCGCCTTGTTGGCGGAGGCATGAGCGGAGATTGCGGGGACGTCGCCATGAATGGCTTCACCCAGATCATGAAGAATGCAGATTTTGAGGAGCTTTAGAAGGTCGATGTCCTCAAGCTGGTCGGCAAAGGTCATAACCAGAAGGCAGAGCGCCCAAGTATGTTCCGCCGTGCTTTCGGTCTGCCCGCCGTGGGTATAGGTCCGTCTAAGGATATCCTTCAGCCGGGAGGCTTCCCGGAGAAAATCGAGGCGCTTTTCAAGATCGCCTTTCGTCATGAAGCAAAGTCCAGTCTGTGGTGAACGCCTTATCCGACAAGCGCGTACAGGATTTCATACCCCACAAAAGAAGCAACGGCCAGCAGCACGAGCAGGATGACGAAGCCGGGCCCCTGTTGGAGGGATCTGAAGATTTTAACCATCAATCCAGCCATGAAACATGTTCCTTGCAAGAAGCGCAGTCCGCGAGGCCAGTTAACAGGCTCTCCGATCCTGAAGAATTACGGCATTTCTGCCGTGTCGTCTGCGGAAATATTTCTCCATGATCATGGATTGTTATTTTCCGTTACCGTGCGGTCCTTGAGAACGCCATATTTCGCCGGGCATGATGGTCATCGACACAGTCGTGATGGAGTATCTCATGAAAAAAATTCTTGCAGTGGTTCTCGGGACCACTCTGACCCTGTCGCTTGCAGCCTGTGACGGCCCTTACGATGACCGTCGGGACAATAACCGACATCACCATCATCATGGTGACAGGGGGTACGGTCAGAATATGGGAGGCCAAGGCATGGGAAGTCAAAGCATGGGAAATCAGGGCCGTGGGGGTATGGGCGGCGGCATGAACGGCGGTCCGGGCGGACAGGGCGGCTGGTAACAGTCTTTATGGGCATCTGCCGATAGCGGATGTCTGCCCCACCCCTGAAGGCATGATTTTCGGATTTGACGTCGTGGCCCGGCTGTCGCTGAATGCGGCCTCTTAAGCCTCTGCCCGCCCCAGATCCGGAAATCCGTGCCTCAATGAACAGCCAGCCTCCTCATTCCAGTTCAGACGCCCCTCCAGAGGGTGGGTGGTTTCCGGTCTCCTTGCGGCTTGCGGGAGCGCGTGTCCTGTTGGTCGGAGGCGGGGAAATCGCCGTGAACAAAGGGCGGCTTCTGCTCGATCATGGTGCGCGGATTGATGTGCTGGCCGAGACCCTTAATCCGGTGGTGCAGAGCTGGGTGGAGAGCGGTGCTGTGCGTCATGTTGGCGGACGGGCGGATGAGGTGGCCCTAAAGGAGCATCTGCCGGGTTGCCGTCTGGTCTATGCTGCAACCGACAACCGGGACGTCAACCGGCAGGTGGCGGCTTTGGCTGATGCGCTGAACATTCCCGTCTGCGCGGTGGATGATCCGCAGCCGTCGAGCTTCATCACCCCGGCGCAGGTTCGCCGGGGTGCAGTGCGCGTTGCTGTTTCAACAGGAGGGGCGGCGCCTGTTCTGGCGCGTCGTCTGCGAGAGCAAATCGAAGCGCTTCTGCCCGAGGGGACGGGGCGTTTGTCCGCTTATATGCAGTCCCGCAGGGCGCGGGTTTCGGAGCGCTATCCGCAGGTACAGGACCGCAAGCGCATCTGGGAGGATTTTCTCGATGGTCCGGGTGCGGAGGAAGCTCGAAACGGCAATGATGTTCGCGCGGATGCGCGACTGAACGCGCTTCTGGACGCGGAGCGCAAACCGGGGGAGGTCTGGCTGGTCGGGGCCGGGCCGGGCGATCCTGATCTGTTGACCCTCAAGGCGCTGCGTCTGATGCAGAATGCGGATTCTGTTCTCTACGACAATCTTCTGTCTCCGGCATTGCTCGACATGGTCCGGCGGGATGCTGAACTCGTATTCGTGGGCAAGCAGCGTGACAGACATGCACTGCCGCAGGACGAGATCAACAGTGAAATGATCCGTCGCGCGCAGACAGGGGAACGCGTCCTGCGTCTCAAGGGCGGTGATCCGTTCATTTTCGGTCGTGGCGGAGAGGAAATCGAAGCGCTGGTTGACGCCGGGGTCGCTTTTCGGCTGGTTCCGGGCATTTCCGCGGCGAATGGATGTGCCGCTTATTCCGGCATTCCTCTAACGCATCGCGATTGCGCGCAGGCCTGTCTGTTCGTGACCGGACACGCAAAAGCCGACGGGGTTCTGGATCTGCCCTGGGACGACATGGCCGATCGTCGGCAGACGGTCGTGATCTATATGGGGATTTCAACCTTGCCGCAGCTTGCCGCCGGACTTCTGGGAAAAGGACTACCGGCTGACTGGCCTGTGGCGATTGTGGAGCGGGGCACGCAGCCGGCGCAGAGGGTTTTCACCGGGACGCTATCCAACATCGCCCTTCAGGCGGCTGAAGCGCAGGTTAAATCGCCTGCGCTGGTGATCGTGGGGCAGGTGGTGCGGCATCGGGTGATTTCTCCCTGATCTGCATGAGAAGAAGACAGGCTCTTCAAGCTATGTTGTAAATGCATATCCCACTTCACGCCCGTGCGGGTTGTCCGCAGGGGCGGCAGCTTGTGAAACTCCTGTTCTTTCAGTCACATCGCGTTCCGTACACCGAGGCCCCATGACCACACTTGCGTCCATTATCGTCTCGATCGCAGAGGAAATGCGGACAGCCTCAGAACGGGGTGCTGTTGCCAATTACATTCCTCCGCTCGCACGGGTGGACCTCAACCGTTTCGGCATGGCCGTTGTGGGGATGGATGGTGAGACACACACGGTCGGAGATGCGGCAGTTCCGTTCTCGGTGCAGAGCGTCTCCAAGGTGTTCAGCCTCAGCATGGCGCTCAATGCGATGGGGGAGGAATTGTGGGGGCGGGTGCGTCAGGAGCCATCGGGCAGCGCATTCAACTCCATCGTCCAGCTTGAAAACGAGCACGGCATTCCCCGTAATCCGTTCATCAATGCGGGTGCCATCGTCATCGCTGATATTCTGGTGTCCCGCTATGGCCGCGAAAATGCCCGGACACGCCTGCTGGATTTCCTGCGTCCGCTGGTGGACGATCCGGCCTCGATCGACATCGACACGGATGTCGCGCGTCAGGAGCGCGAGACCGGGTTTCGCAATATGGCGCTTGCAAACTATATGCGGACCTTCGGCAATATCCGCAACGTGGTTGAGGACACGCTGGATTTCTATTTCCATCAGTGCGCTCTCACCATGAGCTGCCAGCAGCTTGCACAGGTCGGAACCTATCTCATGACGGGTGGCCTGAACCCGCTGACTGGCGAGCGAGTCATGTCAGAGCGCAATGCCCAGACGATCCTCGCGCTGATGATGATGTGCGGCCATTATGACGGTTCGGGGGCATTTGCCATTCGCGTAGGTCTGCCCGGAAAATCCGGTGTGGGGGGTGGCATCCTTGCGATTGCGCCGGGCGTGGCGTCCATCGCGGTGTGGTCGCCGGGGTTGAATGCGCAGGGCAATTCCCTTTTGGGAACGCGCGCTCTGGAGCGGCTTGTTCAGCACACGGGATGGTCGGTGTTTCGTGCCAGCCCGTGGGTCGTCAATCCAACCTGATTCTCAGCCCGCTAGAGTGTCGTAAAGCAGCTTGAAGTTCAGAAGCAGGATCAGCCCTGCCACGCCCCATGACAGGATACGGATAGGCATGGAAATCACGAACTCGCCCATCTTGCGCCGGTCCGAAACGAACATGACGAGCGGAATGACGGCAAAGGGCAGTTGTAGCGACAGGATGACCTGACTGGCCATCAGCAGATCGCTCACACCCCGATTGCCATAGATCAACGTGACGATCGCCACGGGAATAATCGCCAGCCCGCGTGTCAGCAGCCGCCGCGCCCAGTGCGGGATGCGAAGGTGCAGAAAGCCTTCCATGATGATCTGTCCGGCCAGCGTGCCGGTGATTGTGGAGTTCGTGCCCGCTGCCAGAAGTGCCAGGGCAAACAGCGTGGAGGCGATGCCAAGTCCGAGGATCGGGGAGAGCAGCCTGTAGGCATCCTGAATTTCTGCCACATCCTGATGGCCGGAGTTGTGAAACGCCGCTGCCGCCACGATCAGGATGGCGGCGTTGATGAACAGCGCCAGAGTCAGGGCAATCGTGCTGTCCCATGTCGTCCAGCGGATGGCGTCCCGCCGTCCGGCCGGGGTGCGTTCATAGGCGCGGGTCTGAACGATTGAGGAATGCAGATACAGGTTATGCGGCATGACCGTGGCGCCAATGATGCCGATGGCGATGTAGAGCATCCCCGGCGTCGTCACGATTTTCGGGTCGGGTAGAAGTCCAGCCAGAACGCTGTGGACGGGCGGGGCTGCCGCGACGAGCTGGATCCCGAAGCACAGGGCGATGATCCCCAGCAGCGCGATCACGAACGCCTCCAGATATCGGAAGCCCCGGTTCATCAGCATCAGCACGATCAACGCGTCCAGAATGGACAGCAGGGCCCCGCCGAGGAGGGGCAGGCCGAACAGGAGCTGGAGCGCCACGGCCGTGCCGATGACTTCCGCCAGATCGCAGGCAATGATGGCCAATTCACAGGCAAGCCACAGAACGATGTTCACGCGCGGGGAAAAATGGTTGCGGCAGGCCTGTGCGAGATCCTGCCCCGTCGCAATCCCGAGGCGGGCGGAGAGCGCCTGAAGCAGGATCGCCATGAGGTTCGACAGCATGATGACGCAGAGCAGCGTATAGCCATACCGCGCGCCGCCCTGAAGGTCGGTGGCCCAGTTTCCCGGGTCCATATAACCGACCGAGACCATGAATCCCGGCCCGACGAAGGCCATGAAACGGCTGAACCATGACGCTTCCACACCCGGAACACGGATGCTGGAGAACACATCGGGCAGGCTCGGGCGCATAGCCGGAGAGGGTGTACGGGGGGCATTGGTGTCTGGCATCGGGACTGTATTCAATCCCATCCGGGATTTATATTCAATATGCTATATTGATGAGCCTCATGAAAAACACAGAATCTCTGGAAATCGTGATTGCCAGCACTGGCAGAGCGGTCCGGAATGTTTTATTCCGCCGTGAATAATGTTTTCTGGATAGAGGCACAGGACGGGAATGGAACGGAAAAAACGGCTGAAGGACACCGCGCCCAAGGAGACGCTGCCTGATGTCGAAACCCATTCCGAAGGCTTCCGCGCCAATCGTGAGGCGCGGCGCAATGTGCTGGTGGAAGACTATGTCGAACTGATTTCGGATCTGCTGTCGGAAGGGCAGGAAGCCCGGCAGGTCGATATCGCCGGGCGTCTGGGCGTGTCACAGCCGACCGTAGCGAAAATGCTCGCCCGTCTCGCAACGGAAGGCTACGTCACACAGAAGCCGTACAGGGGGGTATTTCTGACGCCTGCCGGGCAGGAAATGGCGGATAGGGCGCGGCACCGGCACCGGATCGTGGAGGCATTTCTGCTAGCGCTCGGCGTCAGTGAGGAAAATGCCCGTGTAGATTCTGAAGGCGTAGAGCATTACGTCGGGAGCGAGACCCTGACGCTCTTTGAAAAGGCAATCCGGGGCAATCTGCAACAATTCATGCAAAACTTACCGGACGCCTGATAGTCCGTGTCCGAAATCTGCACTCAGGTGCAGATTTCGAGATTGACGTCTTCCTGCGCCAGAGCCTTCGCGATGGACGGCTTAAGATGGGAATCTGTCAGGACGTGGTCGAATTCCGACAAGGACGCCAGACGGTGCAGGCCGCCTTTGCGGAACTTCGTGCTGTCCACCAGCAGAACGCATTGGTCCGCCATATCCATCATGATCCGCTTGACCTTGACCACATCCTGATCGTTCTGGAACGCGGTGGCGTTATGGATGATGGAGGTTGAGAGGAACATCATGTTCGCCCGCAGGGACTGCGCGGCCTGTTCGCAGACCAGCCCGAAAAACGCATTGCGCGGCGGATTATAGTCGCCGCCAAGGCAGATCAGTTTCAGGTTGGGATAGGGCGAGAGCGCCTGAATGACGCCCACGGCGTTGGTGATGATCGTCAGGGGCGCGAGAGCGGGCAGAAGCGGCAGCATGGCCGCGACGGTCGTGGAGTCATCAAGGACCAGAACCTGCTCGGGCTGGATCAAGGAGACGGCCCGCTGGATGATCGCGTCCTTGAGGTCTGTCGCCCGCGAGCGTCGGAAATTGACCGTTTTCTGGGTCGTAACCTTGTTGCGCAGGACGATACTGCCATGGAGCTTGTCGATCAGACCCTGTTGTACGAGGGCATGAGAGTCGCGGTGGATCGTCATGCGACTGACCCCGAAACGCTCTGCCAGACCTTCGATGGTGGCGCTTCCGGTTTCGAGAAGGACGTCGAGGATCTGTTTCTGCCGGGCCGAATTATCCCGCCTTTTCGAACTCTGCGGCGAGGCGGTGGTGATCACGGAGCCCGAACCATCAGTCATGTGTCAAATCGATTCCTGAGCGTGAAAGCAAACAGACAAGTGTAAAATCACACATACCATATCAGAGCCGAATGGACGTGTAACGTCCGTTGAGCGAAATCCGGCCCTAAAAAGGTGACTATTACGCTTTTGCCGTGATCTTCAGAACACGGGCAGTTTCTTCCCGGAGTGTCGCGCAGGCTTGGGCGTCTTTGATCAGATCGATCCCGTAGGCCGGAAACACCTGACGCAGGCGGGGCAGCCAGTCAGCCTCTGTCAGCCGTTCGGGAAAGACCTGCTGGACGACCTGAAGCGCTACGGAGGCTGCAACGGACGCTCCGGGCGATGCGCCGAGGATGGCCATGAGGGAGCGGTCGGCGCTTTTCACAAGCTCGGTCCCAAAGCGCAGGGTTCCGTGCAGCCCCTTGTCCGGACGGATAATCTGCACGCGCTGTCCGGCCACGACTTTCGTCCAATCCTCGGGTCTGGCTGTCGGGTAGAAATCCTGAAGGGCTTTGAAGCGGCCCTCGTTCGTCTGGAGAACCTGACGCACGAGATAGTCCAGCAATCCAAGATTGTCTTTCCCGGCGGTCAGGGCGGGAATGATGTTTTGGGGCGTCAGAGAGCGAAAATAATCCGTCCATGAACCGCTTTTGAGGAATTTCGTGGAAAACCCCGCATAAGGTCCGAACAGCAGGCAGGATTTGCCGTCGATGACGCGCGTATCGAGATGCGGGACCGACATGGGCGGCGAACCGACAAGGGCCTTGCCGTAGACCTTGGCGTGGTGTTGCCCGGTAATGGCCGGGTCCATGCAGCGCAGCCACAGGCCGCTGACGGGGAAACCGGCATAATGTGCCGCTTCGGGAATGCCGGATGCCTGAAGCAGTGGCAGCGCATTGCCGCCCGCGCCGACAAAAACAAACCGCGTCAGAACCGTGATCGTGTGGCCGCTTTCGGTATCGGTGGCCGTCACGCGCCAGCGACCGTCCGTGGTGCGTGTCAGGCCGGTGACGCGATGATTGTAGTGGGTGGCAATGTTGCGGTCTGACTTGAGGGAGGCCGTCAGCGCGTGGGTTAGGGCGCCGAAATTGACGTCCGTGCCCTCTTGAATGCGCGTGGCCGCAACGGGTTGGGACGTATCGCGCCCTGCCATCGCAAGAGGCGCCCATTGGGCGATGACGGCCGGATCGGACGTGTATTCCATATCCGCAAAGCAGTGATGGGCGACCATCGCCTCGTAACGGGCTTTGAGAAAGGCGAGGTTCTCCGCTCCCCAAACCAGACTGATATGGGGGCAGGGCTGCACGAATGAGGCCGGATCGGCAATGCGGCCTTCGCGGACCCAGTGCGCCCAGAGCTGCCTTGAGAGGTCGAATTCCGTGTTGATCGCCAGCGCCTTGGAGATGTCGATGCTGCCATCCGCGCGCTGGGGCGTGTAATTCAGTTCGCAGTTCCCGGCATGTCCGGTCCCGGCATTGTTCCAGGCATAGGAACTTTCCTGCCCGCAATCCGGTAGTGTTTCGAACATCATCATCGACAGCGACGGATCGAGCTCGCGCAGCAGGGCCGCAAGTGTGGAACTCATGATCCCCGCACCGATCAGGACGACATCGGGGCAGAGGCTGGAAACTGACGGCATGAGGCTGAAATCCGGCAAGGGCTGGAAAGAAAAGAGGGCGAAAGATCTCCGAAAGTTCAGCCCGTGTAAACCGGGCCTGCGGGCAGGAGTTTGCCGGGATTGAGGATATGATGCGGGTCCATCGTGTTTTTCAGCGCCCGCATCACGCTGAGGCTTCCAGCACCATGTTCGGTTTCCAGAAATTCCAGCTTGCCCATGCCAACGCCATGCTCGCCGCTGCATGATCCGTTCAGCGACATGGCGCGGGCAACGATTTTCCGGTCCAGATCGAGGGCGCGGTCATGCCCTTCGGGTGTGTCGTCCGTAATGATGAGCGTATGAAAATTGCCGTCCCCAACATGGCCTAGAAGCGGTGCGCGCAGGCCGGAGGATTCGATGTCGCGATGCACACCTTCGATCAGCTCGCCCAGACGCGAAATCGGAACGATACAGTCCGTGGAGATGACCCGCGCGCCCGGAACAATGGCCTTCGCCGCCCAGTAGGCGTCATGCCGCGCTTTCCACAGACGGGTACGGTCTTCCGCACTCTCCGCCCACGCAAAACCCAGCCCGTTATTACCCGACGCAATGGCTTCCGTTGTCTCGACCTGTTCGCGTACGGCTGCGGGTGAGCCAGTAAATTCAAAGAACAGCGTCGTCAGCGGCTGATATTCCGTAAGGCCGGAATACTGGATGGAGGCCGCCATCTGCACGCTGTCCATCAGCTCCACGCGGGTGATGGGAATGCCGCACTGGATGATTTCCATGGCGGTCCGGATCGCGTCATGCAGGCTCTCGAACTGGCAGATGGCTGCCGATACGGTCTCGGGGCGTCCATGCAGCCGAAGCTGGACTTCCGTGATGATCCCCAGTGTCCCTTCCGAGCCGACGAACAGAGACGTCAGGTCATAGCCGGTGGAGGACTTGCGGACGCGCCCGCCCGTGCGGATGATTTCGCCGGTCGCAAGCACCACGGTCAGGCCGAGCACGTTTTCCTTCATCGTGCCGTAGCGCACGGCGGCCGTGCCCGAAGCGCGGGTGGCGCACATGCCGCCGATCGTGGCCTCCCCGCCCGGATCGACCGGAAAGAACAAGCCGGTGTCGCGGATTTCCACATTCAGTGTCTGGCGGGTGATGCCAGCCTGAACGCGGCAGTCCAGATCCTCGGCGTTCAGTTCCACGATGTCGGTCATGCGCGACAGGTCGAGGCTGATGGCCTGCTCGGGCGGCACGACATGGCCTTCGACCGAGGTACCGGCCCCGAATGCCACAACCGGAACCCGCCATTCATGACACTGCCGCAAAACGGTTGCGACATCCTGCGTGCTTTCCGCGAACACGACCGCCTCGGGCAGTCGAGAGGCATTCATGGCCTCGCCGTGGCTGTGTTCCTCACGAACGGAGGGTGCCGTGCTGATCTGTTCTCCCATGACGGTCTGTAGGGCCTTGAGAACGGCCTGCAGGCGGTCCTGAGCAGGAAGGGAAGAGGCGGTCATGACTGGATCCGGCATAAAGACAGGACGCTCTTCATAGGCTGGATCTCAGGCTTGGGAAATATCTTATGATTAATATGGGGGTATAGAATGAAATAATCTGTCTGAAACCGGATCCGCACTGAAAGATCAGGGCGCATTCCGGCAAGACATGAAGCTTACTCAAAGAAAATATTGCTTGCCCGGCTGACGAAAATATACGTCCGCTCGTCACCCTTGGTGTTGACGATGATCCCCTGTTCGAGATCCGCCCCGACTTTCATGGCCGAGCCGATCACCAGAATTTTCCTGTTCAGCACCATGTTGCGGAAATCGCCACCAAACCGGATATCGGCATTATAGGCGACCGAAGATGTGATCTGTACGGCGACATTGGCTCGGTCCAGATACGTGTCTTCGGAGTTGAGAAAGACCATCTTGTTAAAAACATTCACGCTTTTGACGGTCATGACAAACGTACCGGGAACGACGGTCCGTTTGGATGTTGCCTGCAGCGTGTCGGCCGGTGTCAGCCTTTTTTCAAGAACCCAGTTGCCGGAACAGGCTGCCTGACTGATCAAAGTCGCAAACAGGGCCAGTGAACAAAGAATTTTGCGAGCGTTCATCTGAATATTGCCACCGACAGTGAAAATGCCGGTTGAACGTAGGAGAGAATATTCAGGATGTCGTGCGAAATTTTTATGTCCCGTCAAATAAAAACCCGTCTCAGGGCGTGAAGACGACTGTCCTGTTGCCGTTGATGATGGTCCGGCGTTCGATGTGATACCGGACTGCACGTGCCAGAACGCGACGTTCGATATCGCGTCCTTTGCGGATCAGGTCTTCAGGCGTGTCGGCATGGGAAATACGCTCCACATCCTGTTCGATGATCGGACCTTCATCCAAATCACGCGTAACGTAATGGGCGGTTGCACCGATCAGCTTCACGCCGCGGGCAAAAGCCTGATGGTACGGGCGCGCACCCTTGAAGCCGGGCAGGAAGGAGTGGTGGATATTGATGCAGCGACCGGACAGGCTGGCGGCCATCTCGTTTGACAGAACCTGCATGTAACGCGCGAGGATGACCAGTTCGGCACCGCTCAACGCCAGAAGTTCCAGCACATGCGCTTCCTGCGCGGGCTTCGTTTCTTTCGTGACGGGCACGTGATGGAATGGAATGCCGTAGAAATCCAGATCCGCGAACACTTCGCGTGGATGGTTCGATACGATACCAACCGGCTCGATTGGCAGTTCCCCGATACGCCAGCGATAGAGCAGATCGACCAGACAGTGATCGAAGCGGGAGACCATCAGCAGGACCTTCGGCTTGACGCTGCGATCATGCAGGGCCCACTCCATGCTGAAACTGTTCCCCAGAATGGCCAGCGCCTCCTGGAGCTGTTGCATGCTGGTCCGGTCCTGTGCGACTTCGAAGACGATCCGCATGAAGAAGACCGTGCTGTCCCGGTCATCGAACTGTTGAGCTTCCGTGATGTTGGCATCCAGCTCCGCCAGTTTCCCGCTGATGGCCGCCACGATACCCGGGCGGTTGGGGCAGGAAAGCGTCAGAACATAGGTCGTCTGCGGAACTGAAGAGGCCGTCATGGAAGGTCTTTTCCCGTCTTTATGAAAGTCTGCCGTCCTCAGACGGTAAAGTATTTTGCCCGAGGATTCAGCATCACAAGGGCTGATGTCGACTGTTCCGGGTGCAACTGATAGCCGTCCGAAAGCGACACGCCGATGCGTTCGGCATCCAGCATTTTCAGGATCGGTTCCTGATCCTCCAGGCGTGGGCAGGCGGGATAACCAAACGAATAGCGCGAGCCGCGATAGGACTGCGACAGCAGCTTTTCCATGTCTCGGTTGTCGTCGCCCGCGAAGCCCAGTTCGGCGCGGATGCGCTTATGGGTGTATTCCGCCATGGCTTCCGCCATTTCGACCGACAGGCCATGCAGGTACAGATAGTCCTGATAGCGATTGTCCTCGAACCACACCCGCGCCAGATCGGATGCTTTCTGCCCGACGGTCACAACCTGAAGCCCGACCACGTCACGGACATCGTCGCTGATATCGCGCACGAAATCGGCGATGCACTCGCCGTCGTCCTTGGGCTGTCGCGGCATGGCGAAGCGTGCGGCTTCCGTCTTGCCGTCCTCTTCGAACAGCACGAGATCGTTCCCGTCGCCCGCCGCCTTCCAGTAGCCATAGATCGCCTGTGGACGGATGATGTCCTGCTCCGCGCTTAGCGCCAGCATCCGCTTGAGCACGGGGCGGAGTTCGATCTTGGCGTATTCCATGAACTCGTCGAGCGAGCGGCCCTGTTTCCGAAAGCCCCACTGAAACTGGTACAGCGACCGTTCATTAAGAAACGGTAGAACCGCATTCGGCGTCGCTTCCAGAACGCGCGCGCCCCAGAAGGGCGGTGTAATGACAGGCTCGGAGCCTGAAATGCGCTCACGCCGGGCTTTTGCGGCCTCACGATCCACCTCCCCAAAGCCCCGCGTTTCCGCGATTTCCGGCGCACGTTCCGTCTTGCGGCTCGCCTGACTGGCGCGGCGCGTCTGAATGGCGCCAAGATAGGAGTCGAGGTCGTTATTGGTGATCTTGTCCATCAGGCCCAGACCGTCGAACGCATCGCGCGCATAGGCTACACGTCCCGGTTCCCCCGCGCCATAAGAGCGGGCGCATTCTTCCTCGACGTAATTCCGCGTCAGGGCCGCGCCGCCAAGAATAACCGGAAGGTCAAAGCCCTGACGTTGCATTTCCGCGAGATTTTCGCGCATGATAACCGTGGATTTCACCAGAAGCCCGGACATACCCAGCGCATCGGCGTTATGTTCCTTCACGGCCGCAATCATGTCCGCCAGTGGCACCTTGATGCCCAGATTGATGACCCGGTAGCCGTTATTTGTCAGGATGATGTCCACGAGGTTTTTACCGATATCGTGGACGTCGCCCTTGACGGTGGCGAGCACCATCGTGCCGCGATGCTGGCCTTCCGTGCGCTCCATATGCGGCTCAAGCCAGGCGACGGCAGTCTTCATCGTCTCGGCGGACTGCAACACGAACGGAAGCTGCATCTTGCCCGAACCGAACAACTCGCCCACAACTTTCATGCCGTCCAGCAGAACATTGTTGATGATATCGAGCGGCGGCATTTCCGTCATTGCGGCTGCCAGATCGTCCTCGATGCCCTTGCGGTCACCGTCCACGATCCGGTCTTTCAGACGTTCTGCTGGCGTTTCCGCACGACGCTTCTTGACGGCATCAGCGGCTTTTCGGCCCGCAAACAGTTCCAGAAGTTTCTGAAGCGGATCGTAGTCTTCGGTGCGACGGTCGAAGATCAGGTCTTCTGCGACCTTGACCTCTTCAGCCGCGATCAGATGCAGCGGACGGATCTTGGAGACATGCACGATCGCGCCCGTCATGCCCGCCTTGACCGCATGGTCGAGGAACACCGAATTCAGCACAGCTCGCGCGGCCGGATTCAGGCCGAAGGAAATGTTCGACAGGCCGAGAATGATCTGGATATCGGGGAACTTGTCGCGGATTAGCTTGATACCTTCAAGCGTCCACTGTCCGAGCTTGCGATCATCTTCCACGCCCGTCGCGATGGTGAAGGTCAGCGGGTCGATCATCAGGTCAGACTGCGGCAGCCCGTACTGGGTGCAGGCGAAATCAACCAGACGTTCGGCGATGCGCAGCTTGTCCTGCGGCTCCTTCGCCATGCCAACTTCGTCGATCGTGAGCGCAATCATCGCCGCGCCGAACTTGCGGGCCAGCTTCATGCGGGCATGCGCCTGTTCTTCACCGTCTTCGAAATTGATCGAGTTGATGATCGGCTTGCCGCCATGCAGCTTGAGCGCGGCTTCAATGACGGGGGTCTCAGTCGAGTCAATCACCAGTGGCGCATTCACGGACGACGTGAAGCGCGTGACGACCTCGTTCATTTCGCGGACTTCATCGCGTCCCACGAATGCCGTGCAAATATCGAGCGCGTTGGAGCCTTCGGCGGCCTGCTCACGCCCGATGGCGACGCAGCCATCCCAGTCATTGGCTTCCTGAAGCTCGCGCCATTTCTTGGAGCCGTTCGCATTGCAGCGCTCGCCAATGGAGAAATAGCTGTTTTCCTGACGCAGCGGCGTCTGGGTGTAAAGGCTGGAGACCGACGGCATCCAGATCGTGCTGCGTTTGACCGGGGCAGGGCGTAGCTTCGTGCCACCAAGGCGACGCAGCATCCCGTCTAGCGCCTGAATATGCGGCGTGGATGTGCCGCAGCAGCCGC
Organism: Gluconobacter sp. Dm-73; assembly: GCF_018256215.1. Classification (NCBI taxonomy): domain Bacteria; kingdom Pseudomonadati; phylum Pseudomonadota; class Alphaproteobacteria; order Acetobacterales; family Acetobacteraceae; genus Gluconobacter; species Gluconobacter sp. Dm-73. The sequence goes on along the minus strand of NZ_JAERLW010000006.1, from coordinate 155,873 downwards.
CGATCAGGTTCAGCCCGTCTTCCTGAACGAAGCGCTCCATCCAAACGGCCATTTCTTCGGGGCTGAGCGGATAGACAGTCTTGCCGTCCACAAGCTCGGGCAGGCCGGCATTGGGCTGCATGGAAATGAGGCCAGGCCAGTTTTCTGACAGCCAGCGCACATGCTCGCCCATTTCCTGCGGGCCAGTCGCGCAGTTCAGGCCGAGAGAGGGGACGTCCAGCGCCTGAACGGTCGTGGCGGCCGCAGCGATATCGGGGCCGACCAGCAGCGTGCCGGTGGTCTCGACTGTGACCTGCACGAAGATAGGCGCATCCGAACCCAGTTCGATCCGGGCAATCTTGGCAGCATTTACGGCTGCTTTGATCTGAAGCGTGTCCTGACATGTCTCGATCAGGAATCCGTCCACGCCGCCATCAATCAGGCCACGGCACTGTTCGATCAGACCAGCTTCCAGATCGTCATAGGCAATGTTGCCCAGCGTCGGCAGCTTCGTGCCCGGACCGATGGAACCCATGACGTAGCGATGCCGTCCGTCGGAGAACGTTTCAGCCGCCTCACGGGCCAGCGTGGCTGCCGTGCGGTTGATTTCCCGTGTACGGTCCTGCAGCCCGAATTCCGCCAGTGTGACGATGGAGCCGCCGAACGTGTTCGTCTCCACCATGTCCGCCCCGGCTTCGAAATAGCCGCGATGGATTTCGCGGACGAGTTCCGGACGTGAAAGGTTCAGGATTTCCGTACAGTTTTCCTGTCCCCAGTAATCGCGCTCGACTTCGAGATCCAGCATCTGCACCCGGGACCCCATACCACCATCACAGAGCAGGACCTGATCGGCGAGGGCATCAAGCAGATGGGGACGTGAGGACATGGGCAGCAGGCTCTGTAACTGGAAAGGACAGGAGACAGGTTCGGGAACCCGTGATCGGGACAGCGCCTCCATATACGGTAAGAGGCAGAAACGGTGTAGCAAACCGCCTGCATGGCGGCAAAGAGTTGGAGGTATGAAAAACGGAACATGAAAAGGCTGCCCGGGTACGCCCGGCCTGCTACAGAGGACGGAATGACCGTGTCCCACATGTCTCTGATCCCCCTGAGCCTCCTGTCCGGACTATGTTCGTGGTCGCAGGAGCGCAAAAATCATGCGCTGTTCATCGGTAAGGCACGGCCTGAGGAAACGTGGGGCGACGTCGCCGCCATTCCGGCACCGTTGCCCTTCAGGAGCCGCCACGCTACGGGATGCCTGTGTTGCAGCCGTGATCCGGTGGCCATGGTTCTGGCACAGGTTTTCCAGGACCGCGTGACGGGCAGACGCCCGTTTTTTCACGAGGTGGCGGTTCTGACTGCCCCGCAGGAGATGTCGGCGCTCCGGCAGCAGCTTGAAAATGACGTGCTGGTCCGGGCGCGTTACCGGCTCGTGTCCTGAAGCCAGTGCTTTCTGCCTTCTGGAACGCTTTAACAGTTCGGGTCTATGCTCGCTGGGGACTTCGGGATAACTGGACGACATGACGACAGACGCACACCAGGATGGCGAACAGGACGGGCCGCTGCGGCAGCGCAAGAAGGACCGCACCCATGCCGCGCTGGTGCGCGAAGCCATGCGCCTGTTTTCGACATATGGCTATGAAGAAACATCCGTCGATGAAATCGCAGAAGCCGCGCAGATCTCGCGTCGGACGCTCTTTCGTTATTTTCCGGGCAAGGCCGACATCATTCTCGCCTGGACCAACGGCGTCACAACGATCCTGACCGATGCCATTCGCGCCGTGCCGCTGGACGTTCCGCTACAAGACGCTGTGCTGGCGGGGCTGGTGCCGGTCGTCGCCTGTTATTCGTCCGACCGGATGGATGCCTATGCGGTCGTCAGGCTGGTGGAACAGACGCCCGCGCTGCGTGACATGGCTTTGCGCCGGTATTCGGAATGGGAAGAGACGCTCGCTTCCACCCTGATCGCCCGGCTGCCCGCCACCGAAATGCCGTCACTTGCGGCGCGTCTTCTCGCTCGGACGGCGATTGCGACGTTCCGGACGGCTCTGGACGAATGGGTCAAGACTGAAGGCCGGTCGGATCTGGAAACCATCCTGCGCCGGACCTTCACGCTTCAGCCACTGCTGTGGCAGAACGATTTCCCGATGAGCTCAGGCTGAGCTCCGCTCAGAGGTCCAACTCGATGCTGAAATGGTACGTCCTTGGCAGACCGGCCACGGCGGAGTTGGTGGCGTTGCTGACGCCATTGATACTGGATGGATAGACGGAGGCCCAGTAGCTCTGGTTCGTCACGTTGTTCACACCAAAGCGGAACACTAGCGGCTGGCCATAGGCATGGGTCGCATAACGTGCGCCCAGATCCAGCGTGACGTAAGACGGCGCAAAGGTCGTGTTGTAAACATTGGCAGCTCGACGGCCCATATAATGAACATTCGCGTTGACGGCCGCGCCTTTGAGAAATGGCAGGCGATAATCCAGCAGTGCATTCGCCATGAGTGGTGGCACGCCCACAACCTGCTTGTTGGCCGTCAGCGACGATCCCGTGCCCAGCATCTGGGCATCGAGCCATGTCATGCCACCAAGAAACGTCAGATTATCGGTGATATTGCCCGATGCCTGAAATTCGACGCCATAGTTTCGCTGCGTGCCGTAATTCGCATAGACATGCGTCACAGGGTCCGTGAATCCGAACGGGCGTGACATGCGGAAGCCCGCAATGTTGACCTGCATGCGCTTGGCGATCAGGATTTTGTAGCCGACTTCATATTCTTCTGAGCGCAACGGAGCCGTGACGTCATTCACATTGACCGATCCCACCGGGGCGGTCGTTCCCGCCTGTAGCGAACGTCCCCATGTGAAATACAGCGTCTGGCTGTCCGTCGGCTTGTACATCAGGCTCGTCATCGGGCTGAAGGCGGCCGCGCGCGTGTAGCTGGATGTTTTGGTGCCCGTCTTGGCGTAGTTGTTGGTGCTCAGCCAGCTCCAGGCGAGGGACCCCATGATCGACCAGTGCTTGCCTAGCGAAATGGTATCGCCTGCCAGCAGCGACTGGTTCATCGTATCGGCGGATTTATAGCGGCCGGAATAATAAGGCTGCACGCTTGAGAAGCTCTTGGGGTGACCGATCGTGGCTTCCCCAAGAGTGATGGTTCCGGTGGAAGAGGTGGGGTTATAGTTCCCCATCATATAACCGTTCGTGCCGAGTTCGATCTGGTGCCGCAGCGGACCGGTGCGGAATTTGCCGTTCAGGTAAGCCATATTGCTTCCTGCGACGAAATCATTGGCCGTGAGGGCTGCGGAAATCGTCTGGCGATACAGGCCCGAGGAATTCAGAAGCTGATTGGACGTGCTGAAGACATTGCGCGCCGCATTCTGCCACAGACCGCCAAGCCTCAGGCTCCAGTTGTCGTTGAAATTATGGATGATCTTGGCCAGAGCCGTATCGGTTTCCATGTTGTAGCCCGCCTGTGGCTGGCCATAACCCTTCTGGCTCAGATCCGGTGCCTGAGGAAGCTGGATTGCGGTGCTATAGGCGAAACCGCCCGGATAGCCGCGCTCGGCATAGGTATACTGGCTGGCATCGATCTGGATGACAGTCTTGTCCGAGAGATGAATGTCGAAATCGCCACTGACGAGATCACGCCGCAGATGCGAGCCCTCCACATAGCCTTCGCCATTCTGGTTCAGCAGGTTCAACCGGTAGCCGAACCATTTGTTCTTGCCGACCCGCCCCGAAACATCCGCGCTTTCCAGAGGAGAACCAATGGAATCCGTCCCCACGACAAAGCGTTCGGTCATACGGTCCGTCGGGCGCTTGAGCGTGAAGTCGAACGTGCCAGCCGGGTTCTGCGGTCCGTAAAGCGCGCCTGCCAGACCGTTCAGAACCTGAAGGCTGTCGAACTGTTCGGCGGCGTAGGGCGTGGTGATGACCATGTTCAGCCCGTCCATGCGGGTGTTGGCAATCACATCGCCTTCAAAGCCACGGGACTGCGGGCGGCTGGTGTTCGGATCGCCGCGCATTTCAAGCTGTGCGGACGGCACATACGCTACGAGATCGTTAATATTGCGGCTCTGCTGGTTCACCAGAACATCATGCGGAACAACCATGATGGACATCGGTGTATCGAGCACGGAGCGCGTGCCGAGCGGCCCCAAAGCCACGTCTTTGTTCAGATAATCCGCAGCAGTTCCAGAACCGTTTCGACTACGAACCGTGATGGTCTCTGCTTTGGGGGTTTGTGTTTTGGCATGAGATGACGGGGCGGGTACGGCTGTTTTGGTTTTGGAAGCTGGTTGTGTCACTGCTGCGAAAGCGGGCATACTGCTCAGGACAGATCCGGAAAGAAGGCAAAGCAGCAGGCGTGCGGATTTCATGAGCGGTCCTGATCAGTCGGTATGAGTGGGCTGAAGTCTCCTGTCCACATTATGGCACTGAGTGTCAAAATGATTCGCCTGTTTTGATGCCGATATGCGGCGCGTTTCCCCATGACTGTTTCTTGAAAGGCACAGATACAAACGCTTTGTTCGATCACAAAACGGAACAGAGGTTTTCCATCCTGATGTGAAAATGAGGCCAAAACCCCATAATTTTCCGTTAATTTTCCGTTGATTCTGCTGTTAAAGTTAAGTATTTAGCAATCATTGCAACTGGATGTTGTGTGATGAAAGTTTTTGTGCAGCTTGCGTACGGTTTTGGCAGCAAAACCTGGCGGGAACGCTGGGAAGCGGGCCGAATATTGGGATTGAATGAGGAGCAGGCTTATGGCTACTCCCGAGCTGCCTCAGACGACATAGAAATCGTTTATTCTGAAGATCAGCGCGAAAATCCGCTCAACAAAGCGCTCCGCTATGGTGCACGTCTTGTGCTTGGTTTCGACTTTGTCCATGCGTGGCGGAACCGTAAGCAAATGCTTGCGTCCGATGTGGTGTGGACGCATACAGAATCGCAGACTCTGGCAGTTCTCCTCCTGTTCCGAATTCTGAAGCCTGTGCGCAGGCCAAAGCTTCTTGGGCAGGCTGTCTGGCTGATTGATCGCTGGCGCAAACAGCCTTTCTGGAGGAAATGGTTCTTCCGGCGTCTTATGAAAGACCTCGACCTTCTGACAGTACTCTCGGTTTTCAACCGGGATGATGGTCGGCGTATGTTTCCGGATCTGCGTGTTGAGCGGGTGCATTTCGGCATCCGGGCAGACGATATGAAGCCTGCTCGCAAAACCTGCCAGGGGAAAAAACTCAAGGTTCTTTCGCTTGGCAACGACGAGCACAGAGACTGGAAGACCTTCTGCGCTGCGGCAAGCGCGTTGCCGGATGTGGAATTCAGCATCGCAAGCAGTTCGCCTGCTGCATTTGAAGCGGCAAAGAATGTTCCTAATGTCACGCTTGTGCGGGCGAAAAACAATGCTGAGCTGATCGGCCTTTATTCTGACGCTGATATCGTTGTAGTTCCCCTTCAGTCCAATCGACATGCTTCTGGCATTACTGTTGTTGAAGAAGCTATTATTCTTGGAGTCCCGGTCATTTCTTCAGACTGTGGTGGTTTGACAGATTATTTTGGGTCAGATTCTGTACTCTATGTGCCAGAACGAAACCCGACGGCGCTTGCAGAGGCGATTTCTGCGGTGCGTACCAATCCGTCTGGCGCTTTGCAAAGAACCGAAGCTGCTCAGGAGCGGGTGAAAAACGCCATTAATTCCGTGGCGTATGCCCGAAAGCATGTGGAGCTTTCAAAAGAGCTTCTGGACGCCTAGTTTTCGCTCTCGGAGGGAGAGAAAATCCCTCAGAAACGCCAAGGCTCCTTACCCTGCAAGTCGTTCCAGGCGTGCGGTGTGATTGGTCAGATCTGCTCTTTCGGGTGTGACGAGCAGGTCTTCCGAGAGGCAGCCAGCATCAGCAAGCGCCTGTTTTGTCTCCCTCAGACGGGGAAGATCAACGCGGGTGTTGATGGGTTCTGCCATGACATATTCCAGAGTGCGCTCGCTTTCCGAAAGGGCGGACTGGGTGCTGGCAATCGCTTCTGCGCGGGCTTGCGGCGTCAAGGCCTGAGATTGTCTTTGGAGAGCTTCCGCCAGTTTGCGCAGACCTTCTCCAATTCTGTCTCTGGCGGTCGCCGGCCAGAAGCTCGTGAACATGGCATAGGTGATGAAATTGCCCAGCATGATTCCGATGATACGGTCCCGCGCGGTTTCCATGTCGCTGGTGGGGCCGAAGCCTTTCAGATCCGATAGATAAAAGGCCAGACCGATCTGAAACCCCGCATAGGCAATGCGCTCATCACCCGTTTTGACCCATGCCGCGAGCAGGGACACCACGAAAATCAGAACCAGAAAACCGGTGATCCCATCCAGATAGGGCATGACGAAAATGATGGAGCCAATGCCAATCGCCCCCCCCACAAGCGCCCCTGAGATACGCAGGGTCAGCTTGGAAACCATCTCCCCCATGGTTGGCAGCGCAACGATGAAGCAGGTGATGATGCAGGTGTGGATACCGGGCCAGTCCAGCACCATGAAGGCCAGATAGCTGAGCATAACCCCCGCCGTGCCCTTGACCGCAAACCGGACATGTTCGGGATTGCTGAATGCGTCGTCCGCGAAGAAGCCGGATTTTTTCTCCGGGGGGGCAGCTTTCGTACTTTCCGCAGGGAGCGTGGTAAACTCGGGCAGCATGTCCGCCATGGCGCAGGCTGCTGGAGATGCGGTGCTGACGGTGGGGCGCTCGATGTCGGCTGGATAGTCCCCGGCTGCGAAAATGGCGGCCATTTTTTCAAGCGTTGCTATCAGACAGGCCGCGTCTTCTGCTGATAGTCCGGTTCGGTCTGCTTCATCGGCGAGCGCGAGGACGGCCACGCTGCTGCTTGCGGCCTGTCTGAGGCAGGCCAGATCTTTGACCGCCCAAATTTTTTCCAGCCCGGCCATTTTCGCAGACTTCATCATGTCTGTCGTGCCGATGCGCAGCATGTCCGTCGCTTGTTCGCGGGTACGGTCATCCGCGCCCCGAAGCAGGCGGCACGCCATGAGAAGACGGGCTGCAATATCGTCGGTCAGAACCCTGCGCGGAGACGGGCAGATCAGCATACCGAGCACGATCATGACCGCTCCCGGCACGGCCAGAAACAGATCCGTATAAAGAATAGCCCGAGTAATGACTTCCCCGACCGGAACCTGATCAATCACGACCAGTCCAAAGACGATAATCAGGCCGAACATATAGGCTACGGGTTTGAGTTTACTGGCTGACCCCAGAAAGAAAAACCCAAATGACAGGAGGGCGATCACGATCACCAGTTCCATCGCGTGATCCAGCGTGATCTTGATCAGGCCATAGATCAGCAGGAGCAAGAACACCACCACGATGTTCACCAGAACCCCGACGAGGGCATTGGTCACGCGGTCTTTCTGCCATAGTGCCATCGTCACGAGTGCCGGAACGCCCAGATCGGGAACCTGCCAGATTTCCCCGACCAGAACGGTGGTTGTGCAACCCGCCGCCATACGCAGCGCATAGCCCATACGTCCCGGCGCAGGGTCCCATATCAGGCGCCAAATCCGCGCCAGCCCAAGGGTGCGAAGGGGCGATGCGGACTGGATCACGTCCTGATCCGAAACGTCCGGAGAGGTGGCTTCAGGGACAGGCAGCGCCATGCCGGACCTCGACCGTCGCGGTGGCGCCAAGTCGCAGCAGTAGAGGGTTCGCTTTCTCCAACTGGATACGGACCGGGAAACGCTGGGCGACATGCACCCAGTCCATCTGTCGCGGCACGAGGGGAAGCGAACGGGCAATTCCGGAGGAATCCACCGACAGAACGCCCCAGCCGATACTTTCGACATGACCACGGATCGGTGTGTTCCGATCGATCATGGAATGGACCGTCACGCAGTCTCCAACCCCGACGGCTTCAAGATCGCCCTCCCGGATATTGGCCATTGCATACCATTCATTGTCCGCGATCAGCGTGAACAGAGACTGCGAGGGCGCCAGAACTTCGCCGACCTTGACGCGCAGGCTGGTGACATATCCGTCCGCAGGAGCAATGACCGTGGTCTGTCGCAGTTCATACCGGACACGATCATACGCTGCCTGACTGGCATCACGCGCGGCGATCGAACTTTTCAGATCGCCAATTGCAGTCGTGGCCGCCGTGGACTGGATGCGGGACTGGGCCAGCGAGATTTCGGCGTCGTGTAGGGCAACGCGGGCCTGATCGTATTGCTGCCAAGGAATATAGGACTTTCCGGCCAGAGGCTGAAGCCGCTCCACCGTCCGCGCCGCCAGATCCCGGTTGGTCTGGGCGCGGGAAACCTGATCGCCAGCCGTTGCGGCGTTGGAGGTCTTGACGCTGAGCAAGCGCGTCTGGTTCTCCACTTCCGCATTGGCCAGATCCAGATTGGCTTTCGCCTGTCGAAGCGTCAGTTCATAAGGCTCAGGGTCAATCTGGTATAGCACATCGCCTTTGTGCACATGCTGGTTGACCGACACGTTCAGTATTTTAAGGCGCCCTCCCACAACCGAAGCGATATGCACCACTTCCGCATCAATGATGCCGCTATCGGAGGAGGGGTGAGCACTGTCTTCATGGGCGACATGTATGCCGAAAGCGGTGGCCGCTCCCACGCACAGGACCGCAATGATGATGCCGACTGGTTTTTTGCTGGAAACAGGGATGCGCTGCACGATCAGGGTCCGAATACCAGCGTCCACACCGTGAGTGCGGCGATGACGCCAAGGGCGACATAGGTGAAGAGGCGGAAGCTGAGCAGCGCATCAAGCCCTGTCAGCAGAAAGAGGACGCGCAGGCCCACAGCCGTCGCCACGCCGATCAGTGCGCAGGCCATCCAGCCCGGGAAATAGGCTCCCATGATCGGAAAGGCCGGAGCGCCGCGAAGAGTGCATCCGCCCGTCAGGAGAAAAGCGGGGCCGGAGATGCAGGATCGGAGGCGGGCAGGTCGCATTGGAGGCAGGAAACTTTCGCGCGGCCATCAGGAGGGCTGAAGCCTATCACAATCATTTGCGAAAGACACAGTCCTGTCGACCCGGTAGGGAAGTCGAGAATGGAAAACTGCTGCTTCTGTGAAAAGTTGCAAGTCAAGAAACGAATTCGGATTGAGGACGGGAATGATGCTCTGCTTGAAGGGCGTCGGGCCATCCGATAAGCAGGCTTGGACATCCTCACTTTCTCCAGCTTTCGGCCTGATGGACATGACTTTGCGGACGCCTCTGATCCTTTCCTTCGGCAGTATCAATATTGATCTGACGGCCCGAAGCCAGCGGCTTCCCCGACCCGGTGAAACCGTGCATGCCGACAGTTATGCGATCGGACTGGGCGGGAAGGGCAGCAATCAGGCGGCGGCTGCTGCAAGGCTTGCACAACCGTTCGACGTGGATGTCGCTCTCGCCGGTCGTGTGGGGTGCGATGCGTTCGGAGCGCAGGCCCGGGCCAGTCTGGAGGGTTTCGGCGTGGATCTCTCGCCGCTGCGGGATGATCCCGAGCACCCGACCGGCATTGCCCTGATCGGGATCGACGCTTCGGCGGAGAACTGCATCACCGTTGCCGGCGGGGCGAACATGGCGGTGGACGGAACGGATGTTGTGGCTGCATCGCCTTGGCTGCACAGGGCGAAGGTTCTTCTGCTCCAGCTCGAAATCCCCCAGGCAGTCGTTCTTGCTGCCGCGCGTCAGACGAAGCGGGCGGGAGGGCTGGTTGTACTTGATCCAGCTCCTGCACCCGAAGATGGACTCCTCGCCGCTTTATGGAGCGAGATCGACATTCTGACACCCAATGAAAGCGAGACTTTCAGCCTCACCGGCATTCGTCCCGCGACTATTGAAGATGCAAAGACGGCCGCAGAAGCTCTTGTGGCGAAAGGTGTCCGCGCCGTTCTGGTCAAGATGGGAGCGAAAGGCGTGTTCTGGCACGATGGAACGTCATCAGGACACATCCCGCCATTTCAGGTAACTCCGATCGATACCGTGGCTGCCGGAGACTGTTTTAATGCAGGGCTTGCCGTTGCGCTGGCCCGTGGAGAAAATCTGCCGGAAGCAGCCCGGATCGCCTCAGCCTGTGGAGCTTTGGCAACGACCCGTCGTGGCGCCGCAGACGCCGCACCGGAATGGAGCGAGGTCGCGGCGCTTCTTCAACAGTAGGTCGCTTCCTTAGCGTGGCCCCGGTCCATATCCCGGTGGGGGCGGCGGAGGCGGTCCTGGAGGCGGTGCCGCAATATTGGCGCCAACGACCCCGGCAATCAGACCCGTTGCCAGAGCTGTCAGCAGGAACTGGTTTCCAGAACGCGTCCAGTAATAACCGGGCGGTGGAGCATACAGGCCACGATAGTTGCGCCAGTTATTGACGGCCCAACGATTGCCGCGGGGGCCGTCATAACGGTCTCCACGACGCCACACCCGGTCAGGACCGCCGCGCCGACCGCTGCCGCGATAATCGCCATTTCGTCCCGGACCATCATGCCATCCGGGCCCACCCTGAGGACCGGAATTCCGTGGATCGGCAGAAGCCAGAGGCGCTGCGGCGAGGAGGCAGCCTGCCATCAATCCTGCGAATAATTTTGTCTTCATAACTCACCTTCAGGCCCGACTGTTCAACTCCGGGCACTTACAGTCTCAAGGTAAATCCTCTGACATGGCCGGAATATGGCTTTTAGGGCTCGATCTGTAACGGTTTGTGAAATCCTGGAGTTGCTTTGTCGGTTCCGGAATAAAGATTCTTACAGAGCGGAAGGCTTTCCGTGCTCAGGAATGTGCGCTTATGTTCGCTTTCTTACATTTCGCGTCAGGATTCCATCATGCCTCACGATCCGCCTTCCACCAGTCCAAGACAGGACCAGATCGTGCGTCTGGTTCGTAGTCAGGGCTACATGGCCAATGAGGAGATGGCGCAGCATTTCAGCGTTGCGGTTCAGACCATTCGCCGGGATGTGACCCATCTTGCGGAACTTGGCCTGCTGTGCCGCCATCACGGAGGTGCAACGCCCGTCTCTACGGTTGAAAATCTGGATTACGATGCGCGCCAGATCCTCAATTCCTCTGCCAAGGATGCGATCGGACGTTATGCGGCGGCCCTGATTCCCGATCGTTCGTCTTTATTCATCAATATCGGCACAACGACGGAAGCCTTTGCCCGATCTCTGACAAGCCACAGGGATTTGCGGATCGTGACGAACAATCTGCATGTGGCATCGCTTGTTTCTGGGCGGACGGATTTTCATACCATCATTGCGGGCGGGCAGTTGCGTCCGCAGGACGGCGCCATTCTCGGTGCCACAGCCATTGAAACCCTGTCTTCGTTTCGCACGGAATTCGGCGTAATCGGGATCAGCGGGATTGAGGAAGATGGCACGTTGCTGGATTTCGATCTGGAAGAAATCCAGTGCGCACGGACAATTATCCGGAACTCGCGTCGTGTTCTGCTGTTGGCCGATCATACGAAGTTCACGCGCCATCCGCTGGGTAGGGTGGGGGATCTGCGGGATATCGACGACCTGATCACCGACCGTCCGGTCTCCGACTCCTTTCAGCGGCTTCTGGATGCTGCGGGTGTCACGCTGCATGTGGCTGAAAATCACGAATAACGCAGCGTCTTCTAACACTATTGCGTTACGAATCACATAAACCCCTTTCTTTATCGCTCAACATGCTCCAAAACGAACATCGACCGCTCGTTTTGGAGCGTGATGACAGGAGATTATGATGTCATCGATTCATGAGGTTTCATCTTCGGCCAATCCATCCGCGCCCTACGACCTTCTGGTTGTGGGCGGGGGGATCAATGGCTGCGGAATTGCAAGAGATGCCGCGGGCAGGGGGGCGAATGTGCTTCTCGTCGAGCAGGATGATCTTGCAAGCCATACATCGTCCGCCAGCACCAAGCTTATTCATGGCGGCCTGCGCTATCTCGAATATTACGAGTTCCGGCTGGTCCGTGAGGCCCTGATGGAGCGTGAGCGTCTGCTGAAGATCGCACCGCACATCATCTGGCCAATGCGCTTCGTTCTGCCGCATTCGAAAATGCTGCGTCCGGCATGGCTTCTGCGTACGGGGCTGTTCCTGTACGATCATCTGTGCCCGAACATGACGCTTCCCAAGACGAAGGCTCTGAATCTGAGTTCGGCTCCGGCGGGCAAGCCGCTGCGTTCGGAGTATGTGCGCGGTTTTGAATATTCGGATGGCTGGGTGCAGGACAGTCGGCTCGTGGTTCTCAACGCCATGGATGCCGTGCGCGTGGGTGCGAACGTCCAGACCCGCACGCGTCTCGTTAAGGCTGTTCGCGGCCCGCAGGTCTGGACCGCCACGCTCGAAAACACCCAGACGGGCGAGCAGAGCACGGTTCAGGCAAAGGCCCTCGTAAACGCTGCCGGTCCTTGGGTGGCGGAACTGCTTCAGGACCGTCTGAACGTGCCAAGCCGCAACAAGGTACGTCTGGTCAAGGGCAGCCACATCGTGGTTCCGCGCGTCTTTGAGGGTTCGCAGGCCTACATCTTCCAGAACCCGGACAAGCGGATCGTCTTCGCCATTCCCTACGAGCAGGACTTCACCCTGATCGGCACCACGGATGTTCCGTGGGAGAAGGATCCGGGGAAGGTCGACATCTCGCCTGAGGAAATCAGCTATCTGTGCGAGAGCGTAAACCGCTATTTCACGAAAACCGTCAGCCCCGATGATGTCGTCTGGACCTACGCAGGCGTGCGCCCGCTCTATGACGACAATTCGGGCAATGCCTCGGCCGTGACGCGTGATTATGTGCTGGATGTGGATGCGACGGCCGCGCCGATCCTGTCCGTTTTCGGCGGTAAGATCACGACTTTCCGCAAGCTGGCCGAACATGCCGTCGAGAAGCTCGCGCCGCATCTCCCCGTCCTGCACAAGCCGGGCTGGACGGATGGCACCCCGCTTCCCGGAGGAGAGTTCGCGCCGAAGGATTTCGACGCACAGCTTCGTCGCTTCCGTGGATACGCGCCGCATCTTTCCGAGCGCAGTTCGTGGCGTCTGATGCGCAATTACGGGCTCCGGGCTTATGAAATCGCCACTGCAGATGCGGAAGGCATGGGTCAGATGTTCGGCGACACGCTCAGCGCGCGGGAAGTGGATTACCTGATCGACAACGAATGGGCCCGCACCGCCGAGGACATCCTGTGGCGTCGCTCACGGCTTGGTTTGTTCGTTAATGATGCTGGTCGCGCGGCCCTTCAGACCTATGTCGAGGGACGTCTGCCAGCGGTCGTCGCCTCCGTTGCCAATCCCGATCAGGTCGTGCGGCAGAACGTCGCCTGACCATTTTTACTTCATTTTTCATGGCGGATATCAGTCATGTCAGAAAACAGACGTTATCTCGGTGAGCTCCTCGCGGAGTTCTTCGCAGTCGCAATCATCATTCTCTTCGGAGACGGCGTTGCGGCCATGTACTCGCTCTACGATCCCAGTCCGTACAAAACGGCCTATTGGGGCGTGTGTATCGTCTGGGGTCTGGGTGTGACGGTGGCGATTTATGCCACCGGCGCGATCAGCGGAACGCATGCGAACCCGGCTGTCACGCTGTCTCTGGCCATGTTCCGCGGCTTCTCGTGGAAAAAAGTGCTTCCGTACATTAGCGCTCAAGTTCTGGGTGGTTGTGCCGGTGCAGCGGTAGTTTACTCGCTTTATGTCCCGGTTATCGACCATTTCAATCTGGCGCATAACCTGACGCGCGCCGTCGACGGTGGTGCTTCGGGTGTATTCTTCACCCATCCCGGTGATTTCGTCACGGTGTCGCATGCGTTCTGGGACGAGCTGGTTCTGACGGCTGTTCTGGTTTTCGGGATTTTCGCGATCACCTGCCAGTACAACACGCAGGCTCCGCAGGCCAATTCGAGCGCGTTGATCATCGGTCTGCTGGTGGCAATCATCGGCGCGTCCTGTGGCTATCTGGACGCCTGGGCGATCAATCCGGCCCGTGACTTTGGCCCGCGTCTGTTCTGCTTTTTTGCGGGTTGGGGACAGAGCGCACTGCCGGCACCGGGCAACTACTTCTGGGTGCCCATCGTTGCTCCTCTGATCGGTGGACCGATCGGTGCTGCACTCTATCAGTTCGGCCTGCGCCCGTTCATGCCGCGCTATCTGGAGCAGACGGTCATCGTGGCCCCCGAGGGGATCAATCCCGCCGAGCCGGTTCTGGTCGTGTCCAATCCTGGCGATCCTGCTTTCCCGGTCGTCAACAGAGTGTCCTGAAAATCAGTCTGAATTTTTTTGAACCCTTATTGGAGTGTCCATCATGAACAAGAAAGACTGCATCCTCGCCATCGATCAGGGCACGACTTCGACCCGCAGCATCGTTTTTGGAAAGGATGCGCAGGCTCTGGCGATCTCCCGCCGTGAGTTTCCGCAGCATTATCCCGAACCCGGCTGGGTGGAGCATGACGTCGAAGACATCTGGCGCGATGTATTGGCCACGGCGCGGGAGACCATCGACGAAGTGGGCGGGCCGGAGCGGATTGCGGCTCTGGGCATTACGAACCAGCGAGAAACTGTCGTCATCTGGGATCGCGAGACGGGTCGCCCGATCCACCGCGCGCTCGTCTGGCAGGATCGCCGGACGGCCCATGAGTGCAGTCTCCTGCGTCAGCAGGGCAAGGAAGCCGTCGTCCGTGACAAGACCGGACTTCTGCTGGACCCGTATTTCTCGGCCAGCAAGATTGCCTGGCTTCTCGATCACGTTCCCGATGCGCGTCGTCGTGCGGAAGCCGGAGAACTCGCAGCGGGCACGATCGACTGCTTCCTGTTGTGGCGTCTGACGGGTGGCCGCAAACATGCGACTGACATCACCAATGCCTGTCGCACGTCTCTGTTCAACATCCATACCCAACAGTGGGATGATGAACTTCTGGAGCTTTTCAACGTCCCGCGCGCCCTTCTGCCGGAAGTCTGCGACAACAGCAGCGATTTTGGGGAGACGGAAGCCAAGCTGTTTGGCGAGAAGATTGCCATTGGCGGGATGGCAGGCGACCAGCACGCTGCCGTCATCGGGCAGGCCTGCTTCCATGAAGGCATGGCCAAGGCGACGTACGGTACGGGCTGCTTCATGCTGCTCAACACCGGCGAAAAGCCCATCATGTCCAACAATCGCCTGCTGACCACAATCGCCTATCGTATTGGTGGCAAGACCTTCTACGCGCTGGAAGGCTCCATTTTCGTGGCGGGCGCAGGCATCAAGTGGCTGCGTGATGGCCTGCAACTAATCACGCATGCCTCCCAGACCGACGACATGGCAACCCGTATCCCGGACAGCCACGGCGTGTATATGGTTCCGGCCTTCGTGGGCCTTGGCGCTCCGCACTGGGACCCTGACGCGCGCGGCCTGATCTGCGGCCTGACGCTCGGCTCCACGCAGGCGCATATCGCCCGCGCCATGCTGGAATCCGTGGCCTATCAGACCTATGACCTGATCCGCGCCATGCGCGAGGACGGTGCCATGCGCACGAGCATCCTGCGGATTGATGGTGGCATGGCAGTCAACGACTGGTTTGCCCAGTTCTTGTCCTCCATGCTCAAGGCCGAGGTTGAGCGTCCGGTCAATATCGAGACCACGGCTCTTGGGGCAGCCTTCCTTGCCGGATTGCAGGTCGGGCTGTGGAAGAGTCTGGACGAAGTTGCGGCGACCTGGAAACAGGAGCGCGTTTTCGCACCGAAGATGGACCCGGCACAGCGTCGCATCATGATTGATGGCTGGCATGATGCCGTCCGTCGCACGCTGACGCCTCCTGCTGCGGCCGCGCCCGCGACGGTCTCTGCGGTCTCCAGTCAGGCTGCTTGAGCGGTCAATGTTTCAGGAAAACCGGCGCCCCCAAAGGCGCCGGTTTTTTTATTGGATGCCTGACAGAGCAAGGCCTTGCGCTGCTTTGTGGAGTTGAGGCTTTGATCTTGCCGGACTTGGCAGTATCCTTCCCGGCACTCCGACGAAATGGAAGGCCACGACTGGCGTGTTCTTGTCCATTTTCGACAGGAAAACAGGAAGTATGCCCGCAATGACCGTTCCGCAGCAGTCCAGTTCCTTTTTCAATCAGCTGCGCCAGATCAACGGAGACCGTGGGTTTTTCGCAAATCTGGGTGGTTTCTTTTGCGTCAGTTGCATGATGGGGCTTGGCAATCTCTTCAGTCAGTCGCTGTTTCATGAAAACATGGCCTGGTTGCTGGGTCCGCTCATGGTCATGATCGGGCTTTATTTCTTCGTGCCGTATTTCATCCTGCTGCTGATGAAGCGCCGCTCCAGCGAAGGCTGAACCGGATTTTTTCATAGAAAAAGGGGAGCTGGATCTGATCCGGCTCCCCTTTTTTATTATGGCCCGTAACTGACGAAAATCAGTGCGGCGTATGGTCCTTGCGAACCTTGGCGACCTGATCTGCGCTTACGGTGTAGGTGCCGCTTCCGAAGGTCTTGCTGACATAGTTCACAAGGCTCGCGACTTCCGCATCATCCAGACGCTGCACATCTGAAGTGCTGCCGAACGCCGGCATGCTGGCATGACCATCCGCCGTCTTGCGGTTCACACCCGTCAGGATTGTCATGATCAGATTGTCCGGACGGCCCGCACCAACCACGGAGTTTTTGTAAAGCGACGGCGCATACTGATCGACGGTGCCCGCGCCGTTCTGCCCGTGACAGGCGGCACAGTTGGCATCGAACAGGTTTTCCGGGGCTTTCTGCGACAGGTTGTCGATCCGCGTCAGGTTGCCCGAACGCAGGTCGGGAATGTCGTTCGCCTTGCCAAAACCGTCACGAGGCTGAGTGTCGGACGCATCGTCGATCGCCTTGACCTGAAGGACGAACGCCGCCAGTGCATGCAGATCTGCATCCGTCAGATGGCTCGTGCTGTGTTCGACAGCTTCTCCCATCGGTCCGGCTGCCTGACTTCTGCCTTTGGCCCGGCCCGTGCGCAGATACTGGACGAGATCGTCTTCGCTCCAGTCTCCGATCCCGCCTGTTTTGCTGGGTGTGATATTTGGAGCGTACCAGCCGGACAGCGGGCTTCCCGCCAGATACTGGTCCGACTTTTCCATCAGCATGACGTTGCGCGGCGTGTGGCAGGTTCCGCAATGTTCGAGCGCAATGGCCAGATACCGGCCACGCCGCATCTTGTCATAACTCGCAGAATCGCCAGTTTCCTGCGTCTCGGTCCCCGCCAGCATGTTCCAGCCTGAAAGTGTCAGGCGGATATTGCTCGGAAAACTGAGTTGGGTTGCGGGGGGCGTCTGCGCGACAGGTTTGACCCCGTTCATGAACCACACATAAAGCGCGTGAACGTCCTGATCCGTCAGGGCCGCATAGGAGACATACGGCATGACCGGGTAGAGGTTTGCGCCATCGCGGCGCTTGCCCTTGCGGAGGGCCTGCTCGAAATCATGTTCCGAGTATTTGCCGATCCCATGATCGGCATCGGGCGTGATGTTCGTAGAAATGATGTCGCCCATGGGCGTTGCAATCTTCAGCCCTCCCGCGAACGGTGTACCGCCCGGCTTGGTGTGGCAGGCGATGCAGTCCGCAGCCGTAGCGAGATAGGCGCCACGGTTCACGACATCCTGATCCATATCCGCCGCCCGCGCAGCGAAAGAAGACAGTCCAGCCAGAACCGTTCCACCAACAAGAAAAGACCAGAAAACGGTTTTGAAATCAGGCATGGAGCAGTTCTTTTTTCAGCGTATCGGCAACACGAAGCGCAAGGGCTGCGACGGTAAGGGTGATGTTCCCGGTCCCGACCGTGGAGAACACGGACGAACTCGCGATGAACAGGTTCTCGTGGTCATGCGTCCGGCAATGGCCGTCCACGACGGAATCCTTGGGGTCTACGCCCATGATGGTGCTGCCGGAGGGATGATCCTGCGGGAAATAGCCCGGCGTCCACTGTTCATCTGTGCCATGCATCAGGCCGATGAGGTTCTTGAACAGCCCGCGCGTATGCTCGCAACTGCGGACCGTGTAGTCCGGCAGCTTGTAATAGACATCCGGATGCGGAATGCCGAGCGCATCCTTATGTGTCTTGCTGAGCGTCAGGCGGTTGTCCGGATCGGGCAAGGCCTCGTTGTGGCTGAACAGACGGACGGTGTGGGACGCCAGATACCGGATCTGATCTTCCAGATCCTTGCCGACATACCCCTTTGAAATCGCAAGCTGCGTTGCGAAATCGACCTGATTGTCATCGACCATGTGGACGAGATACGCGCCACGATCGCCACGCCAGTCGCCATCGCGGAAATTGTCGATCACGTTGGTCTCAAGCGGGCCACGTCCCGGCCACAGCGCCTTGTCGCCGCTGATGAACGTCACCTGCACGCCGGTATGATCCATCATGTTCCGGCCGACATGGCCCGAACTGTTGGCAATACCATTCGGGCTCTGCTCATCGGCCGAAACCAGTAGCAGCTTGGCCGTCTCGATGCAGTGGGCTGCGATCACGAAATACTTGCCCGTAACACGGTGTGATCCCTTGTCCGGATCGTAATAGTGAACGGCCGTCACCTTCTTGTTCGCGCTGTCACGCTCGATTTTATAGACCACCGCATTGGGTACGAACTTCGCCCCGGCGGCCTCGGCGTGATAGACGGAATAGCCGCCGTTATACATCGCCCCGATCGGGCAGATTGGCATGCAGTTATTGTGCCCCTCGCAGGTCGGACGGCCGTCATAAGGCCGCGTATTGCGAGCCTGCGGCTCATGTACGACACGATAAGGTGTCTTTTCGTTGATGAGCTTGCGGAATTGTTGCGCCGCATAGGAAATCGGCAGCGCTTCCATCGGATAGGGCTGCTGGCGGGGGGAGCCCAGATCCTCGACCTTCGGGTCCGGTCCACACACGCCCATCATGACTTCGGCCTGATAATAAAATGGCTCAAGATCGTCGTATTTCAGCGCCCAGTCACGGCCCTGACCATAGCGGGTCTTGAGTTCGAAATCTGACGGCAGGTAGCGCCACGCACATCCGGC
Source organism: Gluconobacter sp. Dm-73 (assembly GCF_018256215.1). Taxonomy (NCBI): domain Bacteria; kingdom Pseudomonadati; phylum Pseudomonadota; class Alphaproteobacteria; order Acetobacterales; family Acetobacteraceae; genus Gluconobacter; species Gluconobacter sp. Dm-73. The sequence continues at coordinate 136,933 of NZ_JAERLW010000006.1, read as the reverse complement.
CCAGTGCCAGGTCGTGCCACCCATCATCCGCAGATAGACCTGCTGATACGCTTCCGCGTTCGGGCCGCTCGTATGCAGATACTGGTTCGGCGTCATCTGGTTGGGCGGATGCACGGCCCAGGGTGTGGACGGGAAGGGGCCCTGATAGGACGGCTTGTTTTCCAGATTGCGGAAATTATCCACGAAATGCTGACGGTCCACACGCGGCCCGGCTTCCAGCACGATGACGGAAATGCCCGCGCGCGCCAGTTCGTTCGCAATGGAACTGCCAGCCACACCGGACCCGACGATCACGACATCGGCGGAGAGATTCTGATCAGAAGACATAAGAGATGCTGTTCCCGCTCTCAGGTAGGTTCCACGTCGAACTTGGACGGCGACAGCGCAGGCGCGCCGGTCGGCTTGTCGACTTCGGGAGGTTGGGTCGTCCAGTAGAACGGGCCGCCCGCGGCATAGGTCTTGGGGTAGATCGCGTCCTTGGTGACGTCGAACATCAGGGCGGAGCGATAGACCACAACCTTGCCGTCCGCGACCCCGCGATACCAGCCGGTCATGATGTCATGAATGACGTCCTTGAGCGCCGGATCGGCCTGTTCGGCGGCTTTGGCGAAGGCTGAGGCGTTTTCGTAATTCCCGCTCTCCAGAAGCGTCGCCAGCTTTGAAAGCTGAGCTTTAAGCTCCGGGCCGGACTGGAGAATGCGCTCGTACAGTGCCTTTCCGATCCGGGGATCAAGAGAGGCGCGATCTGTCAGGCGCGTTGACACCTTCATGAAGCGCTCAAGTTCCGGATCGGCGCCAGTCGCAGGCTCTGCGGCCACGACATTTCCAACCGCCAGAACGCCCACACCCGCCATGCCCGTCATCAGCGTATCGCGACGCGACATCCGCGTCAGCCGGTTCAGGCGCATGGCATTGGGGGAGGACGTATGGAGGTCAACAAGAGGGCAGTGACGATCTTTCGTCATGTAGGATCACTCTTCGCATACACTCGAGACGGATGACATGACCGTGATCAGTGTCACCTTACAGAGGTCCGCAACCTACAGACGTCACGTGATCATGCAACCGTGAAGAGCTGATTATCGGTAAATAATCCCATGAGGAGTAAAGTTTTCGGACGATATGTCGAAAGGATAGAAAGCGAAAACGCTTGTTATCCTATTATGGTTCCCGAAAAATCCTGAAGAGTTCGACGATGCTCTATTGTCGGGAATCTTCGAGGGAAAGCGAGTAGTCGTCGGGATATTCGTGCAATGAGGTTTACTATTATTGAGAATGTTTCTCAATTCGTTTTTGGGGGCCTTATACGGCAATTCTGTTCAGACCCTGAAAAGAAAACGGGCGCAGAAATGTTCCTGCGCCCCATCATCACCGCTCTCAGGTCAGCGCAGGATCAGGCGCCTACCCCCATGAAAACCAACGCTGTCGTGATGAGCCCAACCAGAACGGCTAGAATGATGCTGCATTTCAGCGTGAAATGCAGCAGTTCGCCCTCGCGCCCGACCAGCCCGACGGCCGCCGACGCTACAGCGATGGATTGCGGAGAAATCATCTTTCCAACCGCGCCGCCGACCGTATTTGCTGCGACCAGAAGCTCCCCGCTCACTCCGATCTGCCGTCCGGTTGCCGCCTGAAGTCCGCCGAACAGCGCGTTGGAAGACGTATCGGAGCCTGTGAGGAACACCCCGAGCCAGCCCAGAAGCGGTGCGAAGAACGTGAAAGCGCCCTTGGTCATGGCGAGCACCAGAGCCAGCGTGGTGGACAGGCCGGAGTAGTTTGCGAGAAACGCAAAAGCCAGCACCATGCCGATGGCGTAAATGGGAATACGCAGTTCGCGCAAAGTGTCGCGGAATGTTGCGAGGGCATCTGTGGGGCGCATCTTCAGGAACAGAACAGTCATCACACCGGCCAGCAGAATGGCTGTTCCAACAGAGGAAATGAAATCCAGCTTGAAGATTGCGGCGTAAGGGGTCGGGTTGGGGACGATCGGAGCCGTTTTCAGGACAAGGTTATGCAATCCCGGAAACTGAATGACGAGAACCGTCCAGTTCAATGGCCCACCAGCGGCAAACAGCGCCTTGAAGGGCTTGATGCTCCAGATGGCGACGAAGGCCGTGAGAATGATGAACGGAGACCAGGCCCGCATGATCTGCGATGACGTGTAAGATGTGTTGTCAATTACGGCATCTGCGGGTGTATCGCCGGTGTCGAAACGGAAAACCCGGCTCGGCTTCCAGAACCGCAGAAAGAGCGGGATGGCAACCATCGTCACCAGCGGTGCAATGATATCAGGAAGTTCCGGCCCGATCAGTAGGGCCGTCAGCGACTGTGTGAGGGCAAAAACAACGCCGGTAAAGAGAATGACAGGCCATGTCTCACGAATGCCGCGCATGCCGTCCACAACGGCGACCAGCCAGAATGGAATGATGATGCCGATCAGGATCAATTGCATGACGACAAGCCGACCGACGGCATAAGGCTCGGTCCCGATCACCTGTGCGCCGACGATCACGGGAATGCCCATGGCTCCGAATGCGCCGGGAGCCGCATTGGCGATCAGGCACAGTCCTCCGGCATAGATCGGCGGAAATCCAAGCCCGACGAGCAGCGCGGTTGTAATGGCTACAGGCGCTCCAAAACCGGCGGCTCCTTCCAGAAAAGCCCCAAAAGCAAACGCGACCAGAAGAAGCTGGATGCGCTGATCTTTCGAGACTGTGGAAATGGAATGACGGATAATGTCGAACTGCCCTGTCCGGACGGAAATCTTGTACAGGAAGACCGCCCCGATGATGATCCAGGAAATTGGCCATAATCCATAAGCGAAGCCATACAGACCGGCGGCTACAGCCGTGGAAACGGGCATTCCATAAAACAGGACGGCCAGTGCGAAAGTAATTCCCACAGTAATGGTGCAGGCAATATGACCCTTCATATGCAGATAAAGAAGGGCGAAGAAGAAAAACAGGATTGGAATAAGAGCGATTGCTCCAGAAATCCAGATGTTCCCTATTGGATCGTAAACTTGTGCCCAGGATGACATGCTGGATCCTCCAAAATAAAAACCAAGTGACATTTAGAAAAATATATCTTTTTCTTGTCGTTAAAGAGGATGTTATTTTTTGATAACAATAATGGCAATGATGATATTTTGAAGAATGCGGTAAATTTTATGACATACTTTTTTTAATAGTTGGATTGGAAAGAATAAGCCTCTTGATGGTTTTGAACGAATTATAATGTTTATCGATAAATATCATGGTTAAAGATTGATGGGTTTGTGAAAAATTTTCTCTCAATCAACAGGGAAGCTGAAATAAATCGGGATGATCTGAAATAGATATAAAATATTGATCAGAACAATTTTGCATGAAAGAAAAAATAATTTTCCAAACTGAGAAATTTTACTGATATCGGGAGATTTTAAGATTTTTTATTGCGGATTTCCCATGTGGGTGCGCAGGTTCGAGACAAGGTTATGACAGCGCGCTGGAATATCTTGTGATGGTCCCGAAAGGGTGAGAAACAGGGATAACGTCATTTCCAGAGATGGGCAGTCAGGTTTTCCATGCAGTTTCGTGTTCTCTGTGCGTCCCTGATCGGCGCGGGTATGCTTGCTTTTTCTTCCAGCGCATTCGCCTGGGGGCCTTATGGCCACGCCATCGTAGCGGATATCGCTCAGGAGCGCCTGACACCTCAGGCCAGCAAAGCGGCAGCGGCCCTCCTGGAGCTTGAAAACCACCAGACCCTTGATCAGGTCGCTTCCTGGCCTGACACGATCGGCCATGTTCCCAAGAAGAAGGGGGGCGCGCCCGAGACGCTGAAATGGCATTATGTCGATATCGATGTGTCTCATCCGGCCTATGATCAGGCTCGCGACTGCCCGGATCATGCCTGTGTTGTGGAAAAACTTCCCGAAGAAATCAGGATTCTTACCGATACCCATGAATCGCCTCAGGACCGTCTGGTCGCGCTGAAATGGGTCGTTCATTTGATGGGCGATATCCACCAGCCCCTGCACGCTGCCGAGCGCAACAAGGATATGGGCGGGAATGCAATTCACCTGACTTATTTCGGGAATAACGCCAATGGTCACATGAACCTGCATTCCCTGTGGGATGAAGGGGTGATTGACCATGAAGCGGACCTGCATGTCGGCCCGTTCTACAGCATCGATCCCGCCCGCGCGAAGCAGGAAGCCGATCGTCTCGGTGCCCTGATTACGCCAGATGAAGCGCAATACTGGGTGCAGGATCTGGCTGCTGGTGACGTTCATGACGCCACCGTCAACTGGGCCGATGAAAGCCATTCTCTGGCCCGCAGTGTGGCTTACGGTGCGCTTCCGGCGAACAAGGGCGCCGATGTTGGCAAGGCTTACACCGAACTCACTTGGCCGATCATGCAACTGCGTCTTGAACAGGCAGGTGTGCGTCTGGCAGCCGTCCTTAACTCTGCTCTGAGCAACGGATAAAAGTCGGGCTGAGACTGGCCTGAAGGCGCGGAATAACGAAATCCAGGAACGCGCGGATACGTTGCGGTACCCGTTTTCCGCCCTGATAAAGCGCGTGGATGGCCTCCTCATCCCGCGTGGCATTGTCTGCCAGCACTTCGACCAGACGTCCTGCCGCCAGATCGTCGCGCACATGATATTCGGCCAGCCGGGCCAGCCCGGCACCACGGACTGCTGCGTGTCGAACGGTTTCACCATTATTGGCGAGTAGCGGTCCCCGGACGATCCGATCTACGATCCGCCCGCGTTCCTGCAACGGCCAGACCGGAGCCGCGCGGCGGAAATTGAAGCCCAGACACCGGTGATGCTCCAGATCGTCCGCGCTCTGGGGCCATCCGAACCGCTCCAGATAATCCGGTGCCCCGACAATCAGCCGCGGTACGGTCCCCAGATGTCTGGCCATCAGGCTGGAATCCTGAAGTTTTCCGACCCGGAACGCGATATCCGTCCGATCCAGATACAGATCCGCCATCTCGTCGGACAGGGATAGGTCCACAATGATATCCGGATATGTCGTCCAGAACTCCGGCAGCAGCGGCTCCAGCATCAGCGCTCCGAACGCCACGGAGGCATTGATTCGGATGGTCCCCCTCAATTGGACGGTTTTTCTGGACAGGAAGCCCTCCAGATCGTCCAGTTCCGCAATCAAGGCCTGCACCCGTTCGTAATAAGCCAGTCCTTCAGGCGTGATGGACAGTTTTCGGGTCGAGCGTTCCACAAGCTGAACGCCAAGACGACTTTCAATGCGCCCGATCAGTTTGCTGACTGTAGAGGGTGTCATCAGGGAGAGGCGCGCCGCTTCGGAAAAACTGCCGCTCTCCACGACGCGGAGAAAGATTTTCATCTCGCCGAAACGGTTGTCCATTTTCTGCCTCATCTGTGAAACTGCTTCACAGATTTTGTGGAGATCGTGGCGCTTATCAAGTGGGTATCAGGAGTTCATGATGGCCCAATAGCTCCGATCTGGGGCAATGATGGATATGCAATCATGACAAGAATTCTTCTTCTGAATGGCGGCAAGGTCTTCGCTCATTCTCACGGTCGTCTGAACGATACACTTCAGGCCTTTGCCGCCGACATCCTGTCCAAGAGCGGGCACGAAATCCGCCAAACGAAAATTGATGACGGATATGATGTGGAACAGGAAGTCGGGAACTTCCTGTGGGCCGATCTGATTATTTATCAGTGCCCCGGTTGGTGGATGGGTGTGCCCTGGATCGTCAAGAAATACATGGACGAAATCATGACGGCTGGTCATGGGAAGCTGTATGCCAATGATGGGCGTAGCCGCGCGCATCCCGAGCGGAAATATGGCTCAGGCGGTCTGGTACAAGGCAAGCATTACATGCTGTCAGCCACATGGAACGCGCCGGAAGACGCGTTTACGGACCCCGCTCAGTTCTTCGAGGGACGGGGCGTGGATGGGGTTTATTTCCCGTTTCACAAGGCCCACGAATTTCTGGGAATGTCGGCGCTTCCGACGTTTCTGGCGACAGACGTGATGAAGGCGCCAAATGTGGACGCGACGCTCGCGGCCTATCACCAGCATCTGAAAGACGTGATCGGGACGGCGTTTTGAGAGGAGAGGCGGCCTAAGCCGCCCCCTGCCTTACAGGCTCAGCTCAAGCACCCGTCGGCTGACATCCAGAGTAATTTCAGACTGTTCTCCCAGTGCAGTCATGCCGTGGGTATCGAGCTGTGCGACCAGTGGATCAATGCTCTCTTCGCCGATCTCGTAAGCGGAGAGGCGGGTCGGAATGTCGAGACTTTCGAAGAATTTCTCCGTCTGTACGATGGCGGCTTCGATCCGCTCGTCTTCCGTGCCTTCATGCAGGTTCCAGACACGAGCTGCATATTGCAGGAGCTTGCCGCGCTTGGCGTCTTTGCGGACACGCAGCATGGACGGCAGGACGATGGCCAGCGTCCGGGCATGGTCGATATCGTAACGTGCCGTCAGTTCATGGCCGATGCTGTGCGTGGACCAGTCCTGCGGCATGCCGACGCCGATGATGCCATTGAGCGCCAGCGTTGCGATCCACATGAAATTGGCGCGAAGCGTGTAGTTTTCGGGTTCTGCAACGACTTTTGGGCTGATCTCAATCAGGCTGAGCAGCAGCCCCTCGGCAAAGCGATCCTGAGCCAGACCGTCCGCCGGATAGGTCAGATACTGTTCCATGATGTGGACGAAGGAATCTACGACGCCATTCGCAATCTGCCGGACGGGCAGGGAATAAGTGCGGGTCGGGTCCAGAACCGAAAAGCGCGGGAAGACGTGTGGGCTGCCGAAAGCCAGTTTCTCGCGGGTGGCATGACGGGTGATGACGCTGAAGCTGTTCATCTCCGAACCGGTCGCAGGCAGCGTCAGGACCGTTCCCAGCGGCATCGCAGCTTTGACGTTCGCGCCATGCGTCGTCAGGATGCTCCACGGATCACCTTCGAAATCCACGGCTGCGGCCACGAACTTGGTGCCGTCAATGACGGAGCCGCCGCCTACGGCCAGCAGGAAATCCAGTTTCTCGTTCCGGATCAGCTCGACCGCCTTCATCAGCGTCTCGAAGGTCGGGTTGGCTTCGATGCCACCGAATTCCCGGGTGAAGCGGCCATCCAGCGCCTCGCGTACGGCCGGAAGTGTGCCGTTGCGCTCCGCACTTGCACCGCCAAACAGGATCAGGACGCGGGCCTCGGCCGGGATCTGCTCCGCCAGTTTCGGGATCGTATTCTCGCCGAAAATGATGCGTGTGGGATTGTAGAATTCAAAATTCTGCATGGGTTCTGCCTTCAGAGCGGGTGTTTCTGATTGCGCCGTCATCACTGCCGCCGTTACGGCCTGAAAAGAGTGACGGCAAGGCTGTGCCTGAGATGATCCTAACGCTTTTTCCCCCTTTCACCCAGACTGGAAAATATCCCGCTGTCTGGAGTGGCTGTCTTCGGGATCATCTTGACGTCGGGATCGTAACGGTTTGTGAATGGGATAACTGCTATGCAATCCAGACAGGAAGAACAATGACTGCCTCTCTCCGCTCCGAAGTCACAACGCTTCTCGACAGCCTTGGCGTGTCGGCTGATCTCTACTCGGGAGGTACTCTGGCCGTTACATCACCTCTGACGGGCGAGCGGATTGCTGAAGTTGCGGAAATCAGCGCGGACGAGGCAAAAGCGACGATCGGCCGTGCGGCAGAGGCGTTCAAGGTCTGGCGCAGGGTTCCGGCACCGCGTCGTGGTGAGCTGGTCCGCCTGCTGGGCGAGGAATTGCGGGCGAACAAGGACGCGCTTGGTCGGCTCGTGACGTTGGAAGTGGGCAAGGTTCCGTCCGAAGGTCTGGGCGAAGTACAGGAAATGATCGATATCTGCGATTTTGCGGTCGGTCTGTCCCGCCAGCTTTACGGCCTGACGATCCCCTCCGAACGACCGGACCACCGCCTGACGGAACAATGGCATCCCGTTGGGCCGGTCGGCATTATTTCGGCGTTCAATTTCCCGGTCGCCGTCTGGTCGTGGAATGCGGCTTTGGCGCTGGTCTGCGGGGATAGCGTGATCTGGAAGCCTTCGGAAAAGACGCCGCTGACCGCGCTCGCCACGCAGGCTTTGTTCCTGAAGGCGGCAGCACGCTTTGGAAACGATGCCCCAGTCGCACTCAGCACATTGCTGGTTGGTGGACGCGATATTGGCGAACTGATGGTGGAAGACCACCGCGTGCCGGTCATTTCCGCAACCGGTTCGACCCGAATGGGTCGCGACGTGGGCGAGCGCGTGGCACGTCGTTTCGGGCGCTCCATTCTCGAACTCGGCGGCAACAATGCGTCCATCGTCACGCCATCGGCCGATCTGGATCTGACGCTGCGGGCCGTTGCGTTCGGCGCGATGGGAACTGCGGGTCAGCGTTGCACGACATTGCGGCGTCTATTCGTCCATTCCAGCGTCTACGACACGCTCGTGCCCAAGCTGGTGAATGTCTACAGGAGCATTTCGGTTGGTAATCCGATCGAAGGAACGGCGCTTGTCGGGCCCCTGATTGACGCGGCGTCCTTTGGCATGATGCAGGACAGTCTCAAGGCTGCGGCGGATGCGGGCGGTACGGTTCATGGCGGAATCCGCGTCGATGTGAACGGGGAGGCGTCATTTTATGCGCGTCCGGCACTGGTCGAAATGCCGTCTCAGGTGGGGCCGGTGCTGGAAGAGACATTCGCACCGATCCTGTATGTGATGAAATACGACACGCTGGATGAGGCGATTGCGCTTCAGAACGACGTGGTGCAGGGGCTGTCGTCTTCGATCTTTGCGACCGATATCCGGGAAGTGGAGCAGTTCCTGTCTGCGCGGGGATCGGATTGTGGCATTGCGAACGTGAATATGGGGCCGTCCGGTGCGGAAATCGGTGGAGCATTTGGCGGTGAAAAAGAAACAGGCGGCGGTCGTGAGTCCGGTTCGGATTCATGGAAGGCCTATATGCGTCGCCAGACCAACGCCATCAATTATGGGCGCACCCTGCCGCTGGCACAGGGTGTGACATTTGACGTGGACGGCGGTTCGTCAGAAGCCTGACCCTCAAGGCTTTCCGGCGGGGAGAGGTGGGGCCTACTTTTCCTCGCTGGCATGAGTGATGCTGAGCCGGTCATGGGTCGGCGACCAGGGGAGGGCCTTTTCCTCCACATGGCCGGGCGGCGGAACGTAGTCCTCCAGCCAGAGTTTACCGGCCATGGGATTGATCAGGACGTTGAAGTGCTTGAGCACGTCCATCCCAAGAATATTGAACTCCGCATCGGGGACGACATCCAGCGTGATGTCATGCAGCGTGTGTGAGCCGAGTTGCAGCGTGCTGAAATGATGCCTGTGCCCCAGCAGGACGTCGCCAGCGCCGACCCGGATTTCGTCATCCTGTTTGAGGATGTGGCGTGAAATTCCCATCTTCCGCGCTACCCATTGCTGAATAATGGAGTGGTTGGCGCTCGTATTGATCTGCATGTCCACCTTGTGGCCATCCAGAAGAGCCGTCATCTGATTGAGTTGCGGAGACTCATCATCAATGGATATCAGGGGAATGGCTGGCCCCGGGTTTTTCAGAAGTGTTCCGATATCCGGGCAATCCGCAGCAGTATCGTAAGTGAAAATGCCGATTTTCTGCGAATACCTGTCGATGAGCAGATGGTATTGTCCCAGAATATCCCATCCGAGATCCATCATCAGAAGCAGGCCATCCGGCGTTTTTGGAGGGCGCTCATTGACCAGTAATGCTGTCATGTCTTTGAGCACGGATTGACCGATCTGGAGGCTTTTAATTGTAGTGGAATAGTTTCCGCCCGTTCCTGTGACCGACATGGTTCTGACAGGGTCAAGACGGTAAAAATCAAACCCTTTCGCATCCCATACGCTGGTCCGTGTTGTGAACGTCGAGAAAAAAGAGCCGACATCATGACCATTGATTTGGACATGAATAACTGGAGCGCCAGCCGGGTTCAGAAAGGGGAGGACCTCGCTCATGGTGACACAGTCATGGATGTTTCGCGCGTGTACGGGATAACAAAGCACGCAAGTAGCTGCCATGAATGCGGGAAGAGTGCGCCACAAGGTCAGTTTGCCCATCACTGATCCTTGCTGAGCGGTCAGGGAGTCCTGAAAGGATATTGTCGTGTTTCGTCATAAAACCCAAATGGTTTTATGCGATCAATCCTCTCAGGACTACCGAGTAAAAGCTCTGACGAAGGCGTTTTGTTGTTTGACTTCGACGGGGAGCCTTGTGTCGGTGAGGGCTTTTCCCTGCCATCCGGCGCCGAGGGCGATGTAGAGGGCGACGGCGTTGCGGACGCGGGCGAGGCGTCCGACGACGGCCTGATCTTCGGCGGACAGGGCGGTCTGTTCGGTCGTCAGCACGTTCAGATAGCCGGTCAGACCGGCTCCGAACAGCTTCTGGGCGCGGTCGCGGGCGAGGCCAGCATCGACGGAGGCCTGGTTCAGCTGCTCGACCAGTTCGGCATTATGCCGCCAGTCGCCCATCGCGTCCTCGACATCCGCAAACGCCTTGAGCACCGTTTTGCGGTAGTTCAGACGGCTGCCCTCGGCCTCGGCCCGGGCCTGTGCGATGGCTGCGGTATAACGGCCACCATGGATGACCGGCAGCGTCGCCATCATCATGAAGCTCCACGCCATGCCGCCCGCCTGGAACGCCTGATAGGCGGCGGACGCGTTCGGGTTGAACGTCAGCGGGATCATGAATTTCGGATAGAGGTTCGAGACCGCAATGCCCACGCGTGCAGTGTCGGCGGCGTATTCGGCCTCGGCCACGCGGATATCGGGACGGTTGGCCAGCACGATCGACGGCAGGCTGTCGGGGAAGCGCGGCAGATCCGGGATCGGGCGGCGCTTTTCCAGCTCTTCCTCAAGCTGGCCCGGCATGTCGCCAACAAGGACGGCGATGGCATGCATCAGCCGCTCTTCCTGCTCGTGCAACGGCGCCAGACGGGCGCGTTCGAGATGTTCTTCCGTCTGGGCCTGCGCCACGGCCAGCGTGTTGCCGAGGCCATGGGTGTAGAGCTTTTCGGTCAGTTCGCGCGAGCGCACGGCCACGTCGATGGCGCGTTCAGTGACGGTCAGACGTTCCTGCACGGAGCGCAATGTCACATAGTCCGTCGCCATCTCGGCCAGCAGGGCAAGGAGAACGCCGCGACGGTTCTCGATCGATTCCTCGACGATCCGCTTGCGCTCTTCCACCTGTCGGGCGATGTGCCCGAACAGATCGACTTCCCAGGTCGCCCGCGCGCCATAGGTCAAGACCGAGGCTTCGGGGCGGTTGGCCGGATTGCCCGGACGCAGCGGCCAGTTGTCGATATTGATTGAGTAGCGGTCATCGCCGCCGCCTGCGGCCACGTCGAGCTGCGGATACCAGGCCGACTGTGCCTGACGGCGGACGGCGCGCTCGGCGATGATGTGCTGCGAGGCGATCTGCAGGTCGTAATTGCCCTTGATCGCCTGATCCACCAGTTCGTTGAGCATGGGGTCGTGGAACTGCGACCACCAGTCCTTCATATCCGCCGCCGACTGCGCCAGCGCATCGGCCGTGGCAGGATGGGGCTGCTCGACAAAGGCGTCGGGTACCTTGATCCGGTCCGGCGTGAAGTTCGGCCCCACCGTACACGCCGTCAGCGACAGACAGGTACTCAGGGCAAGGGTCAGGAATTTGCGGGACATGTCAGAGGTGGTTCTGCAGCCAGGTGGTCAGACGGCCGCGCGCGCCCGGCGTTTCGCGCCCGATCGTCACCGTGGCCGTCATGCCGGCCGCCAGCGTGATGTTCGGCGGTACGCTGTCGAGTTCCAGACGCACCGGAATACGCTGCGCCAGACGCACCCAGGTGAAGATCGGATTGACGTCCGGCAGGCCCAGCTTGTCGGAGACGCCGTTCTGGTCGTTGATGCCGCGGCCGATGCTGACGACATGCGCCATGAGGATCTGTTTGTAGCCCATCAGCTTGATGCGGGCTTCGTCCCCCACATGCACGCCGTGCATCTTGGTTTCTTCGAAATAGCCGTTGATCCAGAAGCTGTGTGCGTCAATCACGGCCATACCGGGCTGCCCAGCATGCGCGTAGTCACCCACGCGCAGGTTCAGGTTTGTAATGTAGCCGTCCACCGGCGAATAGACCGTGGAGCGCTGGAGGTTCAGCAGGGCCGTATCCAGCTCGGCTTTGGCCGCGTTGACCTTGGCGCGCTGGGTTTCAACATTGGAGTTGAAGTCTTCCTGCTCTTCCGCCGAGACGATGCCGCCCAGTCCCATGCGGCGCTTGGCATCGGAGGTGCGGAGCTTCAGGTCTTCCTCGGCTCCGGCCAGACGGGCGCGGGCGGCGTCGATATCGAGGCGGAAGCGCACCGGATCGAGCACGAAAAGCGGATCGCCTTTATGGACAAACTCGTTGTCCACGACTGGCACGGCCACGACCGTGCCCGAAACTTCAGGAGCGGCGTCCACGACATAGACGCGCACGCGGCCGTCACGGGTCCAGGGGGCGAGGACATAGATGTCCCACATCGTCCGACCCAGGCCGATGGCGAGCGCCAGCACCACAAGGGTCAGCAGGACACGGATTACACTGCGGGTCCAGTTCATTGCTGACCCTCCCTAGACGTAAAGGATGAGCAGACAGAGAACACAGACATAGAGCGCTATTTCAAAGAGAGCGACGTGCCAGAACCATCCCAGAGCGCCCGTGCGCCACAGAAGACTTCTCAGCAGTAACGTTACAAAGACCGCCGCTACGGCATAAATGGAGAGCGGAGCAACGAAAACGCCAAACAGGTTAACTTCAGCCAGCATCAGAAGCCAGCTCCAGCGTTAACCACCAGACTGCCAAACGCCAGACTGTAAGACAACTCGCCCACAACGCTCCTCAATCAAACACAACGACTCCTTCATTATGTGAGGGAGAGCCGGTTAGTGATATGGATCAAAAACTGAACCTCCTGACGAAAATGTCAACAGGATCTGTTTTCAAATCGTATGTTGTCATATAATATGTTGACATGTCAACAGTTGAGGTGTCATTGAAAATGGCTGTCCAGTATGGTGCATCGCTTCTTCGGGAGAGCAGTTTTCATGACATGGAGCTGACCTTTCACGTCATGCGTCTGTCGAGCCTCTGGCGGGCCCAGCTTGATCGTCTTCTGCGCCCTGAGGGCATGACGCTCGCGACCATGCGGCCCATGGCCTATCTGATGGTGATGGGAAACGGCCTGAAACAGAGCGATCTGGCGTCAGTCATGGGGGTGGACAGTTCTGCACTTGTTCGGGTTCTGGACCAGTTGGGCCGGGAGGGGTTGATTTCGCGCGAGCCCGATCCCTATGACCGACGCTCCAATCTTGTGGCGCTGACGAAAGCCGGGATGGCACGCTGTCGGAGGTTCCAGCAGATTGCAGCGGAGCTTGAGGCCCGGCTGACCAAAGGGCTTCCCGAGGAGGAGGCAGAGATGCTCCGGGATCAGCTTGGAATGATGGAAAGCAGATTTTCCCTGTCCGGTGTGTCGTCTTGCTGAAACTGCGGCTCCTTATGAAAAATCTTTTTCGTCAGACGTTCTCTTTGGACCGCAGCAGCCTGCGCTGGCAGAATTTTCTCGCGACAGCCGCTTTCACGGCGCGTGTTTTCCTGTCCATCGGGATTGCGCTTTTCCTGGCGTTCATGATCCAGCTTGAATCGCCAATGAGTACGGTCACGACCGTTCTGATCGTTGCCAATCCGACCGTGGGCGCGCTGGTGTCCAAAAGTGTGTGGCGTATGACTGGAACGGTGATCGGAGCAGCACTAAGCACGGCTGTCATGGCGATGTTCGTTCAGTCCGCGGTTCTGTATTTCATGGCGCTTTCGGTCTTTGTCGGACTGGCCTGCATGACGGCAACGTGCCTGCGGTATTTCAGGGCTTATGCGGCGGTTCTGGCCGGATATACGATCGTTATCGTGGCCGTTCCGGCTTTCACCCATCCCGAGAACATTTTTCTGTCGGCGATGATGCGGGTGTCGGACGTGGCGCTCGGAATTGTGGTGACGGCGGCTGTCTTCATGGTGACGTCGCCCCGACGGCGTCAGGGGACGATGGGCGCATTGTCGGGGGCGTTCCGCGAAACCCTGCGCCATGCTCTGGTTTTTCATGAAGGACTGGTTCGTTCTGCCGTCATACAGGACGTTCAGAATGCGGAACTAGCCGTTGCCGATGGGGCATTCCGGACGCTGCCGCAGACCCTGTATGACGGTAGGCAGCGCCTTCTGGGGCAGCTTGCGCGTCTGGGACCGGCCATCGAATACGCGGCGACCGATAATCCGGATATTCATGCCGGGGTGCGGGGTTACAGGTTGGCAGTCAGTCGCATGACGGGGCTGGTTGCGTCCTATCATCCGTACTGGCGTAATCTGGGGATCGCGAACCCGCTCTCGGCAGATGTGCATCGTGAAATCCGCGATACGTTGACCCGGATCCTTGCTTTGACGGAGAGTGCGCGATGGATCGAGCAACCGCAGAGCGTGCTCGCATGTCTGGAAGACGCGCTGGAACGGCTGGCAAATCTGGAGCGTTCTGCGATATCGCCAGAAGCGCAGGCGTCGGTCGATAATACTCGTGATATTCTGTTTCAGCTTCGGGAAATCGTGCTGGATCTGTCCAGCCCGCGTGGCGCGCATGTCCGGGTGCGAGGCGGGCTGCATGTAGAATGGATGTCCGCGATCTATAATGGATTGCGCGGAATGCTCATCGCCTTTCTGGCCTGCATGATCTGGTACATCACGTATTTCCCGACCGGTCCGATGATGATCATGTATGTGGTGGCGGCATCGAGCCTGCTGTCGACCGTACCATCGGCTGCCCGGGCCAGTGTGCCGATGGCGATCGGGACGGCGCTTTCGGTTCCAGCCTGCTGGCTGTGTCATATCGTGGCGCTGCCTCGCGTGGATGGGTATCCGATGCTCTGGCTGTCGATCTGTGCGTGCATGTTGCCCGGCGTGTGGCTCCAGTTTCATCCACGCTACGGGATTGGCGCTTTTGGCTATACGGTCTTTCTGGCTATGCAGTTGATGGTGACGAACAGCATGGTTGTGGATGACATCACGCTCATCAATACGTGGCTGGCCATCCTGATGGGGTGTGTGCTGCTTGTTCTGGTGTTCCGGGTGATCATGCCAGCTGATCAGAGGTTATATGCGTCGCGGCTTGTGCTGTCTCTGGGGCGTAGTTTGCAGAGTCTTTCAAGCCAGCCGGGTGCGAAAGTCCCGTCCTGGATGGTGTGGGAAGGGGCGCAGATCCAGAAGGTCTCGAGTCTGCTGATGCGTCTGTCTCTGGTCACGTCCCCGATTGACCGGCAGGGTTATGTCGATGGTGCTTTTGCTGCTTTGTCCCTTGGCCGTCTGCTGATCCGCCTCAGGCGCGCAGCGGAGAAGGCTGGATTGACTGCTGCCCAGACGGAAGCCCTCAACACGGCTCTTGCGTCTTTCAGAATGCTGCGTCGAAACCCGGCTGATACGGCGGCGTCCTTGAGAGCAGTTGCGCGGCTGATTGGCTCCGGCACCGACGTGGCTACAGGGTGTGTGTTCCACGTCCGTCTTGTGGCCTGTCTGGAGCAGAGCGCACATATCATCGACAGCATTCCGGGATTTTTCCACGCGGATGGTCCGTTGAATTGCTGGTTCGATGAACGCGGGACTGTGAAGCTGGTAACGGCTAACCCGGCAGGTTGACGATCAGGAGCCCGCCCGGTCGCGGATGACATCCAGAGACAGGCGGGCCGATTCCAGAATATGCTGCTTTGTCAGTCGTCCAAGTTCGTCGCTGTCGCGTTTGCGGCAGGCCTGAAGGATCTGGAAATGTTCGGCGTCCGTTGCGGTTTTTCGTCCCGGCAGTTCCAGATGGGCGCGGATATAGCGGTCGAGGCGCGAGTGAAGGTCGTGGATCATGCCGTATAGTCGCGGGCGACGGGCAGCGGCATAAATGGCGCCATGAAACTCCCAGTTCAACCGACCGGACTGGGCCATGCCGTGGCTGCCGCCTGTTCCGTTGACGAATGCCTCATAGGCGTCCTCGATATGGGCCAGATCCACGCGGGTAAGGGTCGTCATGGCCAGTCCCGCCGCCATGCTTTCCAGCGAAGCGCGGATGTCCGAATATTCCAGAATGTCCGCTTCGCTCATCCCCGTCACTACGGCGCCGCGATGAGGCAGAAAGGCGATCAGCCCCTCTGCTTCAAGCTGTTTGAGCGCCTCGCGGACCGGAATGGTGGAGACTCCGAAATTGCGGGCCAGTTCGGACTGACGCAGGGGTTGGGCGTCGGTCAGTATGCCGTCCGTGATGGCACGGCGCAGGGCGTCCGCGATTTCGAGCGAGGCCGAGCCGCTTTTCGTATCAACAGGTGTGAAAATCGGTGCGGCGTCGCTCATGAGGTCGGTTATCCGTCAGTGGGGCGGTCCTCATAGCATGATCGCAACAAACGATCATGCCTGTGGGAGATTATCCGATGGTCATCAGGCTGGCATTGCCGCCTGCGGCCGTCGTGTTCGTGCTGACGACCTTTTCCTGAAGCACCCATTCGGGCCGGATCGGGCTTTTCGCATCGAGCATGTAAAGCTGCACGACCATGCCCGAGCGTGACAGGGCTGTACTGGCCTGTGCCGCCATTTGCTTCTCTTCGGGAGATGCGAGGATCGTCCGGCATCCCGCAACACGGCCGCCCTGAGTGCGACGGATATGCAAAGCGAGGGCATGCGGCACGTCGGAGACCCAGTCCGAGGCCACGTTCGGTCCCTGCACGAAGGCCGTATTTCCGCCACTCAGGGCAAGCCCCACGGCGCGCAGCATGGTCTCCCGGTCACTGGCGACGCACAGGACAGCACCGCGCGGCAGAAGCTGGTAAAGGTTGGTCTCTCCGACGGGGCCGGGAAGTTCGCGTGTGGCGCCGCACAGGCCGTGCTGCATGCTTTCCACGATTTTCTGATAAAGCGGAAAACTGCTCTGCATCAGCCAGGACAGGAACTGCCGGGCAGGCTCAGGCAGCTCTTGTTTTTCCCAACCGGTATGGGGCGGGGTGGTGCGCATCAGGCGGCGCAGGATTAGCGGACCACCGGCTTTCGGTCCTGTTCCTGACAGTTTTTCGCCGCCAAAAGGCTGGCTGCCGACAACCGCGCCAACCATGTTGCGATTCACGTACAGGTTTCCGGCCTCAATGCGGGACGTGACATGCGCCATACGGCTTTCGATCCGGGTGTGGAGGCCGAATGTCAGACCATAGCCGGACTGGTTGATGGCGTTGAGAAGGGCTTCGAAGCCGCTGGCTTCAAACCGCAGGACGTGCAGCACCGGCCCGAAAACTTCACCTTTCAGGTCTGCCAGACTGTCGATCTCGATGATCGTCGGGGCGATGAAGGTGCCATTTTCTGCGTCTTCCGGCAGCGGAAGGGACCAGACGGCGCGGCCATGCGTACGGGCTTCGTCAATATAGGTCTGAATGCCCGAGCGGGCCTCTGCGGAGATGACGGGGCCGATATCGGTATGCAGTTCTGCGGGGTTGCCGACCCTCAGTTCTTCGACCGCACCGCGCAGCATTGTCATGACGCGATCGGCACAGTCCTCCTGCACGCACAGGACGCGCAGGGCGGAGCAGCGCTGGCCTGCGCTGTCGAATGCCGAGACCAGCACATCCGCCACGACCTGTTCAGTCAGGGCAGAACTGTCCACGATCATGGCGTTCTGTCCGCCCGTTTCAGCGATGAACGGAACGGGCTGCCCGTCCACTCCGGTACGGTCGGCCAGGGTTTTGGCGATCAGACCTGCAACGACGGTGGAGCCGGTGAACATCACGCCGGAAATCCGGGTGTCCGCCACGAGGGCCGCACCGGTTTCGCCCGCGCCGGGAACGAGGCGGAGTGCGTTTTCCGGAACTCCGGCTTCCTGCAGAAGGGCGGCGGCCCGCAGGGCGATGAAGGGAGTTTCCTCGGCCGGTTTGGCGACGACTGTGTTGCCAGCTGCGAGGGCTGCGGCGACCTGTCCAAGGAAGATGGCAAGCGGGAAGTTCCAAGGGCTGATACAGGCGACGACACCGAGCCGCGCACTGCTGCCTGTCCGGGCGATGTCCTGAGCCTGTGCGGCATAATAACGCAGGAAATCCACGGCCTCGCGGACTTCGGAAAGCGCATTGGCGTAGGATTTGCCAGCTTCACGGACCAGAAGGGCGATCAGGTCTTTCTGGTGCTGCTCCAGAAGATCAGCCGCACGGTCTAGCTTTGCGCTACGTTCGTCAGCGGGAAGAGCAGCCCATGCCGGCATCTCGCTTTCTGCAAAGTCGATGGCCTTGCGAACATCGGCCTCGTTTCCGAAACGGACAG
This sequence comes from Gluconobacter sp. Dm-73, assembly GCF_018256215.1. Classification (NCBI taxonomy): domain Bacteria; kingdom Pseudomonadati; phylum Pseudomonadota; class Alphaproteobacteria; order Acetobacterales; family Acetobacteraceae; genus Gluconobacter; species Gluconobacter sp. Dm-73. The sequence goes on along the minus strand of NZ_JAERLW010000006.1, from coordinate 118,585 downwards.
TGCCGATCCGGTCGGAATGGCTGGCGGGGTTTCGGATATCCTGCGCTTCGCCCGAACAGGATGTGTCCTGCAAAGCCTGCTCGGCAGACACGCGGACGGCTCCGGACAGAGCAGCGATGGTGTGTTCGTCGGTCAGGTCCAGCCCGCGCGAATTGGTCCGCTCGGGTTCGAACAGGTCTTTCGGGAGAGCAATAGCCGGATGAGAGGCACCCGGCGGCTCCACGGCCTTGGCCAGTGCGACCGGGTCTTCAATCAGGCTTTCGATCGGCAGGCTCTCATCGCCGATCTGGTTGACGAAGGACGAGTTTGCACCGTTTTCCAACAGACGGCGCACCAGATAGGCCAGAAGCGTCTCATGCGAGCCGACCGGGGCATAGACGCGGCACGGGCGGTTGAGCTTTTGTGGCCCGACGACTTCGTTATAGAGCGTCTCACCCATGCCGTGCAGGCACTGGAACTCGTAGTCGCCAATCTGGAAGTTCAGTCCTGCCAGCGTGTAGATCGTGGCCAACGTGCGGGCGTTGTGCGTGGCAAACTGCGGAAAAACCACGTCGCGGGCGGCGAGAAGTTTTTTGGCGCAGGCGATATAGCTGACATCGGTGTAGCATTTGCGCGTGTAGACGGGGAAATCCGTCTGGCCTTCGACCTGCGCCTTCTTGATTTCGCTGTCCCAGTAAGCACCTTTCACTAGCCGGATCATGAGACGGTGTCCGCTGCGGCGTCCCAGGTCGATCAGATAGTCCAGAACCTTCGGGGCGCGGCGCCCATAAGCCTGCACCACGATCCCGATGCCGTTCCAGCCGTCCAGTTCGGGGCAGTGACACAGGTTTTCGATCAGGTCGAGCGAGAGGTCTAGCCGTTCGCTTTCTTCGGCGTCTATATTGATTCCGATGTCATAGCGGCGGGCCTGAACGACGAGATCCTTCAGGGTCTGGCCCAGTTCTTCAAGAACGCGCTCGCGCTGAGCGAACGCGTAGCGTGGGTGAAGAGCCGAGAGCTTGATGGAAATACCGGCTTTTTCATAGACATTCGCGCCACGGGCAGTCTGACCGATGACGTCGATGGCGCGTTCGTAGTCGTGGCGGTAGCGCAGGGCGTCGGCTTCCGTCATCGCGGCTTCACCGAGCATGTCGTAAGAATATTTGAAGCCGCGCTCCTCGGGTTCTGCGCTGACCTTGCGTGCGTCCTCGATGGTTTCGCCGATGACGAACTGTTCGCCCATCATCCGCATGGCGATGTCGAGCGCACGGCGGACCAGTGGCTGGCCGCCCCGTCCGACGAGACGGAACAGCGTGGCGGCCAGTCCTTCATCGGTGTCGTTGGTTAGCTTGCCGGTCAGCATCAGCCCCCACGAGGCCGCATTTACGAAAATGGTCTTTTTGCCCCCCATGTGAGACAGCCAGTCCCCTGTTCCGATCCGGTCGCGGATCAGGGCGTCGCGTGTGGCAGCGTCGGGAATACGCAGGAGTGCTTCCGCCAGACACATCAGGGACACACCCTCGGCGGAGGAGAGCGAAAACTCCTGCACGAGAGCCTCGACACCGCCCGGACGACGCTGCGTTCGCAGGGTGCGGGTCAGGTGTTGGGCGACGTCGAACGTGTTCTGCTGTTCCGTCTCGGTCAGTGTGGCCTGTTCGATCAGAGGAAGGATGCAGTCCGCTTCTGGCCTGCGCATGTCTGCTGCAATGGCCTGACGGAGGGGGGAGCGGACAGGATAGGACGGCGCAATAGAGGACATGGACACAGCCTTGGGCAGAACACTCGGTCTGGTTTCTATAATCATATACGATCACGAAGAAAATATATGAAATTAGGGTTCGAGTCATTTTTGTATCGTATCTGAAACCTGTCTTTCTTTTCCTCCGAACCGTTCGTGCCATGTATGCAGGGATGTGGCGCCGGGGAGCGGGCTTGCGTCGTACACGCCCCGAGCTATGGCACGTGCCGTGACCTGCGTGGCGGCGTGTAGGATTTCCGTCCATTCCTGTGGACTGGGCGATGGCTTTGCGCGTGTCGAAACCCCGATTATGGCGTCTCCGTCCAGAGGCAGATGGGCTGGGAAAACGCCTCTCGCCACGCCATCCTGTGCGAGAATGGCCAGGCGTTTGGCCTGTGTTTTGGTGAGGGTTGCGTCCGTCGCGATAAGGCCGATCGTAGTGCCGGTGACGGAGGCCCATTTTGAGCGCAGGCGCAGGTCTTCGGACGTGAGATGTGCGGGCATGCCCAGACCGCCGAATTCGCGTCCCTGCTCGAAAGGGGCGCTCCAGAAATGGGGGCCATCGCCGATCGTGGCTGTCCCGACGGCATTGACCGCGACCAGAGCGGCGACGCGGTGTCCTGCCGGGGTTATGGTGCTGGCCGAACCGAGGCCGCCGCGAAGTGTGGCAGTTGTAGCGCCTGTTCCTGCGCCCACAGTGCCCAGTCTGAAGCAGCCATGGCGGGCGTTGTCGGCAGCCTGATGCCCCATGTCGGCATAGGGGGAGTAGCGGCCCCAGGACGTCTGACCGCCTGCTGGCAGATCATAGAGACTGGCCTGCACCACGATGGGGACGCGGATCGTGCCTGGGGGGAGGGGCGCATTGCCAAACTGTTCTCGCAGCCACGCCTGAACTCCCGTCGTGGCATCCAGACCGTAAGTGGAACCGCCTGACAAAACGACTGCATGGATGTGCTCGACCAGATTTTCGGGTTCCAGCAGCGCGGTTTCCCTCAGAGCTGGAGCGCCGCCCGGAAAGCTGCCGGAGGCAGTGACCGGATTGTCGAACAGAATGACCGTCACCCCCGTGCGCAGGTTCAGATCTTCACTGTGGCCGACGCGGATTCCGGGGATGTCGGTGAGCAGGTTCAGGCTGGTCATGCGGCCTCGTCGGTCAGATGGAGTTTTCGAGCAGCGCCCGCGTCTCGGGTTGGGTCGGAGCATTCAGGACGGTGGAGGCCGGTCCGGATTCTACAATCCGTCCCTGTTCCAGAACGGCGATATGGTGCGACATATGGCGGATGACAGCCAGATCGTGGCTGACAAAAACATAGGCCAGTCCGTGTTTTTGTTGCAGATCCAGCAGAAGGTTCAGGACGATGGCCTGTGTCGAGACGTCCAGCGCCGAGACGGCTTCGTCCGCGATGATAACGGAGGGACGCGTGATCAGGGCGCGGGCAATCGCAATGCGTTGTCTCTGGCCGCCGGAGAAGGCTTTGGGATAGCGGTCTGCGCTTTCGGCGGAGAGGCCGACTTCGGCGAGAGCCTTCAGAATGCGGGCTTCGCGGTCTGGGGCAGGGTCAAGGGCCTCCTCGACGATCTCGCGGACCGTCTGGCGTGGGTCGAGGGCGCCGTAAGGGTCCTGAAAAATCATCTGAATGGCAGGACGGATCTTTTTCCGTACGGCGCGGGAAGCTGTTGCGAGATCCTGTCCCTGATAGAGGATTTGTCCTTCATGGGGGGGGATGAGGCCGCTCAAGAGACGGCAGAGGGTTGATTTTCCGCTGCCGGATGCGCCGATGATTCCGAGCGTTTGGCCAGGCAGGACATCGAGGCTGACAGTATGCAGGATTTGCCTTCCGGATTGTCTGAACGTCACATTCCGGGCCTGAAGGATCGGGGTCATGCAGGGACCGTATAAAAGGGCAGGTGCGTTAGGGGCGTATGGGCCGCGCCATGCAGGGACATAGCGAGAAGGGCCTGCGTGTAGGGATCGGCGGGGGCGTCGAATATGGAGGCAGTCGGGCCCTGTTCCACGCAGATCCCATCTTTCAGCACCAGAACGTGATCCGCATGATGGCGGACCAGACCCAGATCGTGGGAAATCATCAGGACGGCCATACGGTGCGTTTTTGTGTGTTGATGGACGAGTGCCATCACGTCTGCACGGGTGCGGGCATCGAGAGCTGTGGTGAATTCATCCGCGATCAGGAGGGCGGGTTTGCAGGCCAGTGCCATGGCCAGAAGCGCGCGCTGCCTTTGCCCTCCCGAAAACTGATGGGGATAGGCGCGTTCGTTCACGCCCGCTTTCAAAAGGCCAACCTGCTCCATGAGAGCGAGGGTTTGATCGCGGATCTCGGAACGTGTGAGTGTTGTATGAAGCCGGAGGGTGTCGGCGATCTGTGCGCCGATCCTTCGCGTGGGGTTGAGCGCGGACATGGGTTCCTGAAAGACCATGCCGAGCGTTTTTCCACGGATCTGACACCATTGAGGTTCCGTAAGCGTCAGAAGGTTTTCATCGTTCAGACGGATTTCTCCGTGAGGCTGGAATCCGTCTGGCAGTAGCCCCATGAGGCTCAGGGCCAGTGTGGATTTCCCCGAGCCTGACTCGCCGATAACGGCAAGGATTTTTCCCGCTTCAAGAGTAAAGGAAAGGGCGTGAAGGATGGGACGGGCTAGGCTGTGAACACTCAGATTCCGGACCTGAAGAAGGGAGGTCATGGCGCGCGCTCCTGTAGCGGGGCATCCAGAGCATCGCGCAAGCCGTCACCGGCCATGTTGAACCCCAGTACGAGCAGCATGATTGTCAGACCCGGCACGGCGACCAGAAGTGGATGATCGAAAATATGGATCTGATAGGCGGCCAGCGCCCGGCCCAGATCCGGTCGGGGTGGCGGCGCGCCCAGCCCCAGATAGGACAATCCCGCGTCGGAAAGGACAGCGAGGGCGAGCGAGGATGTTGCCTGAACCGTCAGAAGCGGGAGGATGTTTGGAAGGACGTGCCGTCGTAAAATGGAAACGGTGCTGCGTCCGGCTAGACGGGAGGCCGCGATATAGTCCTGAATCAGAATGGCGCTTGCAGCCTGCCGGGTGATGCGGATCTGGGCGGGAAGGCCGAACAGGGCGATGGCGAGGATTTCACCCGTGGCCGAAGCTCCGAGCGCCGTGACTAGAAGAGCGGCGATCAGAACGGGCGGAAACGCCAGCCCCAGATCGGCCAGCCCCATGATGACTTTGGGTGGTCTCCCAGCTGCCATCAGCCCCAGCGCCGTCCCCGCAACTGTCGAGAGGCACACGGCCATCGCTGCGATCAGGACGCTGTTGAAGGCTCCGGAAAGCACGAAGGTCAGAAGATCCCGGCCAAAAGGATCGGTTCCAAGCGGGTGTGATAGGGAGAGAGGGGCGTAGCGATGCATGACGTCGATTGCCGGAGCACGGGCGCCCGTGAGCAGGGCCGTGACGCATGCAGGAAGCAGAACGATGCCGAGCAACGCGCTGCCGGTCCAGAGTGTCGGGTTGGCGCGCGTGGTCATGGACGCTCTTCCCCAAGGCGTGGGTCCAGAAAACGCACCAGCGCGGCCAGCAGAAAACCGAGGATCATGACGACGGTGACGATCAGCATGACGAGGTTTTGCACGACGGGCAGATCGCGTTGGTTGACGGCTTCCAGCAGAAGTTTTCCGCAGCCGGGCAGGCTGAACACGCTTTCGACGATGATGCTGCCCGTTATGAGAACAGGAAGCTGGATCCCGGCCAGTGTCAGAACCGGAATCAGGGCGTTGGGCAACGCAACGCGCCACAGGACGCCAGAGCGGCTGTAGCCTTGGGCGCGGGCCGTGCGGATGAAATCCTGCGACAGGGTTTCCATCAGGGAAGAGCGCATGAAGCGTGCGGTGATGGCGGCCTGCGGGACGGCGAGTGCGACGGCCGGAAGAATGAGCGCTCTCAGGCCGGTGAAAAATCCATGACCCCAACCCGGAAAACCGCTGGCTGGCAGCCAGTGAAGGGTCAGGGAAAACAGGAACGTCATCATCATCGCCAGCCAGAAATCAGGAATGGACTTCAAAAGCTGAAGCATCGCCATAAGGCCCATATCGGGCATTTTCCCCCGGTTTGCAGCGGCGGTCATGCCAAGCGGGATACCTGCGCCGAGCGAGAGCAGCATGGCCAGCAGGATCAAGGGCAGAGTGCTTTGCAGGCGCTCGCCGATCAGGTTGCTAACGGGGACATCGTAGATGTAGCTGCGGCCCAGATTGCCGCGCATCAAATCGCCAACCCAGTGTGCGTATCGTGTGGGCAGGGTGGTATCCAGCCCGAGCTGATGATGCAGGGCAGCAAGGCTTTCGGGGCTTGCGTCCAGTCCGAGCATGACGGAGGCGGGGTCGCCGGGGAGGAGGTTCATGGCTGCGAAAATCACAAGACTTGCAACGATCAGCAGCAGAAGCCGCTGAAAGGCCAGAGACAGGACGTTCATTCCCGTCATGGCTCCCAGAAGACGCCACCCAGCGGGCAGCCTGCGATGGGTTGGTTGGTCCACAGACCCTTGAGGTGGCGGTTCAGGACGGTCTCACGGGGGATCGAGAACAGGAAGACGTTCGGCTCGTCGAGCGCGAGCTGAGCCTGCATCCGGGTGGAAAGCTCATGCCGCAAAGCAGAGTCTGCCGTGGCCTCGTACCGTTGAAGAAGGTCGTGAAAGACGGGGCTGTGATAGTGAAAATAGACCGGTGTGCGGTCATAGATTGTGATGTCGTGTGGCTCCGTATGCGCGATGACGGTCATGTCGAAGGCGCCCTGTCCGTAAATCTGGCTGAGCCATGCGGGCCATTCCACAGGCTGCAGCGTGACGTTCAGTCCGATCTGTTCCAGATAGGCGGCGATGAGTTCGCTGCTGTCGCGTGCATAGCCGATGGGCGGAAACGCCAGCGTCAGATGCAGGCCGGGCGCAATGCCTGCGTCCTTCAGAAGCGCGCGGGCGTGGTCGGGGTCGTAAGGATAACGGTCGGGCAGGGCGACGTAATCGGGATCATCCGGCGCCATGTGTGATTGCAGGAGCGTCGCGTCACCCTCCGCCACGGCCTGAATCAGCGCCCTGCGGTCAATGGCCTGCGCGATGGCCTGTCGGACGCGCAGATCGTTGAACGGGCGGCGGGCATTGTTGAGGGCGAGAATGGCCTTGAAGGGAAAACTTCCCCGGACGACTTCAAGCTGCGGGTTGCTGGCAAAACGGCTCAGGATTTCACGGGATGGGAAAGACGGATAGGCATCCAGTTCTCCGGCCAGAAGCGCGTTGCTGGCCGAAAGCGGGTCGGGCATGAAGCGGAAGGTGACGGAACGCAGAGCGGGTCTGACACCCCAATATTCCGGATTGCGGTTCAGCGTCAGGTGATCATCGCGTTGCCATTCGCCAAAGATGAAAGGCCCGGTGCCGACGGGGTGACTGATGTTCTGCGCTACGGAGGCTGGCGAAAGGATGGCGGCGTCGTTCCATGCCAACTGGTACAGGAAACTGCCATAGGGGCGCTGAAGACGAACTTGGACGTGCAGGCTGTCGGGGCACGAAATATCGGCAATCTGCTTGAAAGTGCTTCTGTCCGGGTTGGTACTGCCTGAGGCTCCGGCGCGGAGAAGTGAAAATTTTACAGCCTCACAGGTCAAAAGCGTTCCGTCATGAAAATGCACATTTTCATGGAGTGCGAAATCGTAGGTCAAGCCGTCCGGCGAAACGCTCCAGTCCCGAGCGAGGAGGGGTTTGATGGTTCCCTGTTCATCCAGACGAACTAGTCCTTCATAGATATTGTCGTAGGTCACCATTCCGATGGCTTCACTGGAACCGCGTGTAGGGTCGAGACCCGGTGGTTCAATGGCCAGACCGATTGAGAGCGTATCCCGCTCCTCGGCAGCCTTGGCACCTCCCGTAAGGCTCATTGCCAGAAGTGGTAGAATGGTCAGCAGGGTTTTCAATCAGGCGCTCCGCGAACTTGCAGCCTCAGGGCGCAGGGACACGGAAAATAGGGCGTTCGCCGTCTGAGTGAAAGGGGGGCTTTCAGGGATGAGGAATTGTGCTGTCGATCCGGGAGGCAAGCTGCTCCACGAGCTCACGCGTCAGGGCGACTTTGCCTGCATCTGTCGTTACGGAGCCCTGTGCCGTGAAAGAGCCCCGGTTGCGCAGGATGGCGCGATGAGTGTCCGAGGGGACCAGCGCCCAATCGGCCTGTAGGGCTCCTTGGCCGCTGCTGTCGAGATCAAGCCGGTTGATGTTAACGGCAAGCCGGAGTGCTGGGGTTTCGGCCAATGGTTGTGTGGTCACGATATAATGGGGCCAGTCCTGCCCCAGACGGGCCGCCAGAAGGTCCGTCACGCCTTGCGACAGGCGGCTTCCCCAGCGTCCGTTAGGGCTGCGGTCAAGCTGATCCCTATGGCGGGTCATGATGTCCTGATTGTCCAGATAATCCGGCAGGGCAACGCGCGCGACGTTCAGGACCGGGGCTGTGGCAGGAAGGGCCGTGTTGCCGGTCTGAGCAATGGCTGGGGCGCCAAGCGTATAGAACTGCACCGGCGGAGCGGCACAGCCCGACAACAGAGCCAGCGTCAAAAGGGCGAACGGTGCCGCAGATCGTGTCATGAGCCGTATCACGGGGGTGTTCTCCGGAAAAATCGGGGGAAGGCGGGTGGTGCGGCTCACTGCCGACGTCCCGTGAGCAGGAGTTGCGGGTTATGTTCGACGTCTGTCGCGAACCCGCGCAGGGCCGAGGCGGCCGCTGCGATATCGCGCAGACTGGCTTCGAGATTGGTCCGGTCTGCGGAGCGCGGGGAGGTCATATTTTCCAGATTGGCGAGACTTTTTGTGGCCTGCTGCACTGCTTCATTGCTGCTCTGGAGGACCGCGCGCAGTTCACGTCCGCGCGCATCAAGCTGCGTCGTTCCCTCATTGGCCAGACGATCCACGCTCAGAAGGGTGCGTGTTATGGCAGGCTCGAACTCTGTTATAGCCTTGCGGGTCGCATCGACCATGTCGCGGCTGTGGTCCGAGGTTTCGTGGATGCTCTGGATCAGGGCAGGCAGATCCTTGTCGAGCTTGTCCGAAAGCTGACGGACCGAGGCCAGAGTGGCGTCGGCATTCTCGCCGATCTGTTTCAGGGGCAGGTCCTGAAGGCTCTGTGTCATGGCAGCGATGGTGGACTGTTTGGTCGGGATTTCCGTGATGCGGGCGATGTCGGGATGAAAAACCGCAGGCGTTGACGGAGAGAAATCCAGATCGATTTCGGATGTGCCTGTCACGAAGCTCTTGAGGTTCATCTCGCCGCGCAGCCCCTGCTTGATCAGCTCTTGCAGGTTGGGAAGATGGCGGGTGCTGTTGGTCAGGATGATGTCGTCTGGTCGCATCGTGACATAGACCGGGATGTAGGCGTCTTTCGTGGCGGGGTTGTATTCAATGACGACGCGGTCCACTGCGCCCACCTGAACGCCACGGAACGTGACGGGAGAGCCTACGGCCAGACCCGACGAGGCGCCGTGGAACACCAGAACGGCTTTCGTCGTTCGGGCGAAAGGATGGAAATTGCCGAACAGGACGAACGCTGCAACGAGCAGACCTGTCCCCCCAAGGACGAAAGCACCGACAAGAGCCTGCCTGTTCATCACGTATTTCCTTCTTCGTCGTCGCGTTCGCGGTGCATGAAGGCATGCACCTGTGGGTCCGTACAGGTGTCGCGCAGATCTCTTGGGGAGCCGTGGGCGATGGGAATTTTGGTTTTGGCATCGAGAAAGATGCCGTCATCGGCAATATGGAACAGGCTCGACAGCTCATGACTGACGATGACGATTGTAGCACCGAGGCCGTCCCGCAGGTTCAGGATCAGGTCGTCGAGGCGGGCAGATGTGATCGGATCGAGACCGGCGGAGGGTTCGTCGAAAAACAGGATGTCCGGATCGAGGGCGAGGGCACGGGCCAGACCGGCGCGCTTGCGCATGCCGCCGCTGATTTCCGACGGATAAAGATCAATCGCCTGCAACATGCCGACAAAACCCAGCTTGAGTTCCACGAGGCGACGGATGACGGGGGGCTTGAGGTCCGTGAACATCTGTAAAGGCAATGCGATGTTCTCGCCGATGGTCATGGAGCTCCACAATGCGCCGCTTTGGAACAGGACGCCGAAACGATGGTTCAGATCGGTGCGATGAGCGTCGGTGCCCGCCCAGTAGTTCTCGTTGCCGACCTGGTATTCGCCGACAGAAGGGCGCAGAAGGCCGATCATGCTTTTGAGCAGCGTGCTTTTGCCACAACCTGAACCGCCCATGACCGCGAAGATGCTGCCTTTGCGCACATCAAGTGAGATGTTCTTCTGAATGATCTTCGGACCAAAGGAGAGTGTGACGTCACGCAGGGACAGGACGGTCTGGTCAGGCATGTCGGTCAGATCCCCAGAACATCTGCAATGACGGCGAAGATTGCATCAATGGCGATGACGCCGACAATGCCGACGACAACCGCGCGTGTGGCAGCAATACCGACATCCGCAGCCGAACGCCCGGCTTTGAGGCCAATGCGGCAGCTTGTCAGGCCGATGAAGGCACCGAAAACGATGCTTTTGACAAAACCGAAGATGAACTGGCCGATTCCGAAGGATGTGACTGTTTGATGGAAGTAGCCTGCTGCCGTGATGTCGAGCATCGAAATGGAGACGACGAAGCCCCCCAGCATGCCGATAAGACATCCGTACAGGTAAAGGAACGGCATCGTGATGATGAGGGACAGGACAGCGGGCAGGATCAGATAGGTCGAGGGTTGAATGCCAAAGACATTCAGCGCGTCGATTTCTTCGTTACCCTGCATGGTGGAAATGCGCGCGGCATAGGCGCCGCCCGTGCGTCCGGCCATGATGATAGCGGTCATGACGGCGGCCATTTCACGCACCATCGCAATTCCGACCAGACTGGCTACGTAAACTCCGGCCGCGAATTTCTGCAGTTCGACAGCTCCAACAAATGCCAGAATTGCGCCAATCAGGAAATTGACGATACCGACGATCAGCAGGGCATAGGGGCCGGCATCGCTGGTGTTGGCCAGAAGATCGCTCAGGCGCATCCGGCTTCGGCCGAGAATGGTCTGAACGGCACCTTTGGCTGTCAGTGCCGCGAGTTCGGAGACAACACCCACTTCCGTCATCGAGGCGATGGCATGGCCACCAACGGCTTCCAGAAGGGGCCTGTGAGGTTGCTTGTGGTGGACAGGCTCGTCCGGGGCTTCGGGTAGAAGTTCCAGAAGCTGACGCATCGGGCCCGGCAGTGTCTGCATGTCGAGACTGATGCCAGCATCATGGGCAACGCGTTTAAGATCCCATAGGAACGCAATCAGTCCCGTGTCCCACGCCTGAATGTCAGAGGTCTGGAAAGACAGATGTCCATCGGGAGTTTTAGGTAGGCCATCTTTTGGAAAGACCGGAATCGCGCCGGTTCTGGCCTGCCACGTTCCGCTCAGCACCATGAGGAGGGTGTTCTGTTCGTTTTCAAGACGCCATTGCGGGGCATTGTCCTGTGCGTGGGAACGCGGCCCTGTATCGGTGTTGTCTGTCATGGACTTTGCATTTCCGGTCCTGACATTCCCTGGTTTTGCATAAAGAATGGAAAATCTGGTGAGAGATAAAACTTGAACGATGCGGACGGGTCAAAATGTGCGATGTGGCAGAGAACGATCTCCGGTAAGACCTTATCGATTGCAGGAGAAAGATCAATGCTCCTGTTAAGCGACAATGGGTAAGTGTTTTTTTCTGGTTATTTCTGTGGTTTGACTGGAATGAAACCTGCGTGTTGTCAGGATATTTCTGATAGAATCACCTGCTAGAGACTTGGAATTTGAAGACCTGTATGGCCAGCCAGCTTTCCCTGATTGTTCCTTTCTACAATGAAGAGGCCGCGATCGGTCACTTTGTGAAGAGTATCCTGCCGGTTATCGACGGCATTGCCGAGACGGACTGGGAGATTGTCTGTGTGGATGATGGCAGTAGTGACGCGACCTTGCGGGAACTGGTTCGTCTTTCGGAAACCGACCGGCGGTTTCGGGTGCTTGAACTCTCCCGCAATTTCGGCAAGGAAGCTGCGCTGACGGCCGGCCTCGATGCGGCGACAGGGGATGCTGTCATTATTATTGATGCGGATCTTCAGGATCCGCCTGATGTCATCCCCCAGATGGTGCAGGCCTGGCGGGAAGGGGCGGAAGTCGTGCTGGGCAAGCGGGTTGATCGGTCCAGCGACAGCATGCTCAAACGCAAAACCGCCGCATGGTTTTATTCGCTGCACAATCGGCTTGCTCATATCCGGATTCCGGAAAATGTGGGTGATTTTCGTCTGATGGACCGGTGTGTGGTTGAAGCCTTGGGGCGGCTTCCCGAACGCCAGCGGTTCATGAAAGGACTGTTTGCGTGGGTTGGCTTCAGGACAGTCACTATTGATTATGTCCGCGCACCCCGGGCCGCAGGAACGACGAAATTTTCAGGTTATTCGCTTTGGAATTTTGCCCTTGAAGGTTTCACCAGCTTTTCTTCTGCTCCAATTCGACTATGGACCTATCTGGGAACAATCGGTGCTTTTCTGGCTATTCTTTATGCAATTTTCATTGTGTTTCGCACGATATTCTGGGGAAATTCCGTGCCGGGTTATGCGTCTCTGTTCGTAGCTATCATTTTTTTCAGCAGCGTTCAGATCATCAGTATCGGTATGTTGGGAGAATATATCGGCCGCATCTATATGGAGACGAAACAGCGGCCGATTTACGTTCTGCGTCGGAAATATTGAACAGACAGACCGGGCATGATGATGCCCGGTTTTTGAGAGGTTCAATTCAGTCTGTTGATTTTGAGGCTGAGGAGAGCAAGCCCGAGATGACGGGGGTCCTGTCCGATCTGCACCGGATTACTGATCTGTAATTGCAGGCTTGCGGAATGTTCTTCAGGGGGGAGAGCGAAGTCGGCGGTGTAGTCAGCATCGTGAGGTTGTACGTCCCATTCAGCAATCTGCGTCCCGTTCAGGAGTACCCGGACGTGCTGCGGTGTACCGGGCGAGGAGTGCATTCGTAATACAAGATTTGCTGTATGGACATCTGCAGGCAGATTAAAATGAAGGCGGGCTTCAGGCGCCTCACTCCACACGCCCCAGTCTTCAGGATTGGACCATCCATTCTCAAGAATTTCTTCGTGCTTAAATTGCCGACCTGCCGTGACGATCTCCTGATCGATTGGCAAAACAGGGGGCAGCGGTGGAGGGGACAGACCTGCTGGAAGCGGCACGTCCGCTGCAACGCAGAACGTGGCCTTGTCCCAGACGCCACATTTTGCGTGTTGCAGGCTGCTCCAGCGTAGCGCGTGCAGACGCTGTGAGGTGCCGGTCAGGATCACCAGTGTCCGCGGATCCAGAGGATGAGGCTGTTCGGCTGAAGGGTGGCAGGCAGATTGCGGCGTTGTTCTGGCTGTGTACATGGTGTTGACCGCCGCATTTTTTAGCGCTGCGGCATACAGAAACTGCATGACATAAATTGCATCAATGCCGTCACATTCCAGGCGAGGATGAATCTCGATCCTGTCAAAAGGCTGCATTATCGAAGAAAGCTGACTGTCTTTGGCGGAGGGAGGCTCAAGGAATGAGAGTTCAATCTGATGAACATCAGAACGGATATTGCGAGTGTCCTGCCATTGAAGTGCAATTCCTGCCAGCAGGACGAAAGGCCACATTCTCGGCCAGGCCCGGCAGAGGCCGTAAATTGCTCCGAGCATGATCAGATAACCAACCGGCCAGAACATCCGTCCTGACGATCGCATCTGTTCTGCGCCCGGAACCCTGAAATGTGTGAGTAGAACCGGAATATGTAAAAAGTAGATGCGATTTGAAAGAGCAATGAGCGTTAGCGCCAGACATGCCAGAAGCAGACCGGCATGCTGTTTTGGAAGTTGTGCAAGAAGCTTAATGCCTCGACGACTCAGAAGGGCAAGCCCAAGTGTCAGCAAGACACCGGCGCCAAGATATTGATATCCTTCGTACTGACCACCGGTTGCTTCTACGAGGCTGGAGGAGACAGACGGAAAAAGACTGGAATGAACCGGCCAGAAGGGGGAGGCGAGGTTCATGGAATAGAGCCCGTAACCACCGCCACTCGCGCTGCCCCAGTATCCCAAAACCGATCCGATGGCGATGATCCCCAGTCCGGATGAGGCTGTAGCCATTACAGCGGGTGCACAGGCTTTCCAGTTTCTCTCTCGTAGGAGAAGAGTCAGGGGTACGGCGCCAAGAATGGCACCGGCCATGACCATCAGATAGGGATGAATCAGAAGCGTCAGAACGGTTATGAGAGCCAGCAGCCAAACCGGTCTGGAACCTGCACCGGTTCGTGTGGCCCTGAAATAAAGACCGATCGCCAGCAGCAGGATCCATTGCCCGCACAGAGCCGCATGGCCAATTCTGAAGATGAAAGTCGGAAAACAGGAGGCAAAAACCGCGGCTGCCAGCGCAGGGAGAAGGCGCTTTTCTCCTAGAGACCGCAATGCGAAAACTGCGCAGACCGGTTGGAGTGTCCAGCACAGGGCAAGGTAGAGAATGATCCCCTGAAGCATGTCCGGAAAGAGCGGATGAATGACTTTCAGAAGGAGAGCTTCCAGCGGAATACTGTCCGTCAAACCGATATTGGTACCAGCAGGTGCTCCCAGTCGCTGATCCAGCAGAAGCGGCCAGTGCCATCCCTGCCGCAGGAAATAAATCTGGCCAATGATGTGTTGGACGAGATCACCTGAAGCATGACCGGGCAGTTTTCCGCGAATCAAGGCAAACGGAAAGCATTGCAGCGCCTGAAAGAGACCGAATACCAGCGAGAGCGTGTAAACCGCAAACCTGTTTGTGGATGGCTTCAGAACTGGGCGTTTTTCAGACAAATGACAACACTCGTATCGAACTGTTATTTCAGGGTTGAGTAGCGTCATACAGGAGAATTGTGGCCAAAACCACGTCTGATGGTATCTAACGGGCCACTCTGTTGCGCATTCGAAAAAAACGGCTAGTCTTTTGGCTTGGGATCAGGAGCGGGGGAAAACAGGAATATGTCAGACGGACGTGCCGAAATGAAATATGCTACTCTGAAACGGCGGCACGTTCTGCTGGGTGGTGCGGCTGTCTGTGTCAGTCAGATGGTGGCCTGTGCACGTCCGACATCGTCTTTCGACGCGGTGGATGGTCTGGTTCGTGATACAGTCAGACAAGGGGAAACGCCGGGCGCTGTTGTCGTTATCGGACATGACGGAAAAATCGTACACCGTTTCACGTACGGGAAGCGGGCAATTGTTCCAGCCTCTGAACCGCTGAGCTGGGACACGCATTTCGATATGGCGTCCCTGACCAAGCCGACCATGACGGCGCTCTCGGTAATGCAACTTGTCGAGCAGGGCAGGGTGGGTCTGGACGAGCGGGTCAGCCAGTATTTTCCCGAATTTGCGTGTAACGGCAAAGGCGACATCACTATCAGGTTGCTGCTGACCCATTATTCCGGTCTGCCGCCGGATGTACCGCTGAACGACCCCTGGACTGGCAAGGCCGAAGGCGTCAGGCGGGCCATGACGTCACCGTTGATCAATCCGCCCGGCGAAAAATTTGTTTACAGTGACATCAACTACATCATGCTGGGGCTGCTGGTGGAAAAGCTGAGCGGGATGCCGCTCAATCAGTATGTAAAGGTCAATATTCTTGATCCGTTGGGGATGAAGGAGTCCGGCTATCTTCCATCCTCCAGTCTGAGGCCGATCATTGCTCCGACCCAGTATGACGATCAGGGTGTCATGTTGCGGGGGGTGGTTCATGATCCGACAGCACGCAGGATGGGCGGTGTGGCAGGCCATGCCGGCTTGTTCTCAGATGCGCAGGATATGTCGCTATACGCGCAGGCGCTTCTGGATCGGCTGAAAGGACGGCCGAGCAGTTTCCCGCTGAAACAGGAAACGCTCGTCCTCATGACCACGCCGCAGCAGCCAGCCGGGAAAACGGATCTGCGGGGGCTGGGATGGGATATCGACACCCATTATTCATCTCCGCGTGGGGATGTATTTTCCCGGAGTTCCTTTGGTCATACCGGTTTTGCCGGTACATCCTTATGGATTGATCCCGACAGTGACAGCTATGTGCTGATCCTGACGAACCGGGTTCATCCTTCAGGAGGTCATAGTGTTGTAAAACTGCGGCACGATGTGGCCACAGCTGCGGGAAAGGCGCTTGGCCTCTCCGCACCCGTTTGAAAATATCCGCAAGATCGAATTGCTCTTTATACGCCTCGCGCTTCTGCCAGAAGCGCGTCGAACGTTTCCCCGTTTGGCGATGTGCCGGGAATGGAGAGCCAGTTCTGGCGCGACAACAGACCGTAGGCTTCGTCGGCGATCTTTGTGAACGTGTCCCACGGCATGAAGGTCCGTGTCCCCCATGTGTTGAAGAAAAGCCCTTCAGGGTCGTAGCCTACAAGCGCAATAGCATGACCCCCCACTGGTGTTTTGTCTGAAATGGCGTTCCAGTCCCATGTTGCTCCCAAGGGCAGATCCATGAAGCCTTGCGGGACCTGAACCCCTGCTAGCACGCCACCCAGATAGCAGATGGCGCGACGGATGCCGTCGCAGTCCTGCGGGTTGATCGTGCCATAGGCCGTCAGATAGTCCAGTGTCTGCCCCGGGCGGTGGAGGCCCTCGCGGAGCCAGAAATTCAGCTCGTCCAGTAGTACTGTTCCGTTGTCCCGGGCGCCTGTCTGTGGGTCAAAGCCGGTGACGGCGGCGTAATTGTTCAGCACCATGCTTGTTGGCAGTAAGACCAACGCCTGTGCGGCATGGGTCCATGTCGCTGTCAGCGCCGCCTGTGCTGCGAAGGCGCAGCAGCCATACCGGTCATTGCCCCACATCTGGTAGGGCACCCCGGCGGACCAGTCCTTCTGCGTGGGAATGTCCGGGAGGCGTGAGGCCAGCATGGGGGCCAGACGATAGGTGCGGGGATCATGTCTGGGCGCACGTTTGCCAAGGCATCGGGGCATGGGAAAACTCCGGCAGGGGAAACTGGGGCATTGGAGCAGTTCAGGCAAACCGCTCCAATGTTGAGTGGAATTGAGGCTCAGACGCCCTGATAGATCCGGGCGCGGATCAGTTCCGGCGTTTCTACAGGGGCCGCGAGGGGAGCGGCCGTCACGCCGGCAAGGGCTTCGACCAGCGGGATCATGGCGGCGACCGTGGACATGTAGCCAGCGGTCGACGGCGAGTAAGCCTTCACGATCGGCGTTGCGATGGCCAGCAGGGTTTGAAGATCCGTTCCAAGGCTTTTGGCCCAGTCCTTGCCGGTGGCAATCGTGATCGTGCCGTTTGAATTGGCCGCGACCTGAGCCGAGACGCTCTTGATCTGGGCGATCAGGTTGTCGAACTGCGCTTTGTCTTTCTCGGACAGGTGGCTTTCGAGTTCGGGAATGCTTTCGATCGCCTGAACCGCGTAGGCAATGGCCGCCGCATCATTGCTCAGGGCGGTCGTGTTGAACGAGGCCGTGTTGGCGGTCGTGGTGCAGGCGCTCATGGAAACGAGAAGAATGGTGCCAAGGCTCAGGGCGAGAATACGGTTACGCATTAAATGCTCCACACATAAAAAAAAGCCGCCCGAGAGGCGGCTGAGATCAATGAAAATAGCTGAAGGAAAAATTCGGTTATTATTCGACGCGTCTGGGAACTTCACCGGCCTTCGGATGCGTCGAGGCCATGTCCAGTCCCAGTTTTGCAGCGTCATCCACCCGCGAGGAGCCCACGGGCACCATGATGGCTTTTGCGCCCGGCTGATACGCGCTTGTGTTCCAGCCTTTTGCCTGCGCTACGGCGCTGACGATTTGAAAAAGCGGCAACAGCTTTGACGTGCTGGCAGGGGGTTTCCAAAAGCGAAGAGCCAGAGCGGCCGAAGCGATCAGGAAAGTTATGATTGAAACGATATCGCTAGCATATTTGGCGGGCAGATAGGGCAGGATTGTCTGGAACAGTGAGGTCCAGTCCATTGTTGTCTCCGGCTATAAAAATACCGCCCCGAAGGCGGCTGTGCCAACACACCCTCCCGGTCTAGGGAGGGGCGTTCGCGCGCACCAAGGAGAAAATGACGTCAAGTGCCAACTGACTGGTTTTGGGCCGTTTCCGGAAGCAGAAGCTTGTGTTTGACGATCCATCGTGAAGGCCATACGGTTCGCCATCATCACGACTGTCACAGGCGATTTCATGGCTTTCAATTTCAGGCTTGCCGCAGTTGCCGCGGTTTCGGCTTTCTCTCTTTCTGCTGAAGCCCATGCGGCTGCGACAAACCCGTTTTTCTCGGCAAGTACGCTGCCTTTTCAGGCGCCCCGTTTCGATCAGATCAAGGACAGCGACTACGCCCCGGCTTTCGAGCGCGGCATGGCCGAGCACCTGCGTGAGATCAATGCGATTGCCAATAATCGCGCGGCCCCGACTTTCGACAACACGATTGTTGCAATGGAGCGGGCCGGGCAGACGCTCAACCGCGTGCAGATGACGTTCTATGGCGTCTATCAGGCCAATACGAACGACGCGCTGGACAAGATGCAAAGCGCGGAAGCCCCGCGCCTGACGGCTCATGAAGATGAAGTCTATCTGAACGCAAAGCTCTTTGCGCGTGTGAAATCGCTTTATGATCGTCGGGAGAAGCTGACACTGACGCCCGAACAGGCGCAACTCCTCGATATTTATTACCAGCAGTTCGTCCATGCTGGAGCGCAGCTTTCTGCGGCAGACAAAACGAAGCTGCGGGCAATCAATACGCGGCTGTCCAATCTCGAAACGCAGTATGAGCAGAAGCTGATTGCGAGCGCCAAGGCCGGTGCGCTGGTCGTGGATAACGAGAAAGCGCTGGCGGGGATGGACGCCAATGCGATCGCCTCCGCCGCCAAGGCTGCGCAGGAGCGTAAACTGACTGGCAAGTGGGTGATCCCCCTCCAGAACACGACACAGCAGCCTGATCTCTCATCCCTGGCCGACCGCGATACCCGAAAGGCCCTGTTCGACCAGAGCTGGACGCGCGCGGAAAAAGGAGATGAGAACGACACCCGCGCCACGATTGCTGAACTGGCACAACTGCGCGCGCAGAAAGCCGCGCTTTTCGGTTATCCGAACTTCGCCGCCTATACTCTGTATGACCAGATGGCCAAGACGCCGGAAGCTGCGGAAAACTTCATGCAGCAGCTTGTTCCGGCCACGGCTGCGGAACAGAAGCGGGAAGCGGCAGTTCTTCAGGAGACCATTCGCAAGGACGGTGGCAAGTTCGACCTGAAACCCTGGGACTGGGAATATTATTCCGGTCAGGTGCGTCGTGCGAAATACAATCTTGATCAGGATGAAATCAAACCGTATTTCGAACTCAAGACGGTGCTGACGGATGGCGTGTTCTTCGCTGCCAATCAGCTCTACGGCATTACGTTCAAACAGCGGACGGACATTCCCGTCTATCATCCGGATGTCATGGTTTTTGAAGTCCATGACAAGGATGGATCACCGCTGGGTCTGATGTATTTCGATTACTTCAAGCGCGACAACAAATCTGGCGGCGCATGGATGTCGAACTTTGTTGGGCAGTCGAAGCTGCTGGGAACAAAGCCGGTCATTTATAATGTTGCCAATTTCACCAAGGCCGCTCCGGGTCAGCCACAGCTCATCACGTCCGACGATGTGACGACCATGTTCCACGAATTCGGCCATGCCCTGCACGGCCTGTTTGCGGACCAGACTTATCCGTCCCTTTCCGGCACCAGCGTGGCACGGGATTTTGTGGAGTTTCCATCTCAGTTCAATGAGAACTGGGCGCTGGACCCGAAAGTCCTGTCACACTATGCGCGTCACTACAAGACTGGCGCTCCGATGCCAGCGGCATTGGTCGAGAAAATCCGCAAGGCTGCGCATTTCAATCAGGGCTATGCGCTGGGTGAGATTGTCGCGGCCGCTGAACTGGACATGAAGTGGCACAGCCTGCCTGCTTCAGCTCCGCGTCAGGACGTGGACAAATTTGAAAGCGCAGCGCTGGATGGTATGGGGCTGGATGTTGCAGTTGTTCCACCACGTTATCGTTCCAGCGATTTCCTGCATATCTGGTCCAATGGCTATTCTGCGGGATATTATGCCTATCTGTGGACCGAAATGCTGGATCAGGATGCATTTGCCTGGTTCCAGGACCATGGAGGGTTGACGCGCGAAAACGGACAGCGCTTCCGCGATATGATCCTTTCGAAGGGGCATACGATGGATTACGGTCCGATGTTCAAGGCGTTCTATGGTAAAGATCCTGACATTACGCCAATGCTTGTCCATCGCGGTCTTGTTTCTGATCCGGGCAAGTAATTGTAGTCGGGAAGAAAATCATGGTTTTCTTCCCGATTTTCCACCCATGACGTAGGAACAGGCGATCTTACATGCGCAGAATGAACGCCCTGTCGTCTTGCGGCCCGTTTCTCGCGCTGCTGGCTGCGCTATATTTTGGCGTGAAAGCTTTCTATGGCTTTGGAACGCCTTCTTTTGGAGATGAGTCCGGTCATATTCTGGGTGGTCTGGCCATAGCGAAAGGTGATGTCCTGTATCGGGACTATATTGATGCTCATGGTCCTTTGATCTTCATTCTGTCCTGGAGTGTCAGCCTCTTTGCGGACTTCCATCATGCTTATCTGATGCGTCTTGTTCCTATCGTATGCACGATAGGAACTGCCATCTCAGTATTCTACTCTCCGGTACTTCAGAAAAATTCTACAAGGTTACTTGCCATTGGCATGTGGCTTGCCGCGATGGGTGCCCAATGGTCAGTTCAGGCCTTCAACATGGACAGTTACTGGACTGTTGGCGGAGATCTGCTTGGGGGCGTGATAGCGCTTGTGATCCTCCCTCTGTTTCTGGGAGCAGATATCGGACGGTGGCAGGCGCGATGCGGAGGGGCCTGTCTCTTCCTTTTGCCGCTAACGGCCTATTCCTTTGCTCCAACTGCTGTTCTGCTGGCTCTGTCTGTTCTGGCCGTCCGTCGCTCCGGATCAGAACGTGTCATTCCGAACCTTCTGGCTGGGGCTGGAGGAGCGCTTGCAGTCTGTCTGATATGGATGGTGTTTTATGGCGATCTGGAAGGAATGATCGCCTATCATTTCGTTGCAAACCAGTTCTATTATGCACCCTACATCGATGTTGGTCTGAAGCCGTTAGTAGTAAGTCTCATCCCCTCGCTTCACCATGATGCTCTCGTCCAATCGCTGGCGACGATCTGTTTTTATTGCGGCAGTATCCTTCTGTTTGCATCATCTCGCCATCGTCTGGCTGTCATGTTGCTTTTGGGTGCAATACTCATGACGCAGGTCCGGGGTGCGATCGGCTTTCAGGATGGGGCATTCGTTATGGGAGCCCTGACGCTTTGCGTTCTGATGCTGGCGTGGGTCACGCAGTCGCGCGAGATCGTGGGAATTCTGGTTGCAAGCCTCTTCTGCATCATGTTTGTTCTGGGCCTGCGGCAGGCAACGTCCTCGCCTTACGGGATGAACCGTGAACAACAGCGACAGGTCGGGTTTCATCCTACTCGTGAGAATACGGATGTAGGATTTGTCAAAGTCATTCAGAAATACTCCACACCGCAGGAACGTATTCTGGTTATTCCGTATAATCCGGATGTTTATATTTATGCCGGTCGTCTTTCCATGAAGAAGTATCATGAATATCTTCCTTGGGAAGCAGACTATGCCCGCCATCCCTGGTTTGGATATGAGCGTGATTTGTGTGTGGATCTCCCTGCTAATCTTCCTCCCGTTATATATTTCGATGATTACCGCGTCTGGGGACGGTGGAGCGCAGCGGATTACATGCCCTGCGTTCTGAAAATTCTCGCACGCGACTATCAGCGCGACCCGGTTGAAAAGAGCGTCTATATCCGTCGTGACCGGCTGGATCGCGACACCACCAAGGCCGGAAATCCGGCCTTAGAGCCTCAAAATACCCACTGAAAGTAATGCCTGTCATGAAGCAGAAAACCTTTTCCCGCCGCATTCTCTTTCTTGCCACAGCGCTGACGGCTGGTCTGCTGAACCCCGTCGCGGGATACGCTGATCCTTCAGCAGATATCAGTCCGTCGCGGATGTCGGAAGCAATGAAGGTTCTGTCTTCGGACCGGTTTGAAGGCCGTGCTCCGGGAACGGAAGGGGAGAAGGTTACGGTTCCCTGGCTGATCGAACAATACAAGGCTCTGGGGCTTGAGCCTGCGGGAGAAAACGGTGGATGGACGCAGGATGTTCCCATGCTTCGGACCAGAACCGGTGCTACGGGATCTGTTGTGGCCCGGACTGGCAGCAAAACGCTTCCGCTGGTTCAGCTGAAGGACATCTATCTCTCAACGCTGCTGCCCGAAGAGCGGCTCAAGGTTAAAAATGCTCCAGTGGTCTTCGTCGGCTATGGTGTCCATGCACCGGAGCGCCACTGGGATGATTTCAAGGGTGTGGATCTTAAGGGCAAGGTCGCGATTTTCCTCGTGAACGACCCTGATTTCGATGCGGCTCCCGGCGAGCCCGTTGCGGGACGTTTCGGCGGAAAAACCATGACGTATTACGGGCGCTGGACCTATAAATACGAGGAAGCCGCCCGTCGTGGCGCCGTTGCGGCCCTGATCGTTCATGATACGGCTGGGGCTTCCTATCCGTGGAGCACCGTGGTCGCGCCGGGCGGTGAAGCCTATGACGTGGAGCATTCGGCGAGCGAAAGCCGCCCCGTACCCGTTCAGGGCTGGCTTGAGGGGAAAGCCGCAGATGCACTCTTCCGGCAGGCGGGGCTGGATCTTGCAGCGCTCCGCATCAAAGCACGCTCGGAGGATTTCCGGCCGGTCACTCTGAAGCACACGACATTCTCGGCCAATCTTCCGGTTACGGTCGACCGCCTCAAGAGTCAGAACGTACTCGCGAAGATCACGGGTGCGAAATATCCGGATGAGACGGTCATGTTCGGCGCGCACTGGGATGCTTACGGCAAGAGCACGGATGCCCAAGGCAACACGGTCATTCGGCGTGGTGCGATTGACGATGGCTCCGGCATTGCGGCGCTGTTTGAAATCGCCCGCGCCTTCAAGGCAGGTCCGAAACCCGATCGGACGGTCCGTTTTGCAGCCTGGACGGGCGAGGAGCGGGGTCTTCTGGGATCAGGCTGGTATGTGGCGCATCCGCTGGCCCCTCTGGACAAGACGGCAGCCAACCTGACGATGGATGTGCTTCAGATGGCCGGGCCTGCACATAATGCCTTCATTATCGGGGCAGGGCAGAACACGTTGCAGGATCAGTTCGCTGCTGCTGCGGCTCTTCAGGGGCGCACGACACAGCCGGAAGCGATGCCAGAGCGTGGGGCGTTCTATCGCGCCGATCATCTGCCGTTCGCGCGCGCGGGTGTACCGGTTCTTGCGGTGATGGACATGGCCGGAAAGTTCGATCTCGTGAAAGGCGGAACGGAAGCAGGCGGCAAATGGCTGACGGCTTACATGGCCTGCTACCATCAGGCCTGCGATGCCTGGAGCCCGGACTGGGATGTCAGAGGCGCTGCGCAGGACGTCTGGGCCGTCTGGAAAGTCGGACATGACGTGGCGTTTTCGCATGACTGGCCGCAGTGGAACGACGGTTCGGAATTCGCTGCGATCCGTCAGAAAACCGCGCCTTCGACTGTTCACTAACCCGTCTTTGCCGGTTCCGTCAGAGTGTCCAGGGCGGGACCGGCCCATACTGTTCCACCAGAAAGTCAATCATCGCCCGGATCTTGAGCGGGACATGGGGTGTGGGGGCATACACTGCGTGTAGTTCCGGCCCTGTCATTGTCGGCACGTTCAGTGGCAGGGGCACCAGCCTGCCGGATTTCAGTTCTTCCGAAACGATGAAGAGCGGCTGATAGATGATCCCTTGTCCCGCAACGGCGGCTTCTCGCAGTATATCGCCATTATTGGCGCTTATCGGTCCGCTGACCATGACAATCCGTTCGCCTTTGGGGCCGAAGCTCCAGCGGGTCGCGCCAATGTCGTGACCGAGTGTGTAGCCCAGACACTGATGGTTCTGAAGTTCGACGACAGTATGAGGTGTGCCATGCCGTTCGAGATAGGATGGGGCGGCACAGACCACGAAATCTATCTGAGCCAGCGGGCGCGAGCGTAATGCGCTTGACGGCATTCGCCCGATACGGAGGGTCAGGTCCCACCCTTCCGTGATCGGATCAATCCTGCGATCATCAAGTCCGAGTTCAACCGTAACGAGGGGGTGACGCTGGCTGAATTGCGGCATGATCGGGCCGACATGCCGGATAGCGAAGGAGACCGGGGCATTCAGACGCAGAACGCCGCGCGGCTCCTGATTTTCGGCCGACACTTCCTGTTCCATCTCTTCAAGATCCGTGAGGATCGTCTGCGCGCGGATCAGCAGCAGACGTCCAGGTTCTGTCAGAGAAAGTCTGCGGGTGCTGCGATGAAACAGCGAGACGCCAAGCCGTCTTTCCAGAGCAGCGATGTGTTTCGTGACCATCGTCTGGGACAAGCCGAGCGCACGCGCAGCTCCAGAAAAGCTTCCCAGAGCCACAACCTTTGCAAACACCTGCATGCTGGTGAAACGATCGAGCATTTATCTCACACTCCTGGTGTCAGATCATTTTCCAAAACAGGGAATTATTCTTTCCCGGAGAGGGTGGCAACATCCGTTTTGCAGAATGATGAGGGAGGTCGTGAAGATGTCGCAGGAAAATCAGGAGAACCGACAGCCTGTTCTCTTTCTGCCACATGGTGGTGGTCCATGTTTCTTCATGGAATGGGGAAATACGTGGAACCGTATGGCCGCTTATCTTCGCTTTGTCAGTGAAACGCTTCCCCGTCGTCCGGACGCCATTGTTGTCATGTCCGGGCATTGGGAAACGGATGAAATGCGTGTCGGCTCGGCACCTCATCCGACACTCATCTACGATTATTACGGTTTTCCTCCTCACACCTATCAGCTTGAATATCCCGTGCCGGGTGCACCTGATGTCGCAGCGAAGGTGCTTGGTCTTCTGCGCGATGCGGGTGTTGCGTGCGCCACAGACCCCGCGCGCGGATTGGATCATGGGGTGTTCATTCCGTTCATGCTGGCCTTTCCGGATGCCAGTATCCCGGTTGTAGAAATTTCTCTTCCCAGAACGATGGACGCGGCTGATGTCCTGCAGCTTGGGCAGGTTCTGAAGCCTTTGCGGAGCGAAAACATCCTGCTGGTGGGCACCGGCATGACGTATCACAACATGCGCTATCTGATGCGGCCTGATGCCGTTTCAGATGCCCGGTCCGTTGCGTTTGACAACTGGCTCCAGAGCGCGGTGGAAGCGCCCTCAGACCTTCGCAGAAGTCGTCTTATGGACTGGGAGCATGCGCCTTTCGCACGGGACTGCCATCCTCAGCCGGAGCACCTTCTGCCGCTGATGTTTGCCGCCGGGGCCGCGGGAACTGATGCAGGGCATCGCGATTATAGCGACGTCATCATGGGAAAAGCCCTGTCCGGTTTTCGGTTCGGCTGACGCCTTTACCTTCATACATATGAAAGATCGCAAACTCATGAACACATATTTTCTCAAGAGCGTCGGCGCAGTATTCGCCGCGGCACTTCTGTCTTCCAGCGCTTTTGCCGCTACGCCTGCAAGTGTGCCCTCGGGCGCCTATTCGGTCGAAACCAGCCATACGCAGATCGGATTTTCCGTTCTGCATTTTGGTTTCACCTATTATTCCGGCCAGTTCTCCGGCGTTACAGGAACGCTCCAGCTTGATGCTGCTCATCCCGATGCCTCGCATCTGAACGTGACCATTCCGGTTTCAAGCGTCTCGACCACCAGCACGGTTCTGACGGACGAACTCAAGAACAGCGAATGGTTCGATATTACGAAATATCCGGAGGCAACCTTTGTCTCGACGCAGGTTCGCCAGACAGGTGCGGATGAAGCGCTGGTCACCGGCAATCTGACGCTGCATGGCGTGACACATCCGGAAGTTCTGCACGTCCATTTCGTGGGAGCAGGCGTCAATCCGATGGACAAGGCCTATACGGTTGGTTTTCAGGCTCAGGCAACAATCCATCGGAGTGATTTCGGGGTAAAGAAATATGTTCCCTATGTCAGCGATGATGTGACGCTGACGATCGCCGGAGCGTTTGAAAAGACAGCTGCGAAGTAACACACAAAAAACGGCCCATTTCCATGGGCCGTTTTTTCGTCTGTTCGGAACTCTCAGGAAGCCTTGCGGACTTTCCAGCCAGTTTCCTTGAGGCAGAACCCCAGAACAATGGCAATTCCGATCCCGATGACCAGCGGCAGGAAAGCCGTATGGAACTGCTCCATCGTCTCGGGCGCCGTTTTGCCCATCAGGGCGGACACGAGCGGAGACATGATCCCGGTCGTCCCGAAAACAAGGAAGTTCATGACGCCTGCGGCCGTTCCCTTGACCTCTGGAGGATTGACCTCCTTCATCGAAGAGAACGGGATCATGGCAGCACCCGACGCAATCCCCATGACCAGCGCTACGGAGTAGTGCGGCAACACCCCGACCGGGACATAAAGGGCACAGAGCGACGCCGCCAGCAGGACCACCGCACCGCCAATCAGAACAGGTTTGCGGCGACCGATCTTGTCGGAAATCCAGCCCAGAAGCGGGCAGCCGATGACCCATCCGATGGGAACCATCGAGACGTCCGTGGCTGCGAAACCCATCGTCGTATGCTCGCCCTTGCTGAGCATCAGAGCGCCCCAGCCCAGTGCGCCGATTGTCGTGGGTACGAACAGCAGACCGCCAGCAAGCCCCGCGATCCAGCTCTGCGGGTTGGAGAAAATGATTTTGAACGGGCGCATCAGGTTGGCAAGGGACATGTCGCCATGATGATGGTCGCTGTCTCCCGTATCGCGTGGCATGACGAAAAAGACGGCGACGGCCAGCAGAAGGCCGATAGCGCCGAAGCCCAGCCAGACAGACTGCCAGGGAATGTGGAACGAGCCGTGCGGATCAATCAGGATACGGGTCGGTTTGGAGCCAAATGCGGCTCCTGCCATGCCCATGCACTGGGTTAAACCCACGAAAAGAGCCAGTGTCCGGGCTGGAAGATAACGCGCGGCAACGTAAGAAGCGCCCACGAAAGCACAGATCGCACCAATGCCCTGAATGATGTAACCGCCAATACCGGCAATCAGACTGCCCTGACCGAAGATCAGGCACCCGACGCCGGTTACGGCAATGAACATCGGCATGATTGCGTGGGCGCCATACCGGTCCAGCAGCACGCCTACGGCAAGCGCCATCAGCGCGTAGACAATGTAATAGGACGCGATCATGAGGCCGAGATGGCTGTTGCCCCAGGTCTGCGTGAGTTCATCCTGCATGATCCCGGGAGCAGAACGGATGGCATACTGATAGAAATAGAACAGCGCACACAGAAACCATGAGAGCACATAGAGTGGCTGAAGTTTCTGTGGTTGCGCCGGTGACGGGTTCAGGGGCTGGGAAGCCGCCTGAGGTGATGTGCCAGACATGAAATTCTCCAGTATGTCATGGATGGTCAGTCAGACCGAACAGCGTGAGCGTGATAGGAATATTCGCCAGATATTATTGCTGGAACGGGTAATAGCGGAATGTCACATACACCGTATGACCATAGGTCGTGGGATCGACAGCATGACCTGCGCCATCATTCCCTTTGAACGCGAACTTCCGGATATAGGTGTACTGGAGCCCTCCCATAACGCTGCCATAATGGCCGTCCAGAAAATGCCACCAGCCTCCTGTCGTGAAAGCGGCAAGCGTTTTTGTCTGGGCGGAGCATGTTCCGAATTCGTATTCACACCCGGACAGGTTCAAATCTGTTGCGCCATAGCCGTGTTGAAGCCCGTCCGCGCCCAGATAAGTACGGCGGCCGGCGGTCTCTACACCTCCATAGGTGTAGAGCAGAACAGAACGCGCCGGGTGGCCTACAAGGCCAAGCGAACCCATGATTTCCGGAACAGGACTGGGATTTCCGTTTTTGTCGAATGTGGTGTCGGGGAGGAGGGTTGGTCCGTAACGTCCCACGCCCTGACCGGCCAAGACGTTACCGGTCAACTGTAGTTTATCCGTTCCGAGCGGTACAGTCATGCCAGCTCCCACCCCACCGCCGAATTGGGTGCTTTTATGGGTATGATTCTCGCCCGCAGGCTGGATTAGTCCACGGAACCATCGGCCTAGGCCGAAAACTTCGTAATGTCCGAAAGACGTATCAACAGCTGCTTTGAGAACGATGTCAGGAGCAGGATTGTAGCTGTACTGCGTATTGGGATTCAGCAGTACGCCACCTGCATTGGAATAAAAGACACGCGGTCCGGCCAGACGACCATAGCTTGCGGGCAGCGTGCCACCTGAACTGAGGGAGTCTGAAAAAGCTACCGTTGCTTGAGGGTCCTCAACGGACAGTGCCAGCCAGTATTTCTGAGCCCAGTCTTTGGCGATCCGGACCTGCGGGACACGAGTGAAAGTAATCCCAGGGATCTGGTTATTATCCGTCACGGCAGGGAGCTGTTCCTGACGGGGAATGACACCCTTGGCGTAGTTGGTTGTCAGACTCCATGCCTGTCCCATAAGGACATGCAGCCCCCAGTCCTTCTCAGTGAAGGTGAAGTAACCCTGACGCAGACGAGGTGTATAACCATTGATCTGCACGCTGTTGGTCGTACCACCAGACCCACCAAAGTCAGCTTCGACATAGGCCTGAAGACGTACGGCTTTGGTCGGATTTGCTTCCAGAAGGGTGGAGAAACGTGTGAGCTGGGCCGAGAAACGCTCTTCGCTCAATCCGTGATTGGGGCTGTTGGCATAGGGGAAACCGTTCCATGCAGTCGCAGGCCCACTGGTCAGATTTGAGCTTCTCCAGATATTGGAGAAATCAATGAACCCACCGAGGCGCACGGTCAGATTACCGATCTGGAAAACAGGCGGAAGATGATCCACTTCGGTCTGCGTAATCGCGAGAGGGCTGGAGGAGGTTAGGTCGATGGATGTCCTATGGGCTTCATTATGTTGGGTTCCCAACCACTGGAACAACGGCGGCGGTGTCTGGTGAGTGGCGGGGGGAACAGGATTATAAAGAGCGGAGGTATTGGTTGCACTGGTTGGGGCAGAGCCTGTCGTTGAAACGGGCATAGCTCCGGTTGAGAGCGATGAAGGCGACATCCCTATATGATTTGTTTCAAGCCCCACTATTGTCTTACGGGGCGCGAAAGCTGCTTTCGTGGCGCGGGAATGCGTTGCTTGTGAAGAGGTTTTGGTGTGTCGACGTTCCTCGATAGCCTGCAACCGGCCTTCTAGCATACGCATTTCGGCTTTGATGGCGGCTAGTTCCTGATCGTCAGCGCTTTGCGCGAATGCTGTTGGGGAACTTCCGATGAAAATGGCGGCACTCAATAGCAGTCTGCACCGTCTGGGCAGATGTTGCCCTACGATCTTCAGGCCACCAAAAGGAGACACACTTTATCCTTTCTGTAAATTCCAACGCGCGTAAATGTCCGTCTTTCGTAAAGATATCAGCTAAGACATTCACAAAAGATACTTACGCGGTCGCGGAAGTTTAAATATTGATTCACATCAAAAAACTTATATTTTTTAAGAGATGCAAGTTATTTCCCAATTTTGTCTTTAGTGACCGACGCAGAAGATGGTCGCGAAAACCTGAAATCGGGATGATATACGGCCAAATGATGCGTTCGCGTGGATTGGTGGAGGATCACGAGAAGTGTATCGACGGTGCAGAGGTCATAATCCACATCGTGTGGCAGGCCTCATGCTCCGTCGAAGCACTCACAGGAAGGACTTTAAAAAGCCCCGCAAAACAATAATTTATTTTTTGACAACGGGCTGCCGTGTAGTCCTGAGATGACTGATAAATTGATCATCAACTTGAAGGTGTCCCTTGACCAGATGGGCAGGCGTGAGGGCCAGCCAGTTGTTGAACGAGATATCTTTATACTGGCCAGTATGAAAAACATTAATGACCCGGACAGGCTCATCGCTGATGTTTTCGATGTAATGTGCCAAGGTTCTTGGGACATACCCGACATCTCCAGGAACAAAATCAAATGTTCTGGCATTGTCGACGGCATCAAATACTGTCATCCGGGCTTTCCCGGAAATATAATATTGCAATTCATCAGCATCCGGATGCCAGTGGATTTCCCGCATTCCGCCGGGTTCCAGATCGATAATTAAGGCAGCCAATGTCGTGACGCTAAAATTGCGCGAGTCAATAACCTGTGTAGCTCCGCCCGGATAAGCCGTAGGCGGTGTTGCGGAGGCGCGGAAAACATATTTGTCGGTAAAGTTTACAGCTCCCAGATCCTGACGCACCTGCTCAAGCGGAGGGGGAACTGGCTGACGGAAAATATATTTTTCATGCGCCGGAATATTGGCAAATGCAGCTTCGGGAACGCCAAAATTTTTCGCCAGAACTTCGCGAGGAATATGAGCAAATAATTCGGTGACCAAGAGTGTTTGATTTTCCGAAAAATTACCATCGTTGAAGACGAGAACAAACTCAGTGCCTTCCTCCAAGCCTTGAATGGCATGTGGGAAGCCTGCGGGAGCAAACCACAAATCACCCGGCTCCAGATCTTCAATCAGTGTCTGGCGCTGATCATCCATGAGGTAGAAGCGAACTTTCCCTTTAAGAACGTAAGCCCATTCTGCCTCTTTGTGCCAATGCATTTCACGCACGACACCGGGGGGAAGGCGCATATTAACGATGGCAAGTTCCTTGAGTGCTCCCATCTCGCGACAGGTGACTTCTCGTGCCCATCCACCGTCTTCAAGACGGTTATGCGCCATCGCGAAAGGAAATTTCAGATTGGGAATGCCGCCCTTATCTGTTGCCGGAGGCAGAAAAATATCCGGGTTTTGCTGTTCAATTTCCGGATTACGGGGGCCCACGATATCAGCTCCCTTAGAGCCCATAATTGGTTGGTTCAAATTTTCCATTTGTAAGCACCTTGGTTTGAAGAAGAATTGAGAAAACTTTAACGCAATGTTCGCTTAAACGAATGTGGCACCAGTTCTTGGGTCTGGGCTTGATTTATCTTTTCTTGAAAAAAGAGTAATCAACAGAAGCGAAATGATCGTAATTATTAAAGATGTATTATTCCCAATGTATTTATCGCAGAAAAATCCAAGAGCTCCGCCGATGGCAAAACCAAACAGAACGAAGAAGAATATCCCTGCCCACATCAGGTTGGACTCTCCATTAATTCCATCTTTCTTAAAAAAGCTCTGAGCCATAAAGTTAAAAGCCATTTGCACTACAAAGGTAACGGCCACGTTTCCATAGAGCATTCCATGATCTTTATGAAATGCATTCCCCTGCATTCCTGCGACAAAACTGATGGCTACAGCCAGAAAAGCTAAGGGGATTGTGTTTGTAAATGCTAATAATGTGATTATGGACAGTAAAATACATTCAGACCATAGAACAATATTTGAAAAATTACGACCTTCTTTGATTAGGGTTGTCATCAAGACACCGCACACAGCAGATCCCAAACCAAAAGCAATAACGGAACTGAATGCAAACCAGAATGCAATCCAGTCCCCTTCTACCAAGCGGTAACCAACCTGTATGACATTACCTGATTGAACTGTGGCGAAGGTTTGTGCATGGAAGAAAGTCCATGCGTTCATCAGTCCTGCACAAAATGCGAGACTAAAGCCTACTCTCCTCTCTTCCATGAGAGGGAAAACATTTGTTTGAGTGGAGTTCTTTGCAGCTAACTCTACCATTTCACCTCCTCTTTTAATCAAGGGATATAGGGAAATATCAATGGATATTTTTTAAATTAAGAAAGTATTAATAAATAAAAATATCATGCATATTCCTTTTGTATCTTGTGAATAACGCCTGCAATATTGATAAGTTTCCATCAGCATATTTGAGATTATGATCTCGGGCGATTGATTATGTTTTGATTTTATGGCTGCCTCCGCGATGAGGACTTTTCCGTTGATAATGCTGTTCAGAAACGCTCAAAAGCTCGACGATCCGACTATAAGCTAATTTATTACCATTTCTTGATTTGAGGTATTGTTTTTATAGTGGAAAGATTATTTATCTCTCCACTATGGATGTCTTGGGAAATACCATATAATTTTTAAATAAAATAAATAGAATATTTATTTATTCTTGTTTTTCTTATTCTTTGACCGTTTTTCCTTGGCCGCGTTCTGAGATGGAGCAGATGTTCCCCCCTTTGCGCGCTCGATTACGAATTTAGCGTAGTCGTCCATATCACCATCGAAAGGCACGATCTGGTTGTCTGCCGCAAGCCAGAGACGGTCCGCGACCAGTTCCATGAGCGAACGGTCATGGGTGATGAGAATGACTGCGCCCTCGTAGCTGTTCAGTGCATCCAGGAGGGCGCGTCGGCTGTCGATGTCCAGATGGTTGGTTGGTTCATCAAGGATCAGCAGGTGCGGAGCAGCCATGGCCACCATGTTCAGCAGCAGGCGGGCACGCTCGCCGCCAGACAGGGCTTCAACCTTGGTACCCTGTTTTTCGAAGTGGATGCCGAATTGGGCCAGACGGGAGCGGTGAGACTGATCGCTGTCTGTCGGGCGGGCCTCACGCATGATGTCGAGTGGGGTCTGTTCGGGGTCGAGCGCCTCGATCTGGTGCTGATGGAACCAGCCCACCTCAATGCGGGGAGAGCGCGAGACTTCACCAGAGCGGACTTCAAGGGCACCTGCGATCATCTTCGCGAAAGTGGATTTGCCGGCACCGTTAACGCCTAACAGACCGATGCGATCATCCACGTCCAGTCTGAGGTTCAGGTCACGCAGGATGGCGGGGTCGTCTCCGTAGCCGACCTCGACGTTTTCTAGCCGGATCAAAGGCGGTGCGAGTGGGCGGGCAGGAGATGGGAGAAGAAATGGTGAGACGGAGGCTTCGATCGTGGTTTCGATAGGAGCCAGTTTGGCGAGGCGCTTGACGCGACTCTGGGCCTGCGCGGCCTTTGCGGCCGACGCTTTGAAGCGGTCCACGAAGGATTGAAGATGCGCGCGTTCTGCTTCCTGTTTGGCGCGTGTGGCACTCTGCAGGCGGATCTTCTCGGCACGCTGACGCTCGAAATCGTCGTAGCCGCCGGTGTAGAGTTCCAGTTTACCTTCCGTGACATGCAGGGTGAAGTCTACGGAATTGTTCAGGAGTTCGCGGTCGTGGCTGATGATGAGCGCGGAATGGGGATAGCGGGCGAGGCGCGCTTCCAGCCATAAAGCGCCTTCGAGATCGAGATAGTTCGTCGGCTCATCGAGCAGCAGCAGATCGGGTTCGGCAAAGAGGGCAGCGGCGAGGGCTACGCGCATCCGCCAGCCACCCGAGAATTCGGCCATCGGACGGTCGAGGTCTGCCGTGGAGAAGCCCAGACCATTCAGGATTTCTGCCGCACGGGAAGGCGCACTGTCCGCATCGATTTCGATCAGGCGCATCCAGATATCGCCCATCCGCTCGGGATCGGCTGTTTCCAGCTCTGCCATGAGGGTCGCGCGTTCCGTATCGGCTGCGAGGATCGTATCGATGAGGCTGATGGGCGTCGCGGGATGTTCCTGATCCACGGTTGCGACGCGGGCAGCTCGGGGGATGACGATTTCACCGGAATCCGGCTGAAGCTCACCCTTGATCAGTTTGAAAAGCGTGGATTTTCCGACGCCATTCCGGCCAACCAGCGACACCTTGGACGGGTTGGGAAGGTTCGCACTTGCACGATTGAAGAACTGTCGTCCCCAGGCGTTGAAGACAAGGTTTTCGATCTGAAGCATGGGGCAGGATGGTCCGGTGGCGGGTAAAACAGGAGAGCCACGTCTATAGCAGTTTTACCGCCCCGGACAGGGACGAGGCGGATCTTTTCCGCCTCGTTGGAGTGTTAGTGAGTGTGAACGGCAAGCCAGTCGTGGATCTGGCTCTGAGCGGCCTGAACGGCTTCCTTGCGGGCTGAAACGGCATTGACTGCATGGGCCGTGGCGATTTTCGCACCGGTTGTCATGCTGGAAGACGGGTCTTTCTGCAGTTCGGCGAGAATATCCGGATTGTTGGAATGGGCTGCGATGGCTGGCAGGAACCCGTCCTGTGACCAGGGGGCCAGATGCGTGCGGATTTCGGCTTCATGCTGGCGAACGAGCTTCCAGACGAGATCCGGGTTTTCGCTGGCAGAGGCGATCGATGACAGGGCCATTGAAATACGACCGTTCGGGATAGCGCCGCTATAGGCCAGTTCGACATTGCGACGGATCAGATCGGGGTCCGTGGCGTTGGCAAGAGCTTGGAACAGACGCAGTTTGACTTCCGTGGCCTGCGTATCGCGGACTTTCTTGGCCATGATGTCATAGGTTGCGGCATCGGCATGCTTCATCGCCAGAGCCGAGACCGTACCGACCAGATCGGGGCGCAGGGAGGCCGGGTTTTTGAGCCATGCCGCGAAACGACGCTTTGCTTCTGCAAGGGCTGCGGGATCGTTGAAGTTCCCCAGAGCCGAAATCACGGACGGACGGAGCATGGTGTCCAGCACGCTTTCATGCGGCTTCTGGTCCCAGCCCAGACGCTTCAGCACGGGGGCGAGACGGCTGCGGGCATAGGCCTGGAATGCCGCGCGATCCGGGCTGTTGATTTCATAGGTATCAAGCGTTTCCAGCTTACCGATGATTTCCTCAAGTGTGGCGATGTCGCTCTCATGCGCTGCCGTCAGTCGGTCCACGAGATCGAAATAGGAGGACAGGTTGCCATGACCGGCCCGGAACTGGGCGAACTGGTCGCCAAGAATATTGGCGCGATCCACCGGCGCAAATTTTGAAATCGAGGCGGCGATCGGTGCGAAAGCAACATCGTCGTAATGCACGCGGTAATAGCCGCTCTCGCCCAGATCGAGCTTGAGGGGGGCGTTGCAGTGGGGCAGGGTGAAGGTTACGGGCTCAGCACCGAGGACCAGCTTTTTGGTCTCAAGTCCCGGACCGCCCGCGACAACCGGAATGTTCCAGGTCAGGGCTTTCGCATTGGGATCGTGGATCGTGAAACGGCTCTGCGTCAGAGTGTAGGTTGTCTGGCCGTTCTGGCAGACCGCCGCGACATTGACCTGCGGGATGCCAGGCTGTTCAGTGAAGCTGCGGGCCACCTTGCCGACATCCTGACCTGAGGCCTGTGACAGGGCGTTCCAGAGGTCCTGACTGGTGGCATTTCCGTAAGCATGGGCCTTCATGTAGGCGCGCATTCCGTCGCGGAAATGGTCTTCGCCAAGCCAGCCTTCCATCATGCGGATGACAAGCTCGCCCTTGCCATAGCTGATGCCGTCAAAGGCGGAATTGGCTTCGCTGACATTGTGAATGGTCTGCTGGATCGGATGGGTGGTGGACAGGGCGTCCGTTGCCATCGTGCTTTCGCGGGTTTCGTGCTGGCGCGGCCAGATGTCCCATTCCGGGTTCATTTTGTCCGTCGCCTTGATTTCCATCCACGACGCAAAGCCTTCGTTCAGCCAGATATTGTCCCACCAGCCCATGGTCACCAGATCGCCGGACCACTGATGGGCCATTTCGTGTGCGAC
Source organism: Gluconobacter sp. Dm-73 (assembly GCF_018256215.1). Lineage (NCBI taxonomy): Bacteria > Pseudomonadati > Pseudomonadota > Alphaproteobacteria > Acetobacterales > Acetobacteraceae > Gluconobacter > Gluconobacter sp. Dm-73. The sequence continues at coordinate 83,272 of NZ_JAERLW010000006.1, read as the reverse complement.
AACTTCATAGATCAGTTCGCGGGTGCGGGGCGTGCTGTTCTTCGGGTCGAACAGAAGGACGTTGTCGATATAGGTCAGCGCGCCCCAGTTCTCCATCGCGCCGGCCTGATAGTTGCCGGGGATGGCCAGCATGTCCATTTTCGGCAGCGGGTATTTGATGCCGAAATAGTCGTTGTAATAAGGCAGGATCTTTTCGGCAGCGCCCAGAGCGTAGGTGCCCTGATTTTCAAGGCCGGTCGGTGCAAAGACGCGCAGAGGTGTGCCGTCTGCCTTACCATCGACGGAGGCCATGTCGCCCGCTACCAGTGCCAGCAGATAGCTCGACATGCGCGGGGTCGCGGTGAAGGAGACGCGCTTTGTCTTTTCATCCTGCTGTGTCGTGCCGATGATCGGCATGTTGCTCACGGCGGCATATTCAAACGGGAGCGTCACGTTCAGCTGATATGTGGCCTTGAAGGCCGGTTCATCCCATCCGGGGAACATGCGGCGGGCATCAGCGACTTCGAACTGTGTGACAAGCATCCGCTGAGGCTTGCCCTTGGGGTCTGTATAGTCGTCAACGTAAATGCCGTTGGGCGTCTTCAGGATCGGACCGGAATACTTGATGGCCAGTGTATGAACGCCAGCCGGAACGGGGGCCGGGAAGTGCAATGTGACCGTCTCTGCGGCGTCGTCCTGATGGATGACGGCTTTCTCGGAGTTGTCGAGCAGGGCGCTCGCCAGTTTGAGGCCCGCCTGATTGAGCGTGATATCCGCAGTCGGGGTCTGGACTTCGATCCGGATGATTTCGTCACCCTGAAGGGTCAGATGATCCATGTCGGTCGTCAGATCAATGACGTAATCCGTCGGCACAACGGTTTTGGGAAGCTGCCCCGGTGTTGTGGCGAAGGAAAAGGTTCCTTCGGCATGCGCTGCAACCGTGAAGGGCAGCCCTGCGAGAAGGGTGGTGAGAACCAGAAGGCGACGCATGATATGCAGCTCCTTAAAATCAGTCGGACAGAAGAACGGATCAGGCCGTTCGTTTTTGTTACAGTTACGGTGGCATACCCCTGTCATGCTGGAAAGTGGCGTCCCCTTAAAACCTTGTCATCTGCCGGACGAAGGGATCTCTTGACAGATTGGGGGCGGAGGGGCTTTTTTCCTGTCTGAAGGCAATGGATTCTGCCTGACCATTCATGGTCGAACCGCTTCATCCGGAAGCTGATGATTCCTGTTCAGCGCCCTCTGCGGCATGAGACAGGAGACATGCGTCCGCCATGAACGACGTTCAGAATCAGTTCCGTTTTTCCGATATTTTTGATTATTGCCGGATGGGTGCTGTCCTCATCATGCTGTCCGTGTGTATCGGCAGCGTCTGCGCCTTGTTTCTGTGGCTTCTGGACGTCGTAACTGCTTGCAGGATCGCTCATCCGGTTCTGCTGTTCGGCCTTCCTCTGGCGGGGGTGGCGGTCGGGCTATGGTATTTCTGGTTCGGACGGGATGTGGAAGGCGGGGCGAACCTGATCGTGGACGAAATCCACGAGCCGGGGGCCGGGGTTCAACTCCGCATGGCGCCTTTCGTGTTGATCGCGACGGTTGTGAGCCATCTTTTCGGTGCGTCTGTCGGGCGGGAAGGAACGGCCATACAGGTTGGAGGCAGTCTGGCGAGTGCGACGGCGCGGCTGTTCAGGCTTCGCTCTTCGGAACGCTGCGCCCTGCTGGTTTGTGGCATTGCCGCAGGGTTTGGTTCCGTCTTCGGAACCCCCGTTGCAGGAGCGGTTTTCGCTCTTGAAGTTCTAACGTTGGGCCGGCTCGACTACCGGTTTCTTTTTCCTGCGGCCATGGCCTCCATCATTGCGGACTGGTCCTGTCGCGCCTGGGGAGTGCATCACGTTTTCTACCCTCTGATGTTTCAGGGGACACTGAGTGCCGACGGCTCGCTGTTGCACGTCAATCCTGTGCTGGCTGGGAAGGTTGCCGGTGCGGCTGTTGTTTTTGGTCTCCTGAGTTGGATCTTCGCGGAGAGCGTGCATCGTCTGGCGGCAGTTATGAAAACAGTCTGTCCGAGATCATGGCTGCGCCCGGCGATTGGCGGGATTGCGACCATTCTTTTGGTGATAGTCGTTGGGAACAGGGATTATCTTGGGCTGGGCGTTCTTCCGGCAGAACCCAGTGGAGCGGCCATTGTCAGCTTTTTCGGGCCTGCATTCTATCCCTGGTCTTGGTTCTGGAAGCTGGCGTTTACAGTTGTTGTTCTGGCGAGTGGGTTCAAGGGCGGGGAAGTCACGCCACTATTTTTTCTGGGTGCCGCCTCGGGAAATGCTTTGGCCCATGTGCTGCATATGCCGGTGGACCTACTCGCTGCTGTGGGGTTCGTGTCGGTCTTTGCGGGCGCGGCGAACACGCCTCTGGCCTGTACCTTGATGGGTGTCGAGTTGTTTGGGGCCGCGGATATCGCCTATTTCGCGATCGGATGTTTCGTGGCCTGCGCTTTTTCAGGAAAGACCGGGATTTACCTCTCACAGCGGATCGGGAGCATGACGCTGCGAGAGGCACGGAGTAGAAACTGATCGTATGTCTATGTTTTGCGTGACTGCTGCGTGAGGGCCATGACAAGGGCTGCGACCCAACCGATGACCGTCCAGCCCAGCAGGACCGCCACCATCGCGATTTTTCGCTGATCGACAGTGTCGCGTTTGTACGCAATCAGGATCGGGAGAAGATAAAGAACCAACCCAAGACCTGCGAGGACAGAGAACAGGGCGGAGGATTTTATGGACTTGGCCGGAGCTATGGTGTCGGAATTTGTTGTCGTGGGCTGGGCAACGGCGGATGACGAAGACACCGGCTTCTGGGGAGCGGATTCCGTCGGCGGAGGAGGCACGTTCGTCGAACCCTGATCTCCTCGAACCGAAGCAGCCTGTTCCGGCGTTATGTAACCGGTCTGGACAAGAAAGGCGGAAAGGGCCTCGGGAAATGGAAGCAGTTCTTTTTCTTTGGCAGAACAGCCATGACCATTCTGTTTTTCTGCGGCGGGTTTGAGATCACATAAAGACAGGCCAGATCCGGCTTCTTTTGTGGATTGCGCATGAGCCAGCATATCGCGCCAGCCTTCTGAGAATTTGCCCAGATTGGCCATGGTCGCGACCTCATAGGCCAGAAAGCCATTCGGCTCGAAACGACCGGATCGTGTCCAGTTGCGGCGTCTTTCAGCCAGATCTTTGGCAAGATAGTCCCGATAGACCGGATCGCGTGTCACATTTTCCAGAACACCGTCGTGATAACGCGAAATCACAATAGGTGATTCAGAACCGGCATGGGAGGCGAAAGTATAGAGGAAGGACTGATCGAAGGTCAGGATTTCCTGCTGTCCATTTCCGACGATATCCACGATCTGCGGCTCACCATCACCGTCCATCGCTCCCAGTTCGAGGTGCTGCCATTGCCCTTTGGAACGCAGATCGAAAATGGACGTAAGGGAGCAGCAATGCGCACCCCCCGTATAAGCCGAGACCATGACTTGTGGGAAAGGGGTCGACGCGTCCAGCTGTCTAAAAGACATTCTGAGCTGCGCCATGCCGTCATCTTCCGTCCCATAGGGTGTCAGGGGAAAAGAAGACGCCTGTGCCAGCGTATCTCCGGGCGTGCGGAGTGTCAGGAAAGCCATGCTGCAAGGAGATGTGGGGCTGGAATCCATATCGCCCCAGACGATCGGCACATTGCATTTTGTCGTGTGTCTGACGTCCAGCGACGCGACAACGCCCCGTGCAGAAAGCGTGACATGAGACCCCTTTTCCAACTCTGCATGAGCGAGCGGGAGAATTTCTGGCGGCGCTGCTTTCGCGGGAGGTAAAGTTCCGGTTAACGCGGCACTCACCAAGGCGCTTGCGAGAAGTCGGAAGGTCGTGACCGCGGATCGTTTTCTTTTCGTATCATGCAATGTTTTGTCATCTCCGCAGTCGGGTAGTTCTGAAGTATCGCTAATAACGCTCTCAAACATTGGCAGTTTTTACCAGGCGTTTCCTCAACAGCAAGGAAACGTGATCCGTCACAAAAGAAATAACAAGAACCTGTTGCTGAAGACAGCTTTCTCAATCCGGTTTCAGGCGTCTGGATGAGTCTCCTTTTCCGGAGATGGGGTGGTAAAGATGTCGATCAGAACACAAATGTTTAGACTTCGGGCATCACTCGAATCGGTGTCCTCTTATCTCCCCGGCGCGCCGAAAGAGGGCGCGCATTCGCGAAACTGCTGGGCGGATGAAAACCCCATTCGGGCAGACTTGTTCGGTCTGGAGCGGATGCGGACGCATGCTCACAGTCTGGCAGTCTCCCATGCCCGGATCGGGTTTGGTACTCGTGGTAGCCCGCTCATTGCCCGTCTGAACGACAATGCGCGGGTGTTGCAGGATGCCAATATTGTCCTGTCCCACGCATCGGAGCAGGGAAAGCAACTGACCCCAGCCGCTGAATGGCTGATCGACAACTATTATCTGATGGACATGCAGATTCAGACCATCAAGGTTGAGCTGCCTGTCGGCTATTACCGTGACCTCCCCAAACTTGTGGATGGCGCGTTTGCCGGACTACCCCGCGTTTTCGAAATCGCCTGGGCGCTGGTGGCGCATACGGACAGTCATATCAGCTCAGAAACGATCCGCGAGTTTCTGGAGACCTACCAACAGACCCAGCCTCTGCTGATCCGGGAACTCTGGGCCGTTCCGATTAATATTCGCATCGTTTTGATTGAAAACCTGCGGCGTATTTCACAAAAAATCAGCGCTGACCTGAAGGCGCGGGAGAGGGCCGATACTCTTGTCGATGCGCTGACGGAAAACGGGGGCGTCAATGGTCCGCAGACCATGCAGCTTCTCGCTGGGGTTGAGATCCACACGCTCTCGCGCGCTTTTCTTGTTCAGTTCGCCCATCGTCTACGGGGGCATGATCCGCAGAAAGACCCTGCGTTTCTTTGGCTTGATGGCGTGCTCCAGGAAAAAGGAACGGATCTGGAGACGCTCGTTCATGAGGAAATGCAGGAGCAGGGCGGCCTGAACGCGACAATTCGTAACATTATCAACAGTATCCGGTTGATGACGACGACCGACTGGAACGATCTGGTCGAGGATGTCAGTCTTGTCAGTAGAATATTGGCGGCTCATGGCGAATTTGCCGGGATGGATCTGACGACGCGCCACCTCTACTGCCGGGCTGTTGAAAAACTCGCTAAAGGATCGCGGTTTACAGAGTGCGATATTGCCAGTCTGGCAGTTGCAAAAGCGCAGAATGCCCGTGTCGAGCAATCTGCGGAGCCACGGCGTGCTGATCCCGGATATTACCTGATTGCGGAGGGGCGTTCCGCTCTTGAGCAGGAACTGGGGTTTCGCGCGCCGCTGCGGGTTCAGGTCGGGAAGATCAGTCGTCAGCTTGGCATTACCGGCTACAGTATTGCCGTTACGCTTTTGACACTTCTGCTGCTGGCAGCGTTTCTGTCGCTCATGAACGGTTATCTGCCGGGACGGGCATTCCTGCTTCTACTCGTTCTGGGATTCATCCCGGCATCCGATGCCGTGGTTTCCGGAATGAACCGTTTTCTGATGTGGGCTATTACGGTTTCAGAACTTCCGGCACTGGAACTCAAACAGGGTATTCCGGCCGAACTGAGGACGATGGTCGTAGTGCCGACCCTTCTGACGCACCGGCAGGCTGTCGGGGAAATGGTTGATCGGCTTGAAAAACATTATCTCGCCAGCCGGGATGGAGATATCTTTTTCGCGCTGCTGACGGACTGGACGGATTGGTCTTCCGAACACCGCGCAGGGGATGAAGACCTGCTGGAGCAGGCCGTACAGGGCATTGAGCGACTGAACAGGATCTATGGACGGACCGATGGGGCAATTGACGGTGCCTCGAACCGTTTCCTGTTGCTGCATCGTCGTAGGAAATGGTCTGAAGGCGAAGGGAAATGGATTGGCTGGGAACGTAAGCGTGGCAAGCTGCATGAACTGAACCGTCTTCTGCGTGGGGCGCAGGATACGAGTTTCATGCCGCTTTCGGGGCAGCGGATTCCAGAAGGCGTGCGGTATGTCGTAACGCTCGATAGCGACACGCGCCTGCCTTACGAAGTGGTCCGGCGTCTGGTCGGCAAACTGGCGCATCCTCTGAACAGGGCGAGTTTCGATCCGGAACGCGGGGCTGTCGTGGAGGGCTACGGCATCCTTCAACCACGTGTCACGCCTTCGCTGCCTAAGGCGCGAAGCAGCACACTGTTTCAGAGGGTTTTTTCCAGCCCGAACGGAATCGAGCCCTACACCGCCGCTGTGTCGGATCTGTATCAGGACATGTTTTCAGAAGGGTCGTTTGCCGGGAAAGGAATCTACGACATCGATGCCTTCGAGGCTGCGTTGGACGGACGGGTGCCTGAAGGAACGCTGCTGAGTCACGATCTGTTTGAAGGCGTCTTCGCCCGCGCCGGGCTTGTGACCGATATTGAGGTCATTGAAGAATTTCCTACTGACTATTTGGTTTCGGCATCCCGTCTGCATCGGTGGGCACGGGGGGACTGGCAGCTACTGCCATGGATTTTTTCATGGATGGGGTGGCTTCCGACGATCGGTAGACGCTCAACGCCCATGACGGGTATCGCGCGCTGGAAAATGCTGGATAACCTGCGGCGCAGTCTGTCCGCACCCATGGCCGTCGCGGCCCTGTTTGCAGGGTGGATGTTGGGAGGGCATGATGCGTTCGTCTGGACGATGTGCATTGTCGCAACCGTTGCCATTCCAGCCACTCTGCCGCTGCTGATTGACGCGTTTCGCTTCCGGCAGGGAGAGACGCTTGACAGTTATCTGGCTTTGCTCGGCACAGACCTGAAGCGGACTGTCCTGACCACTGCGCTCTGTCTGGTGTTTCTGGCGGATCAGGCCTGCCTGATGGGCGATGCGATCGTTCGAACGCTCGCAAGGGTGTTTGTCACGCGCAGGCATCTTCTGCAATGGGTAACGGCGGCGCAGGCTGCCGAGGCGCCGCGGGAAAGCCTGATGGGATATGTGCGCCAGATGGGAGGAGCCATCCTTCTCGGTGCTTTTGCCTTTGTTCTGATGCCTCTGATGGCGCCTCTTGTGTGGCTTGTGGTGCTGCCCTTTGCCTGTGTCTGGATGCTGTCGCCGGTCTTCGCGTGGAAGGCGAGCCAGTACAGTGTTTCTGCCCGCAGGCTTGAGGCAACAGCGGACGAGACGGCTGTTTTGCGCCTTCAGGGGCGGAGGACATGGAAGTATTTCGAAACCTTCGTCACGGAATCGGATCATTTCCTCCCGCCTGACAATTTTCAGGAAGAGCCCGCCGCCCTGCTCGCACGCAGAACGTCGCCCACGAATATGGGACTGTATCTCTTGTGCGTTGTTGCCGCGCATGATTTTGGCTGGATCGGCATGGCGGAAGCCGTGGAGCGAGTGCAGGAAACGCTTGCGACGATGGCGCGCCTGCCAAAGTATCGGGGCCATTTCTATAACTGGTATAGTACGGAAGACCTCTCTGTTCTTGCGCCAGTGTATGTCTCGACCGTCGATAGCGGCAATCTGGCGGGCCATCTGATCACGCTGGGCCGGACCTTTATAGAATGGGAGCATAAGGGCCGTTCGCCTGACGGCTGGAGACCGGGCGTGCAGGACGCTCTGGCTCTGGCTCAGGAGGAACTGGCCGCTAGTGGCAATGCCTTGCGCACGAGCGGTATCGCGCAGGATATCCGGTCGTTGCTGCATGAGTTGCTGGAAAATGCTGCCGGTCAGATTTTCGTCGAACAAAAACTGATGGCTCTTGTCGCGCGTGCGGGAGAAGCAGTGCAGTCCCTGAACGGGACAAGGGGACAGAAAACGGCTGACAGGGATATCATTCTGGCAGGAGGGGCTGAGAGTGTCCTGTTCTGGTTGCAGGCTGCCCAGAATGCTATTCGCAGTGATCAGAGAGACGGCGCCGTTGGACTGCAGACAGCCAGACTATTACGGGAACTGGCCGAGCAGGCCCGGACCATGGCGCTTGATATGGAGTTCGGCTTCCTTCGCAACCGTGAGCGCGGGCTGCTGTCGATTGGGTATGTCGTCAATGACGGCGTTCTGGACGACAACTGCTACGATCTGCTCGCGTCCGAAGCGCGGCTTGCTTCGTTCTTTGCGATTGCGAAAGGCGATGTTCCCGCCCGGGACTGGTTCCGGCTCGGGCGGCCTGTTGCCGCGGTCGCGCGGGGTGAGGCGCTTGTGTCGTGGTCGGGCTCCATGTTCGAATATCTTATGCCGTCTCTGGTTATGGCAGCGCCGTTCGACAGTCTGCTGGAAGGGACCAGCAGACAGATCGTCAGGCGTCAGATCGAATATGGACAGGCGCGTGAAACGCCCTGGGGCATCTCGGAATCAGCCTACAACGCCCGGGATCTGGACTATAATTACCAGTATTCCAACTTCGGCGTGCCGGGTCTCGGGATGAAGCGGGGGCTTGCCCAGAACCTCGTGATCGCCCCTTATGCGACGGCGTTGGCCACCATGGTGAATGCCCGCAAGGCCGTGGCAAATTTCGCCCGTCTGGAGGCCCTCGGAGCACAAGGAGCGTTCGGGTTCTATGAGGCTCTGGACTACACGAAAGAGCGTCTGCGGCCCGGAGAAAATCCTGCGATCATCCGCTCCTACATGGCGCATCATCAGGGCATGTCCATTCTGGCGTTTGCCGATACCATTCTGGATGGAATCATGCGCAGGCGTTTTCATGCGGAGCCTATGATGGGGGCCGCCGAACTTCTGCTTCAGGAACGCGCGCCGATCGGCGGGGCCATAACGCGTCCGCTGAAGGAAGAGAAACTGCTTCCGCCTCCGGCCTCTACGGGACAGGCTCCGGGTGGGCGTCAGATCACGCTGGATGTGGATGCGCCTCCCGTCACGCATCTTCTCTCCAATGGCCACTACAGCGTCATGCTGACCGCCGCAGGGTCAGGCTACAGTCGCTGGAACGGGCAGGCGGTAACGCGCTGGCGTGAGGATGGGACGCTCGATAACTGGGGATCGTATGTCTATCTGAGGGATATCGGACGCGGCCGTGTGTGGTCCGCCGGTTTTCAGCCCTGCGGGGTTCCGGCAGATCAGTGTAACGTCGAGTTCCGTGAGGACCGCGCTACTTATCTGCGGCAGGATGGCGAACTGACGACGACGATGGATGTGCTGGTCTCTGCGGAGGACGATGCGGAACTGCGTCGTGTTTCCGTCAGGAATACAGGTCTGGCGACTGTTGAGATCGAAGTGACGTCCTACGTCGAACTGGCGCTGTGCCCGCCGGAGACGGACCTTGCCCATCCCGCTTTCGCCCGGATGTTCGTGCAAACGGAATATCTTCCCTCGCAGCGCGCCATTATTGCCACGCGCCGCCGTCGTAGTCCGGGGGAGCAGGAAATCTGGGCTGCCTGTCTGGTGGTTGGAGGTGGAACCCTCTCCATTGAAACGGACCGTGCACGGTTTGTGGGCCGGGGGCGTGATCTTCGGGCACCTCTTGCATTGCAGGGAGCTTCGGAACTTTCCGGGAGTACCGGTACGGTGCTGGATGCGGCCTTCGCTATGCGGTGCAGGCTGGCGGTCCCGCCACGGACCACCCGTCGGGTGTCGTTCTGGACGATCGTGGCCTCGACGCGGGCGGCGCTGATGGACAGCATTGAGCGGCATCAGGATGCAGCAGATCTCGACCGCGCGCTGACGCTGGCCTGGACACATGCACAGGTTCAGTTGCGGCATCTGGACATTCGCCCCACTCAGGCGGATCTGTTTCAGAAGCTGGCAGGGTTCCTGCTCTATGCAGGCCCGACATTACGGGCCTCTCCTGAGCGGATCAGACGAGGAGCGGGACGGCAGACCGATCTGTGGGGGCAGGGTCTGTCGGGCGATCTGCCGATCCTGCTGCTTGTCGTGAGTGAAAGCGAGGACTTCGAGCTTGCCCGCACGGTGCTCAGGGCGCAGGAATATTTCCGGTTCAAGGCTCTGGCCGTGGATGTGGTCATCCTGAATGAACATCCGACATCTTATGCGCAGGATCTTCAGCAGGCGCTTGAAACGCTCGTCAGATCGTCCTCGGTGGGCGGCGGGGCCGGGGGTGTCCATCTGCTGCGGGGCAGCCTGATGTCCGGTGTGGTGAAGGAGCTTCTGTTCTCGGCTGCGCGTGTGGTCCTCCCCGGAAAGGGAGGGAGCCTGCAATACCAGATCACCCGTGCGGAAACGATCCGGCAGGACAAGGCGGGTTTGGGGAAGGAAACGTTCTTCCGGCCTTACAGGGCTACGGGCGAGGCTCCAGCCCTCCCGGAACTTGAACTTTCAAATGGATATGGAGGATTTACGGCGCAGGGGACAGAATATGCCGTGATTCTGCAGGGACGTCGCACCACGCCGGCGCCGTGGATCAACGTGATCTCAAACCCACATTTCGGGTTTCAGGTCTCAGCAGAAGGAAGCAGCTATACTTGGTCCGAAAACAGCCGTGAGAACCAGCTGACGCCCTGGAGCAACGACCCGGTCAGCAATCCGCCGGGAGAGGCTTTCTATCTGTGCGATGAGGAGAGCCGGGTTTTCTGGTCGCCGGTCGCGGCGGTCTGCCCTGATGAAACGGCGGTTCATGTTGCGTATCACGGTCGCGGTTACAGTCGGTTCGAGCGGGTTGCGGACGGGATTGCCACGACCTTGGTGCAGTATGTGCCACGGGAAGACCCAATCAGGATTTCAAGGCTGCGTCTGGTGAACCAGACTTCCCGGACGCGGACTCTGCGCGCAACGGCCTATGTGGAATGGGTTCTTGGCCGCTCTCGGATGTCTGCGGCCCCCTTCGTGTTCTCGGAAACTGATGCTGAAACCGGCGCCCTATTCGCGCGGAATGTATGGGGAGATACGTTCGGCGATCGTGTGGCATTTGCAGATTTCGGAGGACGTCAGACCTCCTTCATGGATGATCGGACAGCATTTCTTGGACGTTATGGAAGTCTGTCCGCCCCTCGCGCGATCATGCGGGGAGCCGACCTTCCGGGTCTTGTTGGCGCGGGCGTCGATCCCTGCGCATCTTTGCAGACGCTCATCACTCTGGCCCCGGGTGAGGAGACAGAAATCGTCTTCCTTCTGGGGCAGGGACAGGACGTTGAACAGGCGCGGAAACTGATTGCACAATACCGGGCCGTGGATCTGGATGATGTTTTGGAGGATGTGAAACAGGGCTGGCGTTCTGTTACGGACGCACTTCAGGTCCGCACTCCGGATCGGGCCATGGACATCATGCTCAACGGCTGGCTGCTGTATCAGTCCCTGTCGAGCCGCATCTGGTCGCGGGCCGGGTTCTATCAGGCGAGCGGCGCGTACGGGTTCCGTGACCAGCTTCAGGACGGGATGTCGCTTGTAACCTCCGCGCCTGAACTGGTCCGGGAGCATCTGCTGCGCGCGGCATCGCGTCAGTTTTTGGAGGGCGATGTTCAGCACTGGTGGCTGCCCCAGAAAGGCAATGGCGTGCGGACGCGCATTTCCGACGACTGCGCATGGCTGGCTTTTACGGTGGCACAGTATGTGCGGGTTAGCGGCGATCGGAGCGTTCTGGATGAGGAGTTGTCCTTCCTCGACGCTCCTGTTCTGGCCAATGACGAGCACGAACGCTTCCTTCAGCCGTCAATGACGGAACAGCGGGCTTCGCTTTACGAACATTGTGCTTTAGCGCTCGACCACAGTCTGACATGGGGCGCTCATGGCCTGCCTCTCATGGGCACCGGCGACTGGAATGACGGGATGAATCGTGTCGGCGAAGCCGGTCGGGGAGAAAGCGTGTGGCTTGGTTGGTTCCTGTCCTCGGCGCTGAAAGCGTTTATCCCCCATGCGGAAGCGCGGGGCGATCAGAGCCGTCTGGAGAAATGGAACCGAGCGCTTGAGAAACTCAAGACCGGGCTGGAGAACGCCTGGGACGGGGAGTGGTACTGCCGGGCCTATTTTGATGACGGGTCGCCGCTGGGCAGTCATCTCAACCGGGAAGGGCGGATTGATGCGATCGCACAGTCCTGGGCCGTGATTTCCGGGATCGGAGACCCTGAGCGCGCCCGTGTAGCCATGCAGGCGGTGCGGGAGCAGCTTGTGCGGCTGGACGACGGCATCATCATGGTTCTGACTCCGCCCTTCGATAAATCCGAACCTGACCCCGGCTATATTCGCGGTTATCCGCCCGGTGTTCGGGAAAATGGCGGTCAGTATACCCATGCGGCTCTCTGGACCGTCATGGCAACGGCCCTGCTGGGAGACGGCGCTACGGCCCATGCGATGTTTGCCACCATCAACCCGGTCCATCACGCCCGGAACGAGGCGGCAGCCGGGCGTTACAGGCTGGAGCCGTATGTCGTGGCGGCTGATGTTTATTCCGCAGCACCGCATGTCGGGCGTGGCGGGTGGTCGTGGTATACGGGCTCGGCAGGATGGATGCAGCGCGTGGGAATGGAAGTTCTGCTCGGTGTGCGGATCGAAGACGGCAAACTGTTTCTTTCGCCCTGCATTCCGCCGGAATGGCCGGACTTTGAAGTAATGCTGCGCTGGAAGACAGCCACCTATCGGATTGAGGTGAGCAACCCGGATCAGATCAGCCGAGGCGTGTTGGAGATTCGGGAGAACGGGAAACTGTTTGGAGGTGAGGAGCCGGTCGTTCTGACAGATGAAGGGGCTGTCCATCTGATTGAGGTTGTCATGAAAAGAAACTGAAAAATCAGTCAGTTGCGCGGAGCGTCCTGATCCATTAACACCGGCCGCTCCCGAAACTGACGTCATGAGACCGGCCACTTTTGAAATATTTTCTGTCTCTTCCCATTCTCTCCCTGATGTTTTCCATGTCGGCCAGAGCGGAGACATGTCCGGACCTGTTCGCAGACGGGCAGCCTCCGGCCATCCTGCGGGAAACGGCGCGGATCGGCACGGTTCAGCTCTGTAATTCGGGATATGCCGCTCTTGTTTCGGAAGCGACTAAGGGGCCGCTCTGGTCAGCCGAGGATTTGACGGAAGAAAATCTGGAAATTGCGGATCGCACGCGGCGGCAGGGTAATTTTTTCGCTGATGAGCGTCTTCCCCTCAGTATGCGGTCTACTCTGAGCGATTACCGGGCGTCAGGCTATGACCGGGGGCATATGACTCCCAGTGGCGATGAAGCAGGCCTGACGGCGCAGCAGGAATCATTCCTGCTGTCCAATATCGTCCCGCAGACAGCAGAGCTGAATCGTGGCCCGTGGGAAGGCGTTGAAAGTGCTGTCAGGGGCTGGGCGCGACAGGAAGGCGAAATCTTCGTTGTGACAGGGCCGGGTTACGATCCGGATGAGATGCGGACGATCGGGAAGGGCCGTATTCCGGTTCCTGCCGTGACGTGGAAGGCGATTTACGATCCCGCAGTCAATGGCACGGGGGCGTATGTGTGTCTGAACACCTATCGTCCGACCTGCCGTATTACGAGCGTGGCGCTGCTGACGCAGTTAGTGAATATTGATCCTTTCCCGGCACTTCCGCCCAACATCAAGGATCATGTCAGCGCCATGCCGCCGATCCGGGAAACGCCTGAAGCACTCTCGAAGCAGCCACAGGCGCGTGAACTGTTGCGGGAATGGGGATCGAAGGCCGCACAGAAAGCCCTCAAGGCGCTAGTGAAAGCCCTTGTGCCCTGACTTGGAACTCTACTGCTGAAAGTAGGGCCGTATATTGTTGTGTTTCAGATTATGACTATGAAGGTTTTGTGAAAAGCAGAAACGTCATAACTAAAAATTTATTAAATGGATTAAGGCAGGAGGCAGAATAACGGAATCCGGGATTTATGCTTCACTTTGACCCTTCCTCGGCGGTATCGCTTGTTGCGCTATGCCTCTGCTTTGTTCTGGTCTGCGTTTTTGAATTTGCCAATGGCTTTCATGACACGGCCAATGCTGTTGCAACTGTCATCTATACCAATTCGCTCAAGCCGACTGTTGCAGTGGTCTGGTCTGGGTTGATGAACCTGCTGGGCGTGATTTTGGGCGGTATTTCCGTTGCTTATGCGCTGGTGGAGCTTCTCCCGCCCGATGTGCTTTCGCCTCCGAGCGGCAATCCGGCTGTTCCGATGCTGGTGGCCCTTTTCGGCACCGCTTTGGCCTGGAACCTGATGACATGGTGGTTCGGGATCCCGAACTCCTCCTCCCATTGCGTGATCGGCTCGCTGGTTGGCATTGCGATCGGTGATTCCTTCGTTCATGCCCGCGAACTGGGGCACAGCGTGGACTGGAGCCAGATCTGGAAAGTGCTCCGTGCACTGGCCGTGTCGCCTTTGCTGGGTTTTGTGGGCGCGCTCCTGCTGTATTTCCTCATCCGTTCGCTTGTGAAGATGCCGGAAATGTACAAGGCGCCGACACCCGAGCAAAAGCCGAACCCGATCGTACGTGGCGTTCTGGTTCTGACATGCACGCTCGTCAGCTTTTCGCATGGCAGCAACGATGGCCAGAAGAGCATCGGCCTGATTATGCTGACGATCATCGGCATCATGCCCGCAACCTTCGCCCTGAACCCGGCTGCTCCTGTCAGCATCCAGCAGATCCGTCAGGACGCACAGCAGGCTCTGCCGCTGGTGACGCAGTATGACCGGTATTCTTTCAAGGAAGATGCCATCGCGTCGATCAACCGTCTGTCCCAGACGGATGGCCCTTCCCAGGTTCCGGCTGAGCTGCGCGGTGACGTATATCAGGTTCTGTCCGGCCTGCGGTCTGTTGCCGCCAATCCGGCTGCGTCCGATGCCGAGAAGAAGCAGGCTTCCCGCCTCGCATCCGAACTGCGTCCGACTGTTGAATACGCTCCGGGCTGGGTCCGTCTTCTGAGCGCGCTCTGCCTCGGGATCGGAACGATGGTCGGCTACAAGCGCATCGTCCGGACGCTGGGTGAAGGCATTGGAACGACGCATCTGACGCCTGCACAGGGCGCAGCTTCGGAAGTCGTGGGTGCAGGCCTGATCATGACGGCGGGTTATACCGGCCTTCCGGTGTCCACGACGCATATCATCACATCCGGCGTGGCCGGAACGATGGTGGCTGCGGGATCGGGCATCAACAAAAAGATGCTGAGCAAGATCGTGATGGCCTGGTTGCTGACACTGCCTGTGACGGTCTGTGTCGCGGCGACGGTGTTCTACCTTCTCGCCTGAGACCTCTTCATCAGAGGCCGGAGCGTTTCTGCTCCGGCCATAACGACAAAGGGACGCGGTGTGATCGCGTCTCTTTGTCGTTTCAGGGCTGCGATTTCACAGTGCCCGTTCCTGCATTAAGAAACAGAGGATCCAGTCTGGGCTTGCGACTGAAATCGAACAGGTCCTCGAGAGAATTCGCGTCCGCATCGAAAGAACCTTTGCCCAGCCGGTCGCCCTGAAGCCAGTTGTCTTCAATGAAACGGGGAATGGAAGACTGGGTCAGGAAGGTATGGCTGACATAGTTCGTCCGCGCCCAGGGTGACAGCACCAGCAGGGGGATTCTGGTCCCCGGTCCGCACCGGCCATTCACTTCAGCTCCACCGACGCCTTTAGGGCGAACTGCGGTTCCACAATGTCCCGGTCCGTCCAGCTGATCGACTTCGGGATCTGCGGAGCCATGACGGGGAGGGACGAAGGCGTGGTCGTACCACCCGTCTGAATCATCGTAAGCGATGAAAATGGCAGTATCGCGCCATTCCGGACGCGTCTGAATGAAATTGACGAGTTCAACCACGCCCTTCTGTTCATCCAGCGGGTCCGAATAGCCCGCATGGGCGTCTTGCCAGGCTGGCATTTTTACAAAAGAAACGGCGGGGAGGTTTCCTGCTTTTGTCGCAGCAAAGAAGTCCTGAAGATCGTACTCGTGGTTGGCGGGGTCCGGCTGGCCGTTGTCCGGGCGCATGCTGTGTCCGATCGCGGCTGGAGAAGATGGCCGTGCATGTGTCGGATTGGACGTGCTGGCGTAATACTGGAACCAGTTATGGTGCGGGATGTAGTCCGCCACGATCTGGTTCACGGTTGGGGAAAGCGTTTGGCGCTGGCACCCTGTCGAGCCATCGGGATTGTGGAGTGAAAGGTTGAAGCCTCCCATGAAGCCACCCCAGGTGATTCCATGTTTGTTGAGCAGATCCCCGATATTCGGCCCGGTCATCCGCACCTGATTGTTGGGCGTGGAGCAGACGTCGTCAGCGGGATCGATGTCGTTGATCATGGTCCAGCCGCCCTGTCCGTCTCCGACATAAGGCGATGCGGCATGCAGTGTTGACGGCTTCTGGGTCGTGGTTTTGATCTGCAGACCGTTGGTTTGGCCGGACACCACTTCCAGCGCCCCGGGCGTGGAAGGGCCGTATGTGTCCGTATAGGTCGCATCACTCATGGCGAAACGCTGTGCGTAGCGCCACATTGCCGTGACGGTATTGCCGTCGAAATAGCCCATGACCTCGCCTCTGGTGCCAAACGCCCCAACCCCGCCGGGCAGTCCGCGACCGGTATAGCGTGGGAACAGGTCGGATCGCCCGTGGTCATAGGCCCGCTGTTCGGCCGTGTAGCCATGGTTCTGGTCAGCGGTGGCGGCCTGTGTGCGATCCAGTCGGAAAGGCAGGGAGGCGTCCCGCCCGTTGGCCAGGATCGTGTTGGGATTGTGCCTTAGTAGGTCTGCCGTAGCGAGCGTATCGACGCGTGGTGTGTCTGCTGAGGGATGGAATTCGGGCTCGCCAGCAAGGTTGGCCGCCTTCGGGTATGTTCCGAAGTAGTGATCGAACGAGACGTTTTCCTGATAGATCACGACCAGATGTTTAATTGGGGTTCTGGTCGGAGGGACCGTGTCGGCTGCGTGAGCGGCGAGAGGCCATGTCAGGCACAGGCCAATCGCCGCAACAGGAAGACGCAAAGGAAAGTTCGTCATCAAAGAGTGGTCCGCCGCTGAGAAATCCGGAATTCGGAGCTTTCCTAGCGGCAACACCGACTTCCGATGAAGAAACTTATTTGAAGATCAAGGCTCTGAACTAAGACGTTTCGTCTCAGACCCCGGCGATCTGCAGAGCCAGTTGGGCCATACGGATGGCCCCCTCGCGGCTCGTCGCACCACAGATGAAGCGGGCAGGATGGGCAAACACGGCGTCAGAAACACCGGAAACCGCGGCCAACTTGTCCCGTTCCAGACCTCCCCACGCTTCCGGAAGGGAAACGCGCTGGCCGAAATCACCACGCACGGGCGGCACGGCCTTGACGTTCCACTGCTCCGGTCCTGCCGGAGAGACGACATACACCACCGGCAGATCACGCTCGAAAATGACCTTCTCCGTCGGCATTCCCGTTTCCATGACCAGAATGCGCTTGTCTTCAGCGCTCTCATAAGCCTCAATAACGCGGTCCGTCGCTTTGAGGCTGGCACGGATACGGTCCACGACATTGATCAGATGCGAGGCGACAGCTGTGGCGGCATTGGCGAAACCGAGGGACTCCCGTGCGCGGGCTTCTTGCTTGCCGTAAAGCTCCGCCGTATCCCAAGGCGGGCTGCATGCCGAGACGATGTCTGCCAGCGAGAGTTTGCCCATCTTGACCACACCATTGTCATCCTGATCGATCGGCAGGATCAGGGACTTGTCGAGGCTCTGCCAGATCAGGTCTACGGTAGCGTCATCGACCGGCGTGTTCAGGATGTTACGAATGGCCGCGTGACCATAATCCTTCCACAAAAGACCAGCCGCGCTGTAAGGCGTGCCGTCTTCACGAAGGGGCTTGTCCTTCATGTGGTGGTCGTAACGGCCATGGGGCGGATCATAGAGGCCACCGACGTCGAAAACGAGATCGGCTGATTTGATAACGTCTGGATTGCGCGTCCGGATGAAGGTTAGGCGATCGGCGGATTTTTCTTCGAGAACACGCGCACGAAGATCTCCCTGCGGCGCAAGGGCATAATGCAGGATGACATAACCCATGGTCTCGTCGACATGAAAATTCCCCGAATGGGTCAATGCCGTGACAGGCGCTGAGCCGTTTTCGAGACCAACGGGGGTGTGTTTAGACATCTTGGGAACCTGCCGACAGGAAGAAAGGGACGTGTTAGCCCCTTTCATGCCGCAGGGCAGCCCGGCAGACAACCTCGTGGCCGGGATTGGTTTCTCAGCCGACCCGATGCAGGGCGCAGAGCTTGTTGCCATCCGGATCGCGCAGATAGGCCAGGTACAGGTCACCCATTCCGGTGTGGCGGATGCCGGGCGGGTTTTCGATGGCCTCGCCACCGTTTTCAACGCCAGCCTTATACCAGGCATCGGCCTGTTCGGGGCTGCTCATGGCAAACCCAACCGTCCCGCCATTCGCGCCTGTGGCCGGTTCACCGTTCAGGGGCTTCGTGATGATCAGACGCCCACCGGAATGGGCATAGACAAGCCGACCCTTTGCATCGGGTTCGGCGGGCGTACAGCCGATGACACCAAGCGTTGCATCATAGAATGCTTTGGAACGAGCAATGTCGTTGCTACCCAGCATGATGTGGCTGAACATGAAAAGACTTTCTTTGGTCAAGGGGGACGGTAAGACGAAACTGCCTCTCCGCAGGATCAGTCAATATTGATGTTGCGGATTCCGCCGGGAATGCGCGTTTTGGAATCGCGCGGGACGAATGAAAGCCCGGTCGTATTGTAATCCGGGTTCTCCGCCATCGCCTGAAGGGTCATGTCGTCACGCACGTCCAGCGGGCGGTCATGTCCTTTGTTTTCTTTGCGGATGGTAGCAGCACAGAATTCTGCGGCAGCGGCGAAGGGGCGGCCATTGCCGTTGGCCCCGCTCACCATCTGCTCTCGGATGCATTTGCTGTCAGTATGGCCTGTGACCCACGGAGCAGAAGAACAGGACGCAAGCAGAAGAACGCTGGAAAGAAGAACGTAACGCATGAAGCAGAGCCTACTCGTGGCAGGGAACGGGATAAAGCATAGGCCCGGTAGAACCTGAGTGCTTATTGGATCGCTTCTTGCGAAAAGGTCAATGCCCTGTTTGGTCCTGACCGAAATGACCTGGGTCAGGACCAAACATTTATTTAGCGTGTTGCTGGCAGACCAGTCGTCAGGTTTTCGAACTGCTCTGGATGCTGGGACGTCGTGACGTCCCCGACGGGTTTCGGGTGATGCAGATTATCATACTGCAACGGCGTAATGGACAGGGTCTGGTCCATTGTGGGCAGGTCACGGATAGTCCAGCCGCCGCCGAGGCTGCGGATCAGGTCCACATCCGCGTGATACAGACGGGTTGCGATCTCGACCTGATGGATGCGGCTTTCCAGCGTGTTTTCCTGGCTGAAAATGGCCTCAAGATAGGTTCCGACGCCGCCCTGATAGAGCGTCATGGTCATGTTCTGCGTGGCGAGATTGGCTTTGACCGCCTGTTCCAGCGCTGCATTTTCCTTGCTCAGACGTTCGGTCAGGGACAGCCCGTCTTCTACTTCGCGGAAGGCCGATAGAACCTTCATGCGATAGTCGTCACGCGTTTCACGATAGGCCGACCATGTTCTCTGAAGCTCCGCCCGGCGAAGTCCGCCATCAAAGAGCGGCATGTCGAGCGTCGCGCCATAGGTCCACAACGAGTTGGCAAGATTGGCCAGATCGAAGCCATTGGCGGAGAAACCACCATTCAGGCGCAGGGCGATATGCGGATAAAAGGCCGCACGCGCAATGCCGATTTCACGATTGGCCTGTGCCATTTCGCGCTCGGAGGAAGCGATATCCGGACGACGTTGGAGTAGGGTGGAGGGAACATCGGTGGGGATCGTCGGCTGGACGAAATGGAACTGCGGGCTGGCCGGGATGTGGAAGCTCGACGGTGAACTGTTGGTCAGCACCGCGATGGCATGTTCCGTAACCTGCCTTGCGGCCTGAATGTCCAGACGCGCTGCCTGCGTTGTATAAAGCTGGGCCTGTGCGCGTGCCAGATCCAGGCGGGGAGCAGCCTGATTCTGGAGCTGGTTCTCCGTAATCCGGACGGCACGTTCGTAGTACCCGATGGACTGCGCATAGATCGCATCCTGCGCGTCATAGCCGCGAAGCTGGATGTAATCGCGGGCAAGCTCGGCCTGCGTGCTCAGGCGCGCCATGGCGAAATCGGCCGCACGCTGCTGGGCGAACTGTTTCTGCTCGCGGACACGGTTGCGGATGGATGACCAGAAGTCAGGTTCCCATGAAGCCAGACCGCCATATTCTTCTTCGGTCTGGGTCAGGGTCGCACCGTTGCGGAACAGACGATCAGCGGACTGTTTGTTGTCCGACGCACCAGCTTCGAGACTGACATGCGGGAGCAGTTCCGAACGCGCGGCTACAACGAGGGCGCGGGCCTGAATGAAGCGTTCGGCTGCGGCTTGAATGTCGCCGTTATCCGAGGTGGCGCGGGCTTCAAGATCGTTCAGCAGCGGGTCCTGAAACATGGTCCACCAGTTGGTGGGCAATGCTGTATCCGCGGGTGTGGCCACGGCAAACGGTGCCTGCCCCTGCCATGAGGCAGGGACGACAAGGTTCGGAGCCTTGTAGGTGGGCGCCAGATCGCACGCGGACAGACCGAGCAGCGACAGGGCGGTGCCGCAGACCAGACCGGTGCGGCGGAGGCGGGAGAAGGATGGGATCATCTTACTCGTTCTCTTTTCCGAAGCCGGACTGATTGTAGCCGCGCTGCGGCACGGTCACGTTGACCTTGTCGCCTTCGAGCACGTCTGCGGGCGGGTTGGCGATCACGCGGTCGTTCGGGCCGATGCCAGCCTGAATTTCCGTTGCCGTATCGGCCATGCGTCCGACCGTCACGTTCTGGAAATGGACCGTGTTGTCGTCGCGGACCACGGCGAGTTGCATGCCCTTTTCCTGGAAGACCAGAGCACTCGTGGGAACTTCGTAGAGATGCGAGTTCTCATTATTCGCTTTGAGTTCCACCGAAGCGAAGGTGCCCGGCCACAGGACTTCGTTCGGATTGTCCATCTCGAACTCCGTGGTGGAGGTACGGGTGTTTGGATCATAGCCGCGCGCGGTCGTCAGGAAGTTCGCCGTGAATTTGCGGTCTTTGAACTGCGGGACGGTGACTTCTGCTGTGATGTCCGGCTGAAGGACATACTGAAAGACTTCCGGCACGGAGACGAACAGACGCAGCTTGTGGACGTCTGCCACGGTGAAGAGCTCGGAGGCCGCGCCCGCAGCGTTGAGGTTGCCACCACCGTCATGGACGTAGTCGCCGACATTGATGTCACGTGAGGTCACGATACCATCGAAGGGGGCTACGATCGTTTTGAAGCGTTCGAGCGCCTCGAAGTGTGCAACGTTCCGCTCGGCGGCTTCGACCTGCGCCTTGGCAGACTGCTGGTCAGCCTGCGCGACGGAGACGGACTGTCCCGAGACGGACTGTGAGCGGCCCATGGCCTGCCAGCGCTGGAGCGTGACATTGGACAGGTTGTACTTTGCCATGATCGACGCGAGATCGGCCTTCGCCTGTGCGTATTGTGCGTCCAGTGCCGGGGCGTTGATCTCGGCCAGAACGTCGCCCTGCTTCACGCGGGCGCCGTAGTCCTTGTACCACATCTTCACGTAGCCCGAGACCTGCGGATAGATCGGTGCCTGATACCAGGCATCGATGTTGCCGGGCAGCGTCAGGGCGACCTTCTTGGGGGACTGGATCGGCTTGACGACGGCAACGTCGGGCAGAGCGTTTTCCTTCGTCTCTGCTGCAAGGGCCGCAGAGACATGGATACGGTCAACGACGATATAGCCGACATAGAGCGCGAGGAGGCACCCTCCCGCAGCGGCGATGAGTTTGGGGGAGGTAGCCATCAGGCGATTTCCTTCTGACGCGATGTGCGGTTGTGGAGGATTGCGTAGACGCAGGGAACAAAGAGGAGGGTCGAGATCGTTGCGACGATCAGGCCGCCGATCACGGCGCGGCCGAGGGGCGCGTTGGTCGAGTTCGATGTTGCCATCGGGATCATGCCCACGACCATGGCCAGCGCTGTCATGATGACCGGGCGGATACGGCCGTAACCGGCTTCGATAGCCGCTTTAAGCGCATCGCCGTGGATTTCGAGGCGTTCACGGGCAAAGGACACCACGAGGATCGAGTTCGCAGTTGCGGTTCCCATGCACATGATGGCGCCCGTCAGAGCCGGGACGGACAGGCGTGTCTGCGTGAGGAACAGCGCCCATGCGATGCCGCCGAGTGCGCCCGGAAGGGCTGTGATGATGATGAACGGGTCCAGCCAGGACTGGAAGTTCACCACAATCAGCAGATAGATCAGGACGATCGAGATCGCGAGACCGATGATGAGCTGCTTGTAGGCGCTTGCCATCGTTGTGGCCTGACCGTGGATATCGACTTCGGCGGAGGTCGGTTTGTTATGATCGTCGTGGGCGACGACCTGACGCACCTTGTCCAGCACGGAACCCATATCGGTGCCTTCGATGTTCACATAGATGTCGATTTCGGACATCGAGTTGTAGTGCGAGACTTCGCCCGGAGTGCCGGCTGCCACGACATTGGCAAGGGCGCCCAGAAGCTGGGTCTTGTCGTTGGGATCCCCGTCTCCCTTGTCGACCGGGATGGTCAGCAGGTCATTGAGATGGGTGAGCTGATCCTGCGACGTGTAGACGTTGAGCGGGAAGGTGACATTGTCGACCGGATCAAGCCAGAACTGCGGATCGACGACGCCGGAACCGGCAAGCGTCAGCAGTTCGTTGGTTGCAAGATCGGCTTCCGTCACGCCAGTTGCCTGACTGAAGGTTCGGTTGCCATTCACCATCAGCGTTGGTGTGGACATCGTCTGCTGGATGTTCACGTCTGCCGTGCCTGGAATCTGGCGGATCAGCCCGATCAGGTGCTTGGCGTAGTTGTAGTTTTCCATGGCATCCGGGCCGGAAAGCTGGATGTCGATGGGGGCGGCGGAACCGAAGTTCAGGATCTTGTTCGTCAGATCCGCAGGCTGGAATGTGAAAACCGTTCCCGGGAAGCGCTTGGAGAGATCCTTGCGCAGGAGGGCACGGTAATCCCAGACCGGGGATTCAGCGTTCTTCAGGGCGATCGTCAGATCGCAATCCTGCGTCCCGATGGACGGGGTCGGGATGAAGGCCTGGTTATGCGGTCCTTCGGGAAGGCCGCAGTTTGAGATGATGTTCTCGACCTTGCCCGGCAGAAGTTGGTTGATGCGATCGTCCACGAGGGCGGCGATGCGGCCTGCGACTTCAATACGCGTTCCGAGCGGTGCGCGCATGTGCATCTGAAGGGCATCGGATTTCACTTCGGGGAAGAAGTCCCGCCCTGCGACGAAATACAGCCCCATGGATGCGATGGAGAGCACCATGAAGATGCCGACAAAGGCACCACGGCGTGCCACGCAGCGTGTGAGGATCGTGTTGTATCCTTCACGGAAGCTGGTGAAGCGCGCTTCAAAGCCTTTCTGGAAGCGGCTGAAGAAGCCTGATGGCGGACGCTGGGTCGCATGCGGGTTCGGGATGTCGATCGCAGAGTCATGGATACCGTGCGGGTCTTCATCGGGGCCGGGTGCGCCGACCGGGTGATGCACATGGCCTGCGAGAAGGTACTTCGCCATGGTCGGAACGAGGGTTCGCGACAGGATGAAGGACGCGATCATCGCGAACATGATGGCAAGGGCCATCGGCATGAAGAGATAGCCTGCGACGCCATCGAGTTCGAACAGCGGCAGCCAGACGATGCAGATGCAGGTCGTGGAGACGAAGGTCGCGATGACGATCTGGTTGGCCGCATCAATAATGGCGGTTTCGAGGTCCTTGCCCATTTCAAGGTGAACGTCGATGTTCTCGATCATCACCGTAGCATCGTCGACGAGAATACCGACGGCGAGGGCCAGACCACCGAGCGTCATGACGTTGATCGACTGACCGGCCCATCCAAGGGCAATGATCGAGCATAGAATGGCCAGCGGAATTGAAGTCGCGATGATGACTGTCGAGCGCCAGGAGCCGAGGAAGAGCAGAACCACGATCCCGGTCAGGAACGACGCGGTGATCATTTCCTGAACCACGTCCTTGATCTGATCCTTCACCATGATGGAGGCGTCGGACAGGATGGAGATATGGACGTCAGGAGGCAGGATCGCTTTCAGGCGCGGAAGAAGGGCCTTGGTAGCCGCGACCACATCGAGTGTGGAGGCCGTGCCACCCTTCTGCGTGATCATCTCGACGCCCTGGCGGCCTTTGACCAGCACGAGGTTCGTCTGGGGATGTCCGCCGCGATAGACCGACGCCACATCGCGCACATAGATGACCGCATTGCCAACGCGCTTGACCGGAATATTGGCGATATCGTCCATGGATTCCGGGGCGGCGTTGGTCTGGACCATCCAGTCCGTTGCGTCGATCTTCTGGTCACCTGCCGGCAGAACGATGTTCTGGGCGGTCAGGGCAGCCTGAACGTCTGCGGCGGAGAGGTGGTGGGCCTGAAGCTGCTTCTGGTCCAGGGAGACCATGACGAAGCTGTCCATACCGCCATAAGGATGGGCGACGATGGCGCCGGGAACCGTAGCAAGAAGCGGACGAACGCGAATGACACCGAGCTTGAAGAGATCGGACGGTGTCTGTTTGTCAGACGTCATCTGAAGCGCAATGACCGGAACCTGAGAGGGATTCAGGGCCACGATCATCGGCGCCGGGACTTTGGGCGGGAGCCCGAGCAGCACGGTCTGTGCGATGGCCGACACTTCGGCTTCGGCGGTACCGACCGATGTTCCGGGCTGGAAATAGATATTGACGATCGAGCGGCCGTAATAGGAGCTGGACTCCATGTGCTCGATGTTCTGAACGGTCGTGGTAACGGCCAGTTCGAAGTTATAGGTGATACGGCCTGCAAATTCCTGAGGCAGAAGCCCCGGATAGGTCCAGATTGCCGCGACTACCGGAACCTTGATGTTTGGAAAAACATCGGTCGGCGTCTTGAAGATCGACATCACGCCAAGCAGCACGATCATGATCGACAGGACGACAAAGGTGAGCGGTCGCCTTAGCGCGGTGACGACGATGGCATTCATTCAGCTCGGTTCCCAACAGATTTTGAGCAAGGAAGGGAAACCGGGACAATAGGTGGGATGAAATACAACGTCTTTTAAATCGTGGTTTATGGAGTTTTTTTTACTTTTCAAAATCCATTAAAATTTTTTTATGATTTGAAGAGAGTAATCAGTATTTACGAAAGACGGTACAGATCTCGTTACGTTTCGAAAATTCACGAGATGGTGATTTTTTCAAGGAATGCTATGTCTTTTTCGTGAGTGGAAGACCTTGCTGAAAGTCCTGTCGGAGACCCAATGATGACGCTGAATCCTTTTCCTGCGCTGAATGATCCTCAGGTTCTTGCGGACGTGACTGCGATGTCCGACCGCTATGAAAAGGCGCTGGGTGAGAACATCCTGCATGAACTGGATGCTCTTTTTTACGACGGCGCGGAAACGGTTCGTTACGGTGTCGGCGAGAACCTCTACGGGTTTGAGGAAATTCAGGCCTTCCGCCGGGCGCGGACGGGAGGATCCCCGCCGCGGGAGGTGCTGCGGCGTGTTGTTACAACTGTGGGGCAGGATGTCGCGACGGTCGATCTGGAGTTCCGGCGCATCGGGGCTGAAAAGATCGGGCGTCAGAGCCAGACCTGGTTCCGTACGCCCGATGGATGGAAGATCATTGCCGCGCATGTGTCGCTGATGGGGGCAGGATCTTAAACCCGGCCGTCAGCTTCCGCTGGAAACATATCCTGCAACTGCCCGGTGCCAGATCAGGACCATGACGCCCAGAAAGGCAAAGCCTGCAATTGGAGACAAGGCGCCGATCCATGTCGGCACGCCCAGCGGGTCGGGATGGTTGAGGCTGAACAGGGCGGGATAGTAGCAGACGGCAGCGAGCGGCAGGACGAAGGTGATGAACCGCCGGAGCCAGCGTCCGAACATGGTCAGCGGGTACTGTCCGGCCTCGACGCCGCCATAGGTTAGGACGTTCACGACTTCCAACCCCTCGACCGTGATGAAGCACAGTGCGGCCTGTCCGATCAGGACACCAAGGAACATGGCCGCTCCCCCTGCGATGGCGAGCGGCAGAAGCAGAACCGCGCTCCACTGGACGTGCGGGGCAAGCCATAATCCGGCGATGAGAACGAACGCGCCCTGAAGGAAACGTCCTATGGGGCGCAGGCGCAGTTCATGGCCCAGAAGCAGAATCAGGGTTGAGCGTGGCCGCAGGAGCAGGCGATCAAAGCTGCCGGTGCGGACATATTCGCCGCCAAAAACCTCGAAGCCGCGCCCCAGTGTTTCGGCCACGGCAAATGCCACATTCACCAGACCATAAAGAACGGCAACCGTGCCGATATCCCATCCCGCAATGCTGCCAAAGCGTTTGAACAGGCTCCAGATGCCGAAGAAGCCGAGCAGGGTTGTGATGAAATTCCCGATGGCCTGAATGGCAAACGTGCCGGGGTAGCGGAGTTGCGCGATGATCGAAGCGCCCGCCATGCGGCGGTAGAGACCAAGGGCGCTGAGCGTGCGGGCAGGGGTATGTGTCATGTCAGGCCCCCTGAACTTCCAGCCGGTTGACCGTCTGGCGCATCCATAAGCGTCCGAGAAGGGTGAGTGTTGTCAGCCAGAAAAGCTGAAGGCCCAGCCCGGTTGCTACGCCGCCCGGAATGGGCGTGCCCAGGTAGATGCGGATGGGAATGTCGGTAATTCCGGCAAACGGCTGTGCGAGCAGGAAGGAGCGTATCCAGTCGGGATAGAGCGGCAGCGGCAGGAGCATTCCCGACAGCAGAACGGCCAGTGGCGTTCCAGCGGCGTAGCTGCCGAGCGGTGAGAGCGTGCGGGCCGTCAGGATATTCCACCACATGACGATGGTGGCCGAGAGCAATGCGCCGAGTGTGATGGACAGCAGCGACAGAGTGGCCGCAGCCAGATCCGCTGGTGGCGCGAGGCTCCATGCGCCGAGGCCCACCAGCATGGCCAGCGGACCCGCCACGCAGGCCAGCAGGATCGCACGGGGAACGGCATTGCCCAGCAGACGCGCGAGACTGGCCGACAGCCACCAGTTCCACATATCGACCGGACGCAGCAGATCATAGACGATTGCGCCTGTTTTGGCGGCGTCTCCGATGGCGGGTAGGCAGCCGAGTGGCAGAAGCGTGAAGAAGGACTGTTGGATCCAAGTGTAGGTCATGGCCTGTCGCAGCGAGAGCGGGGCCTGAACGTCCGGGGCTGCATGATAGACGGAGGCGTAGGCCATTAATGTCACGGCGCCGAACCACATCTGCGCCACTAATCCGGCCACGACCGCGATACGGTAGCGCAGACCGATCTTCCATTGCAGCCCGAAGGCCGTGAGATAGGGGCGGAGCGTCATGCGGCGTGGTCCGCATAAAAGCGTGTGATGATCTCGTCGATCGAGGGGCGGCTGATCCTCAGATCGTCCAACCCTTGCAGTTGTCCCACATGGGCAACGAGGGCAGGGGCCGGAATCTGGCGCGGGTCGAAAGTGATGGTGAGGCTTTGTGGCGCGCGGGCGGTCTCGACCGCGCCGGCCGGGAGTGCCAGTTCGGGGGGCGTACCGTGAAAGTCCAGTTCGAGAATGCGCTCGGACAGAGTTGTCGTGCGTAGATCCTCGAACGGGCTGTCTGCGAGGATGCGCCCATGCCCGATGACGATCACGCGTTCGGCCAGCGCCTCAATATCATGCATGTCATGGGTGGTGAGCAGGACGGTCGTGCCCCGGTCCCGGCAGAGTTCATGCACAAATGCCCGGACGGCGAGTTTTGACGGAGCGTCCAGACCGATGGTGGGCTCATCGAGGATCAGGATGTCGGGGTCGTGAATCAGGGAGGCAGCGATTTCGGCGCGCATTCTCTGTCCGAGCGAAAGCTGACGGACGGACTGGTCCATGATTCCGTCCAGATCGAGCGCATCGGCCAGCCGGGCGCGGTTGCGGGCAAAGCGTTCGGGCTCGACGCCGTAAATATCCCGCAGGAGGGCAAGGCCTTCACCAACCGACAGATCCCACCAGAGTTGGGTTCGCTGGCCGAAGACGACCCCGATCCGCGCGACATGGGCCACACGGTTTGTCCATGGCACCAACCCGTTCACCTGCACTTCGCCGGAGGTGGGACGCAGGATTCCGGATAGGATTTTGATGGCTGTCGATTTTCCTGCGCCGTTCGGGCCGATGAAACCGGCGATCTGGCCCTTGGGGACGGAAAAGGAAATTCCGTCCAGCGCCACGATCTCGCGCGTCTTCCCTCGCCAGCTTCCACCTTCGCGGACTGTATAGGTTTTCCGCAGGTTTTTGACGGTAATGGCATCTGGAGCGGGGAAGGGAGGCTGCATGAGGATTCCGGGATGGGAGGGGTAACGAAAACAAACGTGATCTTATTTCAAAAAATAAAGTCTTATTGTTTCAATTGTCTCACTGTTTTGTGCCTTCCTGCAGCAAAGCTCTTTCTGTAAAGTGAATTTTACTTAAGGGTGCCGATCATGGCATCCCTGTCTTTCGCATTTTTTTTGGCTCTGTAAGGGGATGTCGGTTTGAGGCATGTGAGTAAATTCCTGACGTTGGTTTCTGCTGGTACGGCTTATCGTCGGTCCGGTTCCGCTCTGTCGTTCGCTTTTGCCTGCGGGTTGGGGGTGCTCACGATGGGGGCCGGTACTGCCGAGGCGCAGAGCAGCAAGAGCAAGGCCAGTTCGGAAGATCTGACAAATCCTGCCCCCATGGGGTCGGAGACGCAGCCGGTTCCTCCGCTGTCCACGACCATTCCGGGTTTCCTCCAGTCTCCATACGGACCGCCGTCCTTTGGTGCGCCCTACGGCACGACCCATATGTTCGGGACCTGGGGAGGGGTGCAGCCATGGCTTCAGAAGCATGGCATCTATGTTGCGGTGGATGTGTATGAAAGTCTTATGGGCAATGTGACGGGCGGCCGTCACCAGACCGAGACCAATGCCGGGCAGGTCGGCGTGACGGTTGATCTGGACTGGCATCAGATTTTGGGTGGCGACTGGTCGAAGGATCTGTGGCTGCATACGCTCATGGTGAACGGGCATGGCCGGAATCTGAGCGGTGATATCGGCGATAACGTCACGCAGGCTCAGCAGATCTATGGTGCGCGTGGCAATGTCGTGGCGCATCTCGTCTGGGCATACGGAGAAAAAGCGTGGTTCAACCGGAAGGTGGATCTGGCAGCGGGCTGGATCCCGACGGGCACGTTCTTCAATAATTCCCCCTGGCTTTGCAGCTTCGCGAACGTCTCCATGTGCGGCAATGTCACGCCGACCAAGTACCTCAACGGCGGACGTGACTGGCCGTCGGGCAATATGGGCACGGTTCTGCGTCTGATGCCGAACCCGCATCTCTATCTGATGGGCGGTCTGTTTGCCGTTTCTCCCCATTCCTATAATGGTGGCATTTCCGGTTGGTCCTGGGCGCAGAGCGGGCTTGGAAAGCTCTCCACCGAGGTTGAACTGGGCTGGATTCCGGAATTCGGCAAGAACAAGCTGATCGGCCATTACAAGGTCGGTGCCATGTACGACAATTCGCGCTATCACGATCTGTATGATGACGGATCCGGACAGGCATGGGTGCTGAGCGGACGTAGCCCGCGCTATCAGAGCGGTCAGACGTCTGTCTGGGTACTGATGGATCAGATGCTGATTCGGCATGGCGATGGGCCGATGAACGGCCTCATGCTGGCGGGATATTATTCCTATGCCTCGGGCCAGACCTCGGCGATGAACCATCATCTGGTTGGCTCTCTGCTTGATACCGGAAAGCTCTGGGGACGTCCGCTGGATACGTGGGGTATTGCGTATCAGTGGATGAACTTCAGCCGGGCTGCGACCCTTCAGCAGGAAGCATCGTTCAATAATGGTCTGCCGTTCCAGTCCACCAATTTCGGTGTCCCGCATGGCATTCAGTCCCATGAGAACATCTACGAGTTTTTCTACAGCTATCACATCATGACGGGTCTGACGCTGCAGCCGGACTTCCAGTATTTCAACCGCCTTGGCGGAACGACCCGCTACAAGGATGCCGCGGTTCTGGGGCTGGTATTCAACGCCGCCCTCTGAGGAATTAACTCCCTCTACGGAAGCGTGTGGAGAGGATGATGGCGGACACCGTCCTCTCTACGCCTTCCATCTGGCCGATGTCATCAATGGCACGGTTGATGGCCTCCGTGGTTGCGGCGCCCAGCAGGGCGATCAGGTCCGAGGCGCCGCTGACGGCGTGTAATTCCCGGAGTTCGGGAAGCGTTTTGAGGTCTCGCTCCACTTTCTGGCTGTGACGGGGCGTGATGACGATCGAGACATGCGCGCGCAACAGGTCATCATCAGTATTTTCCACAAGAGTATAGCCGCGAATATGGCCCTGTCGCTCCAGACGTTCCATGCGTCCCTGAAGGGTTGTGCGTGAAATCCCGAGCCTGCGCGCCAGAGCGGCAGTAGGCGTGCGCGCATTGCGACGCAGGATGTCGAGCAGGGCCTGATCAAGTGAATCCGTCATTCTGCCAGTTATAACCGGCAATCTGCCGATGGAAACTGCATTTCATCGTCGGGATGCCGCTTGAGATCCGTCTGCCCTGATCGTGATGCTGTCATAACACTTCCGGAACAGGATATGATCATGAAGCAGGTCACAGTTGCAGGTGCGGGAAAGATCGGTTCAGCCATTGCGGAGCTTCTTCATCATGGAGGCTATGGCGTCACGCTGCTGGACTGTCACACGGATCATCTTCAGGCGCTTGTCCTGCCGGAAGGCATCAAACGCAGGACGGTGGATATTGCAAAAGGACTGGATGCCGAACTGCTCAATGGGCAATTTGCGGTGCTCTCGGCGCTTCCCTTTCATCTCACGCGGAATATCGCAAAAGCGGCTGCAGCGGCAGGCACGCATTATCTTGACCTGACGGAAGACGTTGCCTCCACCAAAGATGTGAGGGCGCTGGCAGAAGGGGCGTCCAGCGCATTTATTCCGCAATGTGGTCTGGCGCCGGGCTTTGTTTCCATTGCTGCACATGATCTGGCGCAGCATTTCGACGAGGTGGAGACGATCCGGCTTCGGGTCGGGGCGCTGCCGCGCTTTCCGTCCAACGCGCTGGGTTATAACCTGACCTGGAGCACGGAAGGTCTGATCAACGAATATATCGAGCCGTGCGAGGCGATCGTAGACGGGCGACGCGTTTTGGTCCCTGCTCTGGACGGGGTCGAGACGCTGGGTGTCGACGGTGTAACCTATGAAGCCTTCAATACGTCAGGTGGGCTTGGGTCTCTGTGCGAGACCTATGAAGGTAAGGTGCGGGAACTCAATTATCGCACCATGCGCTATCCGGGCCATCGGGATATCATGAAGGTTCTGCTGTCGGATCTGCGTCTGTCGGAGCGGCGGCATATCCTTCAGGATATTTTCACGCATGCTATTCCGGGGACTGCTCAGGATCTGGTTGTGCTTTCCGTGATCGTGACTGGCCTCAAGAACGGAAAGCTTCAGCAGGAAACCGTGGCGCGTTCCATTGAGGCGCAAAATTTCATGGGAGGGTTTCGCACGGCGATCCAGCTCACGACGGCCGGGTCCATTTGTGCGGTTCTGGATCTGCTGGCGGAAGGAAAAATTCCGACTCAGGGTTTTGTGCGGCAGGAAGACATTCCGCTGGCCGATTATCTGGCCAACCGGTACGGGAAAATTTACCAATAGGATTGTATCAGGTCAGGATCTTCATCAGCGCCAGACTGGCGCTGACGAGGCCGGCCAGAGACAAGGCGACCGTGAGCATCAACGATCCGCTGGCCTTAAAGATGGAGCGGACATCAATGCTAAGTCCCAATGCGGCCATCGCCATGACGGTCAGGGTCGTGGCGAGGGTGTTGAGGACGGGAAGAAACGCTTCAGGGATTATATTGAAAGACCGGCAGGTCATCATCAGCAGAAACCCCGTGATGTACCATGGGACAAGCCGACGTGACGTTTGATGCGTTCCTGTCTGACGGTTTTTGCGGGCATACAGAAGCGACAGGACAATGCACACGGGGCCTAGCGTCAGGACACGCATGA
The DNA here is from genome assembly GCF_018256215.1 of Gluconobacter sp. Dm-73. Taxonomy (NCBI): domain Bacteria; kingdom Pseudomonadati; phylum Pseudomonadota; class Alphaproteobacteria; order Acetobacterales; family Acetobacteraceae; genus Gluconobacter; species Gluconobacter sp. Dm-73. Next base: position 51,236 of record NZ_JAERLW010000006.1, on the reverse strand, counting down.
GCTTGACCAGTGTTCCGGTATGCAGGGCCGCGGCCCCGAATGGTGACGCTGCTGCCATGACCTGTGGGACGGCATAGACGGTCAGTCCGGCAACGCTGCCTTCCGCGATGTCGGACAGGTGCAGGAATGGCAGAAGAAGCGGCAAGCCCAGAACAATAGCAAGGCCACCCGCAGCAGTGAAGGCCAGAGTGGCACCAATATCTTCGTCACGAGCATGAATGACGGGTGCGACGGCCATGATGGCGGAGTTTCCGCAGATCGAATTACCGCAGGCCACGAGGAGGGTCTGTGAACGGGACAGGCCGGTGAGGCGTCCGATCAGGATTGTCAGGGCAAGGCTGAAAGCGACCATTCCGAAAACACAGACGAGAATCCCGGGGCCTGCCGAGACAATTCCCCTCAGGCTGAATCCGGCTCCAAGAAGAACGATTGCCACATCCAGAAGGGATTTTGAACAGAACCTGATCCCCGGATCGAAAACGCGGCTTCGACTGGAGACCAGTCGGAGGCAGACCCCGATAACAAGGGCCAGATTGAGCATTTCAAGCCATGATTTCTGAAGGAATGCGCGTTCGATTTTTTCTGCTTCAAAAGCCAGCAGGGCCGTGACCGCACAAAGAGCAATGCCGGGAAATCTAGTGACCAAAATTTCGGGCAACCTGAAAGCGGGCCGGTTTCTGAAACAGGATATGTGCATGATGATCTCCTTTGCCGGAGACATCTAGGCTGAGGCTAATATATCATTCCAACGAATAACTTTTCTGATTCCAATCGGAAAATCAGATGATTTCTGTTAGAAAGACGGCATGACACTCGATCAGCTTCGTCTTTTCATCGCTGTCGCAGAACGCGAGCACGTCACAGCCGCAAGTCAGGCGATGAACGTGACCCAGTCCGCCGTTTCGGCTGCCATTGCGGCGCTGGAAGCGCGGTATGGGGTCAAGCTTTTCCATCGGGTTGGGCGGGGGATTGCTCTGACGGATGCAGGACGTTTGTTTCTGCCAGAGGCACGGGCAGTTGTCGCGCAGGCCTCGGCTGCTGAGAATATCCTGAAGGATATCAGCGGTCTGAGACGGGGTACGTTGAAGGTTGTCGCCAGCCAGACCATTGCTGCGTACTGGCTGCCCCCAATCCTTGTCGCCTTCCGGAAGAGATATCCAGACATCAAGATCGAACTGGCGATCAGCAATTCGGAAGAAGCATCCCGAATGGTTCGGGAGGGTGAGGCCGAGGTCGGGATTGTGGAAGCCGTTGTCGCTGATCCTGCACTGGCGCAATGGCCGGTCGGTGAGGACCATATGATTCTCGTGCAGGCAAGTTCCCTGATTCCACCCCGGATCGACGACGCTTGGTTGCATCAACAAAATTGGGTCATGCGAGAGGCGGGCTCCGGAACACGTGCAGCGCTGGAGCTCTATCTGGGAAGATATGATATTGACATCGAAGATCTGAATATCAGTCTTGTTCTGCCTTCAAATGAGGGTGTGCAGACGGCCATAGAAGCGGGGGCCGGGATCGGCGCATTATCGTCTCTGGTTGTTGGTCCGGCGTTGCGCGCAGGCACGTTGCATGCCGTACTTCAGGTCCCTGAAAGTCGTTTTTTCTATGGTCTGCGTCACAAGGAGCGTTATCAGAGCCCGGCTGCCACGGCCCTGCTTGGTATGAGCGAATTTACCGCAGTTTCGCGGTGTGTGCAGACATGAAAAAAGCCGCCCGTAAAGGCGGCTTTCTGAACATCAGAATGTCCATCGGGGCAATCAGATTGCCTTGATGCTCACTGCTGAGGTCTTGCCGTTACGACCAGCTTCGAGTTCGTAAGAGACGTGCTGACCCTCGTTGAGGGTGTGCATTCCGGCGCGCTCGAGTTCAGAGATATGAACGAACGCGTCCTGTCCACCGTTGTCAGGCTGGATGAAGCCAAAGCCCTTGGTGGAGTTAAACCATTTTACGGTGCCTGTTGCCATAACGAGGCTCCTTTTTAACAATAGCAGTCGTGTACAAGATACACACGAAATCATAACACTTAAGGAGAAAGAATGGCGCAACACGCGTCGAAAAACTCACTCAAGAGCACCTGCTGTATCGAGATAGGCGCCATATTTTTCAAAAAGGCAAGAGAAAAAACTTTTTGAGGAAATTTAATTTGTAACGTCGTTAAATATTAAATGGAGCATTTTTGCAGATTTATTTCTAAGAAATTATGATTTTTGTTTTGGAATAAAATATCACTCCTCTGCAAGATTTCAGAATAGGGGGAAATAATTTATGAAAAATCAGAATTTAATTTCGACCGTAGGATGCTCAACATCGTTTCTGTAAAATGGAAGAATATGAATAGACAATGGCTTTTTAATGCCCTGTCTTTCGGGCAGAATTTTTTAAGCGTGCTTGCTTCGCGCCAGCTTTTGAAGCCTCTGGACATGGCTCGACGGTAAGGAAGAAATCGACTGCCTTGTGCGGATATATAATCCGCACAAGGCAATACGGTTTGATCAGAAAATTTGACGGAACAGAACATAGAGGATGCCTGCAATCGCCATTGCGGCCGGTAGGGTGGTGACCCATGCCAGAGCCATAGATCGCAGGGTAGCGACCTGAATGCCAGAGCCGTTGGCGGCCATTGTTCCAGCCACGCCGCTCGACAGGATATGCGTCGTCGAGACGGGGAGGCCGTATCTTTCAGCCAGACCGATAGTTGTCATTGCCACGAGTTCAGCCGAAGCTCCTTCGGCATAGGTCATATGGGTCTTGCCAATCTTTTCGCCGACAGTCACCACAATCCGCTTCCATCCGACCATCGTTCCAAGACCCAGCGCAATGGCGACGGAGATCTTGACCCAGAGCGGAATAAAGCGCGTGCCGTGATAGAGTTCGGACTGGAAGGATTTCAGCGCATTCTTTTCCGTTGGCGTAAAATCCTTTGCTTCTCCCATGACGCGGATGGCGTCTGCGACCAGATACATGTCCGTACGGACGTTCGGCACGGCTGCAGCAGGGACGGCTTTCATGGAGCCATAAGTTTTGACCGAGGTGGAGATGTCGTTGCTGAGAACGGCCAGCGCGTCATAGGTCTGTGGAGAGGCAACAGACTTGGCACGCAGGCCAGCGCCTACGATCTCACGGGCATTTGCTGCTGTGAGCGTGGTGGACGGGGATGGGGAGTGGCTCAGGAAGATTTTTTCGGCTTCTGCGGAAGACTGAAAGAACGCAGGCATGGCACTTTCCGGCATAGCCCGGTTCAGGGCATAGGCGGTGGGTGCTGCGCCAATCAGGATCAGCATGATCAAACCCATGCCTTTCTGCCCGTCATTGCCGCCATGCGAAAATGAGACACCTGTGCAGGTAAAGATCAGGAGCGCGCGGATCCACAGAGGTGGCGGAGTATCGCCTTTAGGGGCCTGATACAGGGCTTTGTTGCGGATCAGCAGCTTCATGACGAGCAACAGAAGTCCGGCCATGACGAACCCGCAGATGGGGCTGAACAGCAGGGCGGAGAAAACTTTTTCAACCTGGCCCCAGTCGACACCCTGCGTCGCCGCCCCGGTCGGCGACATCAGTTGGTTGGCTAGGCCGACGCCCATGATTGACCCCACGAGGGCATGGGACGAACTATTGGGGATGCCGAATGCCCATGTCACGAGATTCCAGACGATAGCAGCGATCAGCAGGGCGAAAATCATGGCATAGCCCGCACCGCTTCCGGCCTGAAGGATCAACTCCACCGGAAGAAGTGTGACGATGCTGTAGGCGACTGCTCCGGTGGAGAGTGCAACACCGAGAAAATTCCAGAAGCCGGACCAGATGACGGCCACGAGAGGGGGCAGGCTTCGGGTGTAGATGACGGTTGCCACGGCGTTGGCTGTGTCATGAAAGCCGTTAACGAACTCGAACGCCAGAGCGATGATCAGCGCGATGCCGAGCATCACGAAAGTTCCGGTTGCCAGGGCTCCTTCGCCGACCGAATGCATATCTCTAAGAATACTGAATGCGGCAAAGCCTAACGCCCCGATCAGCACCGCAAAAAAAAGGACAACATGCAGAGGCTTGTTCCCTCCACTCATGTTGGGGCGCGAAGAAGACTGGATTTCCGCGCGGGAACCTATCGTCGTTTCAGACATCACCAATCCATGGGTTGTTTACCTTTTTGCAATCTATTGCACGCCCCATGAAGATGCGACCATTGAAACATGACTGTTTTGCGACAGTCTGGGTAAATCAAAATTCTTCATGACTGTTATTGGTTTTGAATTTTATTTTGTAATGATTTGGGTTTTATTTCCTAGTTAAGGGTGGAATATATTGAATAAAATTGAATGCTGAATAAGAAATCGTTTCGGATATCCGAAAGAAACCATGCGAGAGCTTCGACGTTTTCTATGCCGAAACGTATTTTCGAAGGGACGCTCACATGCGAAAATCAATCCTGCTTCTTCTGGCTCTTTCAGTCTCCTGCGTCACGCTGACGGCCTGCGAACATCATCGGACGTTTGGCGAGAAGGTACGTGATACCGTTGATCCGCCCAAAGGACCGATCGAGCGGGCAGGGCGCTCTGTTGATCGCTCACTGGGCAACTGATCTTCACAACACCGCCGGGTGGTGAAACCTTTATTAAATTATGAAAGCAGGGGGTGAACTGGTTCTGCGAAATGTTTAGGACTGGCCTGATATACCTTATTTATGGCGCGCAAACGCCTTCTGGTTTCAGGCAAAGATCTATATGTCCTCTCGCAGAACCTTTCTCAAATATGCCCTGTTCGGTGGGGCGGCCGCAGCGACAGAAGGGCTGCCGGCCGCCATCCGCCGTGCTTATGCCATCGCGCCTGATCCGGGAACGACATATCTGAATGCCGAGCATGTGGTGATCCTCATGCAGGAAAACCGCTCTTTCGATCATATGTTTGGTACGCTCGCCGGGGTTCGCGGCTTTAATGACAGGCGGGCTATCCGGCAGAAGAACGGCAATTCCGTTTTCGTACAATCAGGGAAGGGGGGCGAGACCTATGCGCCCTGGCGTCTCAATATTCATGACACCAAAGTCACTTGGATGGGCTCAATCCCGCATTCCCGGGACAGTCAGGTCGATGCTTGGAATGAGGGACATCATGATGACTGGGTTGATGCCAAGCGTCCTTACAAAAAAGACTACAAACAATATCCTCTGACGATGGGTTATTATACCCGTGAAGATCTGCCGTTTTATTATGCGCTGGCCGATGCTTTTACGGTGTGTGACCAGAATTACTGTGGGGCGATGACGAGCACGACCCCCAATCGTCTGATCTTCTGGACGGGAACCGTGCGTGACCAGCAGACCACGAACTCAAACGTGTATATGCGGAACCCGGAAATCCTTGAAGGCGGCATGACCTGGACGACTTTTCCGGAGCGTCTGGAAAAGATTGGTGTTTCCTGGAAATTCTATCAGAACGAACTTAGTCAGACGGGAGGGATGTCAGCGGCAGAGCGCTCCTGGCTGTCAAATTTCGGATGTAATGTTCTGGAGTGCTTCGACAACTTCAATGTCAGCTCCAATGCGGGATTTGGAGACTGGATTGACGAGCGGATTCAGGAATGTTCCGATCATATCAATCGGCTTGAAAAACTCGAGATGCTGGTGTCGGGTGAGCGTGGCGAGCAGCTTGTCGAAGCTAAGGCGCTGATGGAAGTTCTGCGTCGGCGTCAGAAATCCGCAAAGGGATATGAGGCTCTGACACCTGCGGAACGCGCGCTTTTCAACAAGGCGTTTGTGACGAACAGGGCTGATCCGGACTATCATTCTCTGGAGACGCTGGCTTTTGCAGATGATTCAGATTCAAAGGGGATGAAGGCGCCAAAGGGCGATGTGCTGCATCAGTTCCGCATGGATACGCGGACAGGCAATCTTCCTGCTATTTCGTGGCTCGCGGCACCGGAGCATTTCTCGGACCATCCGACATCGGCCTGGTACGGGGCGTGGTATGTGTCGGAGGTCATGAACATTCTGACCGAAAACCCCGATGTCTGGAAAAAGACCATTTTCATTCTGACCTATGATGAAAATGACGGGTATTTCGACCACTGCTGCTCTTACGCTGCTCCCGATCCCCAGCGCCCGGAAACGGGACGCTCTTCCGGAGCGATTGGGCCGGACGGACTGGAATATACGACAGCGGATGATGAAATGCGTCTTGGCGTTCCCGAGCGACTGGCCCGTAGTGGTCCGATCGGGCTCGGCTTCCGGGTGCCGATGGTGGTTGCGTCCCCTTGGAGCCGTGGTGGCCGCGTCAATTCGCAGCTTTTCGACCACAGTTCGACATTGCAGTTTCTCGAACATTTTGTTGAACGGAAATTCGGAACGCCTGTCCGGGAAACGAATATTTCTCCCTGGCGTCGTGCGATCTGCGGCGATCTGACATCCTGCTTTCAGTCCTCCGAAGCGGATGCACCATCCCTGAATTATCTGGATCGGAACACACATCTCCGAGCAATTGAAGACGCGAAAAACCGTCCTTTACCGGGTGGCTTTCGCTCTCTGTCCGCTTCTGAGACAGCAACGCTGAGAACACAGCCGGATCTGTTGCGGGAAACCGTTCGGCAGGAAGCAGGAACACGTCCAGCCTGTGCGCTGCCGTATGAACTCTATTGCGATGGCGGCGTGGTGGCAGGAGAACGGCGTGTCGGCCTGAGGCTCCGCGCAGGCCGAGGCGTTCATGGGGAACGCTCTGTGGGTGCGCCGTTCAATATCTATGATTATCGTAATGACGGTCGGGACATGCAGGTGGGAACCTATGCTGTTGCGGCCGGTGACGACATGGACGTGACACTTCCCGCTATAGACGGGCTGTATGATGTGGCGGTTCATGCGCCCAATGGATTCTATCGGGCCTATCGGGGGCATGTGGATCGTGTTCTGCTGCGCTCGGCATGTCGCTATGAAAGCGGCGTAAAGGCGAAAGGGGCAGCACTTCTTCTCTCGCTCAGTAATGGCGGCAAGGTTCCTGTGACGATCCAATACCGGACGGGAGATGCTGCGCCGTTGCAAAAGGTTATTCTGAAATCCGGGGGGCATAAGGACATCAGGCTGGATCTATCAGCCACGCATCAATGGTATGACGTGACGCTGACCTCTCCGGATGACGCCGATTTCAGGCAAGTTCTGGGCGGTCGGATGGAAACAGGGCAGCCCACGATCACCGATCCTGCTGCGGCGTTTTCCAGCTAAGCGTTTTTGAACGTCATGATCGTGAACGCTGTTCCCGCCAGGAGCAGAGCAGCGTTGCGACCATGATTTCCGGACCTGCGAGTAGGATCCATTCAATGATATTCAGGATGATGAAATCGCTGGATGTGGCCCGAAGAACGAGGCTGGCGGTCAGAACGGCAGCGGCGCAGGATTTCAGAATATTCCGTTGAAGGTCTGTCAGGCTGTTGCGACACAGGATACGATTTCCGCGCACTGAGGCCGTAACGAGCACCAGCATTGCGCCCTGTCCGAGGAGCAGCGACATGATCTCGTTCATGCCGGGAGGACCGTTTTTTGCAGCGTGCGAAAGGCTGCGAAAGCGAATGATGCAGACAGGAGCGCGGCCGTTACACTGACGCCAGCCAGAACAGATGTGTGCCAGGGCAGGCTGAGAAGCGAGGTCAGAAGGCACGCAACAGCGTTGCCCCCCAGAAGCTCTGGCCATGTCCGTTCCGGACGGCGGGCGAGTGCGTACAGCAAGGTAAGGCCCCAGACGACGAAGAGGGTTGTCACTTCATATTCTGCCCGATGCAGCGTCGTGGGGCCGATAAGGCGGTTCGCGATAAAAAAGGATGCGAAAGCGAGAGGCGTACCGGCCAGCACACCCACATTCAGTCGGGCAACGATCCGGTGTCCGCGATGATGGGGACGACGCAGGCGTTTGATCGTCCAGAGATGCATGCCGCTGCCGATCAGGGCTGCAAGCGCAAGGCCGGACAGGAAGTAGAGCCAGCGTGTGAGGCCGGGGGCAAAGCGGGCGACATGCAGCCCGTACAGGAAGGTGTAGGCTTTGAGAACGGGGCGGTGTTCGATGTGTTGTTTGATAACGCGACCCGAAGGCCCATCGAAAGTGATGATTTGTGAGGACGTGCTGACGGTATGATCGTTACCGGCGATCATGGTCACGAGAGAGGCCTGATCGGATGGATTGAACACATAGATCTGTTCCAATCCCGCGCCGCCGAATTTACTTTCGGCCTCGCGCAGCATCGGCAGAAAAGGTGCGAGATGGGCGGGATGGCCCGTAGCGGGACGGGAATAGAGAGCCGGGTTAAGCTCGGTATAAGACGCCGTCAGATCATTGCGGTAGAGCGCCTGTGTGCTCCATGGGAGCAGCAGCGTTCCGAGCGTGACGGCACCGGTGAAGGAAATCATCAGGTGAAAGGGTAGGGCTGTGACACCGAGCAGGTTGTGAATGTCCAACCAGCTTCTCTGTCCGCGGGAAGGTCGGAAAGTGAAGAAATCCGCGAAAATGCGCCGGTGGATGATGACGCCGGTTATCAGCCCGACAACGAGTGCAAGGGCCGCGAGTGCGGCGATCAGGCGGCCCAGAGGATAGGGAAGCTGAAGCTCGAAATGGAAGCGGTAGAAGAATTCTCCGCCGAGCGTATCCCGGATGCCGTCCGGGCTGCCAGTAATAGGGTCAAGGACGCGCTGGATGTAGTTTCCTTTCGCATTTGGCCATAGGGCCGTTGCAAAAGGCTGAAGCGTGGTCGCGCTGGCAACATACCATGCGCTGGCGGTAGGGGCGTTATGGCTCAACCAATCCAGCGCGTGGGCGTTCACCACCATCGGATCGGGGGCAGTAACCGGTAACTCCGGTCTGGCCCAGAGATTGATATCCTGTCGGAACACGCTCAGGGCACCGGACAGCGCAATGGCGAACAGCACCCAGCCGGTTATAAGGCCCAGCGTGGTGTGGACCAGGGCCATGGAGGCACGGAAGGTGTTTTTCATGGATACCAGCCGCGGCTGAAGACGAAAGCGGCCAAGACAACAGTCAGAACACCTGCCACTGCTGCCAGCCGTCTAATATTTGCGACCCCGAAGGATGCGATGAAGACGACTGGCCATAACAACAGGCCGAGCAGTATCCCGGCCATGGCGTTATCCGCTCTGGAAAGGGGGAGCCAGAATGCGAGGCACACGCCTCCCAGCGCGGATATGATGTATCCGCCCGGAAGCGCTACGACAAAACGCAGGATCGTGTCGTAGCGCCGGGTGTGCCCGCTCAGCGCTTTACCAGCTAAAGCCAATATTGGCCTGCGCGTTGCGGCGCTCTCCGTAGTAGCAGAATTCCTGACCGTAAGAGGCATAGCTCAGGCAGTTGGCGATGAAGTTCTTGTCAAAGAGGTTGCGGACGCTCGCGCCGACGTTCCAGCCATGAAGGCTGTGCGACAGGTTGGAGAGGTCATAGCGCACTGACGCATCGAATACCGCATATTGTGGCACCCAGACACTCCCATAAGACGCTTCGCCGCCATAGGATTTGTTGGAATAGCGCATGCCGCCGCCAAAGCCGAGACCCTTCGCCGGGCCAGAGGGCATCGTATAGAACGCGAACAGCGAGGCATTGCCTTTTCCGGACTGGATCAGGGGCTTGCCAGTTGAGTCATCGTGGACTTTCTGGATGCTGACAGCCGCGGTCAGCACGAGGTTGTGGAACGGTTCGGCATGAGCTTCGAACTCGAAACCATCCGAATGGACCAGTCCACTTTGAGCGCTGTAGCCCGTGCTGCCGATCCCGACGAGAACATTTGTCTGTTCAATATGGAAACCTGCGGCGGTAAGAAGCAGTGACGTGCCCGGAAGCTGGTATTTCAGGCCGCCTTCAAGCTGTTTGCCGACAGACGGACTGGCCTGATGTACGGTCTTTCCACTATCCGTTGATACATTCCCGGACTGGGGCTGAAAGGATGTCGAGTAGCTGATGTAAGGCGAGAGGCCGAAATCGAAGTGATAGAGGCCAGACGCGCGCCATGTGATCTGGCTGGGGCTTTGGTTGGTGGTGGTGTGGGACATGTTGTCGGTCTGGTGGGAACGGTACCAGTCGTTACGCAGGCTCCCGGTCAGGATCAGGCGTTTCCAGTGGATTTCATCCTGACCATAGATACCGGCCTGATGAGAGTCGGTGTTGTAGTTCACCCAGGGGTTCAGGGGAGCGATGGCCACCTGATAGTTCGGATGGAAAACATTCATGGACGGAGCGTCACCATAGAAGCCGACTTCGGAAGCGCTCTGCTGCATATAGTCGAAGCCGAACATCATCGTGTGGCGCAACGGCCCGGTCCGGACCTTGCCTTTGAACGCGCTGTCAAAAGTCAGATTATGCGTGTGTTCGTTTGTGGCAATGGCTGAGCGGGCCAGCATGTCGTCCTGCCCCGTAACGTAATAGCCGCTGTCATAGACGCTGCGATACTGGGTTTTGATATCGTCGTAGCGGCCGCGGGTGCTGAAGCTCCAGTCATCGTTGAAACGATGATTGAAGATATAGGTGATGGCGCCGTGGCGGCGATTGTATTTCTCGAACGATGTATCGCCGTCATAGAAATTGCGCGGCAGATAGCCGAAAGGCGCGCGTTTAAGCGAGCCGACCAGCGGAACGCCGCCGTAGGTGCCGTTTTCAGGGTCGTACTGATAATTGCCGAGGATCGTCAGCGTGGTCGGGCCATCGCCGCCGAACGTGAAGGACGGGCTGATGGAGAAGCGTCGGCTGCCGGTCCGGGCAAGCTGGCTGTGCTGGCCGTTGATAGTGCCGTCGAGGCGGTAGCGGACGAAACCGTTTTTCGTCACGAAACCGCCGACATCGGCATCCACGCGATACAGATCAAACATGCCGCCGGTTGCGTTGACGCTGCCATAGGAGCGTTGGTCCGTGGGCAGTTTGCTGGAGAGTGCGACGAGACCGCCGGGGCTGGATTGGCCGTACAGGGCTGATGCCGGGCCTTTGAGAATTTCGATGCGATCCAGACGTGACGTATCGGTCTGGGCGGTAGCGTAACCGGTCGGGCTGTCCTGAAGTTTCAGGCCATCAAGGAATGTCGGGGCCGAAAATCCGCGCAGGGCGAACTGGTCATAGCGCGTTCCGACGCCGCCGCCGCGGAGATCCGCCGTAATGCCCGCGGTATAACGGACGGCCTGATTGAGGTTCAGGACGTTACGGATATCCATTTCGTTGCGGGTGATAACCGTGACCGACTGGGCGGTTTCGACGAGCGGTGTGTCCGATTTGGTTGCGGAAGACGCGATCGTCGAGGCGCGGCGGGCGCGGACCTTGAGCGTCTCAACCGTTTTGGCTTGTGTTCCGGCGGTATCGGTTTTTTTTGTCCCGGAACGCTGGGACTGTTCAGGCGTGACATTCTGGTCGGCTGCGAAGACTTCTCCACTCATGACGAGGGAGAGGGGTATCGCGTAAAAAATCCTGTTGCGGTGCATACCCGACCTCAAATGACTGTTCATGCTGGTGCGTGATCAGAGGCTGGTATCGCTATTGCGAGTCAGTTGCAAGTAGAGGTTTGCAAAATAAGACCGGGAAAGATTTTTTCACGGAAACAAAGTGTTACGGCCCTCGCGCAGGGAAGAAATCCGGACAGTTTTCTGCTGCCCGGACAAGGGATTTACCAGACAGTAAATCCTGCATCCACGTTCACGATTGCGCCCGTCATGAGGCTTGCGGCGTCCGAGGCGAGGAATTGTACAACCGAGGCGACCTCGTCGGGCTGGCCCACGCGCCCCATCGGCGTTCCGGCAATCCAGGCGTCGTAAAGTTCTGGCTTTTCCATACCAAAGCGCGTGAGAGTGGTTTCGATATAGGTCGGGGCGACCGCATTGGCGCGGATGCCGTGAGGCGCCCATTCTGCTGCCAGCGAGCGGATATATTGATGCACACCCGCCTTGGACGCGTTGTAAGCAGCCTGCTGCTGCGGGCGGTTGACGATCAGGCCGGACATGGAGCCGATGGCGACGATCACACCTTTTTTCTGTTCAAGCATGATGCGGCCAGCAGCCTGACAGGAGCGGAACATGCCGTTGAGGTTGATATCCACCTGTTTGAGCCACTGCCCATCCGTCATGTCCTCGGCCTTGACCTCGGAAATGCAGATCCCCGCGCAGGCGACCAGAATGTCAAGACGGCCTTCTTTTTTATGTACACTGCTGACGGCGTTCTGCACGCTTTCCGTTTTTGTGACGTCCATTGGAACGCTGCTGACATCATAGCCCTGATCGCGAAGATCCCGGACGGCCTGCGCTGCGAGGGTTTCGTCGAGATCTGCGATGACGACGCGGGCGCCAGCTTCGGCAAGGGCCGTGACGCAGGCCAGACCGATGTTCTGTGCACCACCAGTGACGATGGCGACGCGGTTATCGAGGCGGAGTTTTTCCATGTACATTGTAAGTGATCCAGAAAATCAGGCTGCGAGGGGGTGGCGGTGACAGGCTTCGAAAGCCACACCGTCGGGAGCAAAAAGATGACAGTTCCGTGGCGGCAGCGTCAGGCTGACGCGGGTGTCCACATCCGTGAGAACGGCGCCATCCGTCTGGACGACAATGATTTCGCCATCTGGCATACGGACATGAACGAGGGTGATGGCGCCGAGACGTTCAATGACCTCCACGACGCCGCTATTGGGGCCTGAAGACGCCAGTTCGACATGTTCGGGGCGGATACCGACCGTCACCTTTGTTCCGGGCAGGAGGCCCGGAGACGTGACGGGAACGTAGAGGCTCGATCCATCCCGGAGTTGCACGCTCGATCCCGCCGCGTCGCCACCCTGGAAAATGGCCGAGAAGAAGTTCATGGGTGGCGAGCCGATGAAGCGGGCCACGAACAGGTTACGCGGGTGATGGTACAGTTCGAGCGGGGAGCCGATCTGTTCGACCACGCCTTTCTGCAGGACGACGATCTTGTCCGCCATGGTCATGGCTTCGACCTGATCATGCGTCACATAGATCGTGGTGGCGCCGAGCTTGCGGTGCAGGGCAGAAAGTTCGACGCGCATCTGACCGCGCAGGGCTGCGTCGAGATTGGAAAGCGGTTCGTCGAAGAGGAAGACTTTCGGATTGCGGACAATGGCGCGTCCGATGGCGACGCGCTGGCGCTGACCGCCGGAAAGCTGCCCCGGCTTGTGGTTCAGATAGGGTTCAAGCTGAAGCGTACGGGCGACATGCTCGATTTTTGCGCGGCGCTCCGCTTCCGGCATGCCGGACAGCTTCAGACCGAACTCCATGTTTTTATAGACGTTCATATGCGGGTAGAGCGCATAGGACTGAAAAACCATCGCCAGACCGCGCTTGCCGGGTTCCACGTCGTTGACGCGCTGGCCGTCAATCAGCAGATCACCGGATGTGATGTCTTCCAGTCCTGCAATCATGCGCAGGAGCGTGGATTTTCCGCACCCTGACGGGCCGACGAAGACCACGAATTCGCGTTCTTCGATCGACAGGGAAATGCCCTTGATGATTTCTTCCGTAAGATACGTCTTGCGGAGGTTTTTGAGTTCGACAGTCGCCATGGGTCAGGCCCCGTTCGTGCAAGAAGAGTGAAGGGAGTGAGCCGGGATCAAAGTCACTTGACGGCTCCGAAGGTCAGGCCGCGGACGAGCTGTTTCTGGCTGATCCAGCCGAAAACGAGGATCGGGGCGACGGCAAGAGTGGAGGCTGCGGACAGTTTTCCGAAGAACAGTCCTTCGGGAGACGAGAACGACGCGATGAAGGCAGTCAGCGGGGCCGCGTGCGAGGACGTCAGGTTTAGGGACCAGAATGCCTCGTTCCAGCACAGGATAAGCGATAGCAGGGCTGTAGACGCGATGCCGGGCAGGGCAAGCGGCAGGAGCACCATCGTCATTTCCTGCCAGCGTGTGGCGCCGTCCATCCGGCCGGCTTCCAAGATGGGGGCCGGGACTTCGCGGAAGAACGTGTAGAGCATCCACACGATGATCGGCAGGTTCGTGAGCATGTCCACGATCGCAAGGCCCGTGCAGGTGTCGAGCAGATGCGTGTTGCGGGCCAGAATGTAGATCGGCACCAGAACGCCCACGGGGGGTAGCATCCGGGTCGAGAGCATCCAGAGCAGAGTCCCGCGGGTGCGCTTTGAAGGCATGAACGCCATTGAATACGCGGCGGGAACAGCCAGTGCGATGGCGATGGCTGTCGCTCCGACCGAGACGATCACGGTATTCAGCGCGAAGTGCCAGTAGTTGGCGCGTTCGAACACCTCGGCATAGCTGCTTAGTGTAGGCATGAAGAACAGCTTCGGCGGCGTAGAGATGGCCTGCACTTCGCTTTTAAAGCTTGTGAGGATCATCCAGAAAATCGGGAAGAACAGCCAGAGCGCTATTCCCCATCCAAGAATGGTTACGCCAATGTGGGTGCTGGTTTTTGTCTTGAGCGCCATGTCAGGCCTCCAGATTGCGGGCTACGGCGCGCACCAGAAAAATTGCGACGATATTGGCGATGACGATTGCGACCACGCCACCCGCTGAAGCACCGCCCACGTCGAACTGAAGCAGGGCGCGGGAATAGATCAGGTAGGCGAGATTGGTAGAGGCCACGCCGGGTCCGCCCGCCGTAGTGACGGAGATTTCGGCAAAGATCGTCAGCAGGTAGATCGTCTCGATCATGACCACGACGCTGATGGCGCGGCCCAGATGCGGCAGGATGATGTAGCGGAAACGCGCGATCGGCCCCGCGCCATCCATGCGGGCGGCTTCACGCTGCTCGCCGTCCAGAGACTGCACGGCCGTCAGCAGGATGAGAACCGCGAAGGGCAGCCATTCCCAGGCGACGATCATCATAACGGTCATGAGCGGAAACCGCGCCAGCCAGTCGATCGGGGTGAGGCCCACGGCCCGCATCATGGCGGAATAGACGCCATAGATCGGGTGCAGCATCAGGTTTTTCCACAACAGCGCGGAAACCGTCGGCATGATGAAGAATGGCGAAATGACCATGATGCGAGCGATGCCGCGTCCGAAGAATTCCTGATCGTACAGAACAGCCAGCAGTGTTCCACCGCCAATGCTGATCAGCAGGACGCCCGCAACGAGGACGAGCGTGTTCAGCAAAGCGTGCAGAAAATCGGGGTCGGTCAGCAGGTACCAGTAATTATCGATGCCCGCGAAGCCGTGCAGCGTGGGATCAACGAGGTTATAGTTCTGTAGCGAGTACCACAGCGTCATGACGAGTGGGACGATCGACCAGACCAGAAGGATCAGGACAGAAGGAGAGAGGAGCAGGAATCCTGTCCTCTTCGTGGTCCGGGCTGTCGCCCCTGCGGGCGGGCTGTGTTCGAGAACGGCCTGCATGGTATCTTGACCTTGATCTGGCGGCGTTATCGCGCGCGGCCGGACTGGCGGAGCGCGCGGGTGACCGAAGCCTGAGCGGATGTCAGCGCCTGATCGACCGTCATCTGGTCGGACAGGGTTGCTGCAACTGTCTGGCCGACCTGAGTGCCGATGGACTGGAATTCCGGGATCGCGACGAACTGGGCGCCTGTGTAGGGGCGGAGCTGTGCGGTCGGACCATTGGGATCAGCGGTCTTGATGGCGTTCAGGACGAAAGAGGCGAAAGGGGCGGCCTTAAGATATTCGGGCGCTGCATAGGTCGAGGCGCGTGTTCCCGGAGGGGCTGAGACCCAGCCCTTCCGGGCGGCGACCAGCTTCACATAATCCTTGGATGTAGCCCATGTGATGAAGGTCTGGGCATCGGCGCTCTGATGGGAGCTGACGGGCACGGCGAGGCTCCAGCTCCACAGCCAGGTCGGTCCTTTGCCGTAGGGGCCTTTGGGGGCAGGAGCAAAGCCGACCTTGTCTGCAACCTGCGACTGCTTCGGATCGAACAGCAGGCCGCCTGCGACCGTGGAATCAATCCAGATTCCGCAATGGCCGCTGGCAAACAGAGCCAGGTTTTCGTTGAAGCCATTGGACGTGGCCCCCGGAGGGCCATCAGCCTTCAGGGCAGAGACATACCAGTTCAGGGTCGCTTTCCAGGCGTCGGATGTCAGGGTCGGTTTCCAGGACATGTCGAACCACTGCGCGCCGAACGTGTTGGCGAGCGAGGAAATATACGCCATGTTTTCGCCCCAGCCGGGCTTGCCACGCAGACAGATGCCATAGACCTGATTGGGCTTGTCCGTGATCTTGTCTGCAAACTGGCGGATCTGATCATAAGTCGGCTGTTCGGGCATTGTCAGCCCAGCTTTCTGGAACAGGTCCTTGCGGTAATAGGTGATGACGCTCTCGGCATAGAATGGCAGGGCGTAGAGATTGCCGTCTGCTGTGAGGCTCTCACGCACGGAAGGCAGGATGTCATTCATGTCATAGGCGTCGTCAGGCTTGATTTCGGTGAGCCAGCCCTGCTTGGCCCAGATCGGCACTTCGTAATTGCCGATGGTGACGACATCGAACTGGCCGGTTTTCATGGCGATGTCGGTCGTTACGCGCTGACGCAGGACGTTTTCTTCAAGCGTGACCCAGTTCAGGTGAATGTCGGGATGGGCTTTTTCGAATTCTGTCGAGAGCTGCCGCATGACGATCATGTCGCCGTTGTTCACGGTGGCAATCGTGAGGGTTCCAGCGGCTTGTGCGCTGGAGAGGAAAGAGCCTGCGAGCAGGGCGCCAAGGGCGCAGAGGACTGTGCGGGTGGATTTCAGACGAAGCATGGACGTTGACCTCTGGAAAAGGGGTTCTGGCAGATTGCGAACAAGGGACTGAAGAAAAACGGCAGGGCCTGTTCTCAGGCGGCGGCCTCCTTTTCCAGAACGTCGCGCATCTGCTGACGCCAGGTGATCTGGTTCGTGAGCATGTCGTGCGCGATGCTGCGTTTGGCGGCGTGATATGTGGCGGTGCGGTCGTCCGGGACGATCTCGTCTCCTGCATGGCTCATTCGTGCCATGGCCTGCCGCAGGTCAGGATAGGCCCCGCTTGCGACAGCGCCGAGAATGGCGGCACCCAAAAGAACGGAATCAGGCTCTGCGGGGAGCAGAATGCGGCACCCGGTTGCATTGGCGTGTTCGCGCAGGAAAACGGGGTTCTTGGTGCTGCCACCGGTCGCAAGGATCGTATCGATCCGGTAGCCCTCGGCATTCAGGGCGTCGATGATATCTTTCGTGCCATAAGCGAGACCCTGCACTGTGGCGAGATAGAGCCTTGCCAGATCATCAAGCGTATCAGAGAGCGTCAGACCGCTGATTATGCCCCTCAGAGCCGGATCAGCATGGGGCGAGCGGTTTCCGTGAAAATCCGGAAAGACATGCAGGTCGGACGTGATCGTTCCCGGCAGTGCCTCGGCTTCAAGCGTCTCAATCCGCGCGTTCAGCAGCGCATATACGCTTGTTCCGGCTTTTTCGGCTTCCTGCTTGAGGGAAGCGCCAAGGCGATGACTGGAAATAACGAAGTCGATCAACGAGCCTGTTGAGGACTGACCCGCCTCATTGAGCCACATTCCGGGGATCATGGCGTTCCAGTAAGGCCCCCAGACACCCGAGACGAAACGTGCTTCTTTAGAGACCGCCATATGGCAGCTCGAAGTCCCGCAGATCAGGGAGATTGAGCGCTCAAGTTGCTCATCTGACAAAGACCCTTCCGTATTGAGTCCGAACAGACCGATGCCACCAGCATGGGCATCAATGGCAGAGACCCCCACGGGGATGCCGGGTGTCAGTCCCATTTCAGAAGCAGCTTGAGCGCTCAATCCGGAATCCAGAGTGCCGCCCAACGGACGCACATCATTTCCAATCCGGCTGAAATTGTCAGAGGCAAGATCTCCCAAGCCGACGGACTGAAAATATCCTTCGTCCCAGCGGTTTTCGTGGGCGAGATAGGTCCATTTGCAGGCCGTCGAACAGGCTGAGCGGGAGAGGGACCCTGTTGCGCGCCAAGTCAGAAAGTCCGGCAGATCAAAGAAATGGGCGGCCTGATCGTAGATATGGGGAAGGTGCCGCTTCAGCCAGAGCAGCTTTGGCGTTTCCATTTCAAGGGAAATCGTGCCGCCGACATAGCGAAGCACATCATGACCCCCACGATTGATGTCCTGCGCTTCCTCAAGGGCACGGTGATCCGCCCAGAGGATGATGTTCTGCTCCGGTGCTCCGTCCGGATCTATCGACAGGGCATGGCCGTCCTTATCGAGGACAACAAGAGAGCAGGTTGCGTCGAAACCAATTCCGGTAATGCGATAAGGCCCCTCAAGCATTGCCAGCGCGTTACGGGTCGCTTGGCAAATGGCGGACCAGATGTCAGCGGAAGATTGCTGCGCGTAGCCTGCGCGTGGTGTCCATGTCTGGATCTTCTGGACGAAAGACGCTTTCTTTTGCCCGTCGAGGGTGAAGAGGCCTGCCCGGGCGCTCCCTGTTCCGACATCAATTCCAAGAACCAGATCCATAAACGACACCCAGACCCTATGAAGCAGAAAGCGTGCATGACGGGTTAGTCATGCCCAAGGTTTCATACGATCTATTTTGTGATTGAATGTCACACTATGACCGCAATAATTATCTCCAATTATGTTACATATAACGCTATGGGTGTCCATAAGGGTATGAGATATTTTTCTCTCCTCCTGTAAGATGTGATTTTTCGGCCTCAGAGGCTTGTTCTTGCGAACGGAGGCAGTTTGCGGTTTTGGTAATACCAAATCTGCTTTTGTTGAGAGCACTAAATGCTCAACCGGTTGTTATGGGAAATTATAAATGCAGACAGTGTGTATCTTGAAAATAATTATATATATTATGGAACGATAATATATCAGAAGATTATAGAAATTCAAATCTGATTGTATTTCTTGATGAGCTATAATTTGGTTCGTCGGGATGATCCGACGAACCTGTTTGAGATGGTGAGTATCTCTTTATTCGGAGAGGTTGCGCCAGAGGTCGATATGTCCTTCGCGGGCATACTGGTCGATCAACTTCAGTTCATCCGCACTGAAAGACTGGTTTTTCAGGGCATCCAGTGAGTCGTTAAGCTGCTGAACGTTGCGTGCGCCAATCAGGGCGGAGGTGACCCGGGGATCGCGCAGGATCCAGGCAATAGCCATCTGTGCGAGGGACTGTCCGCGTTTTCGTGCAATGTCATTCAGAGCCCGGACATGTGCGATATTGTCCTCTGAGAGCATCGCCTGGACAAAGGAGTCCCCGATGGCCGCGCGCGAGTTTTCCGGAACGCCATTGAGATATTTGTTGGTCAGAAGTCCCTGAGCCAGCGGAGAAAAAGCGATACATCCAACGCCAAGGTTTTCGAGCGTATCGAGCAGTTCCACCTCAACCCATCGGTTAAGCATCGAATAGGACGGCTGATGGATGAGGAGAGGTACGCCTTCAGCCTTCAGGATGGTAGCGGCCTGTTTTGTTCGCTCCGGACCATAGGACGAAATACCGACATAGAGTGCTTTGCCTTGACGGTGCATCTGCACCAGAGCGCTCATCGTCTCTTCAAGCGGGACATCCGGTGTTGGACGGTGCGAGTAAAAAATATCGACGTAATCGAGCCCCATTCTCTGGAGGCTTTGGTCGAGAGAGGCGAGAAGATATTTGCGAGACCCGCCGTTACCATACGGGCCGGGCCACATATCCCATCCGGCTTTTGAAGAAATAATCATCTCGTCGCGATGGGCCGCAAAATCCTTTTTGAGGATCGCGCCGAAATTCTCTTCAGCAGAGCCGTAGGGCGGTCCATAGTTATTGGCCAGATCGAAGTGCGTTACGCCACGATCAAAGGCGCGCCTGATGACGGCACGACCTGTCTCGAACACGTCAGTGCCTCCGAAATTGTGCCACAAACCAAGGGAAATGGGCGGCAGGTCAAGGCCGGAGCGGCCGCAACGACGAAAGGTCGCTGTTTCATAACGGGAGGGGTTTGGTGTCCAAGTCATGCGGTTTTCCTTTTTGTGCGTATGGTGATGCTGGCTTCAGTCAAACCGGGAGAGTGAAGCATGGTTCAGATGTGGCAAGACGTGTCGGGCGAACAGGTCGCATTCGCTCTGATGAGGGTAGCCTGACAGAATGAAGGCTTCCATCCCGAGTTCCTTATAGGCGCGCAGCTTGGCCAGAATCTGGTCAGGAGTGCCGACCAAGGCAGCACCACAGCCAGACCTTGCCCGCCCAATGCCGGTCCACAGAATGTCTTCGACATAACCATCGCTATCGGCGCGATCCCTGAGTTCACCTTGCCGGAGCACTCCGGCAGTCGCAGCATCAAGTGAACGGTTGCGAATGCTGGCGCCGGTAGAGGCGTCCAATTTGGAAACAAGTCGGGCGGCGGCGGCGCGCGCCTCTGCCTCGGTATCCCGAACAATGACATGCACGCGATAGCCGAATTTCAGGGTGCGGCCGTGTCGGACAGCACGGGCCCGCATGTCAGTGACGACATCCCGAACGCCTTCGAGGGTATCGGGCCACATCAGATAGACATCGGCCGCTGCCGCTGCCGTTTCACGGGCGGCTTCGGAAAGACCGCCAAAATAAAACAGAGGAGACTTGCCACCGTAACCCTGCAAGCGAGGCGGGGCGATGGACAGCTTGTAAAACTCTCCCTGAGTTTCGACAGGCTGACCGTTCAGGAGGGCTCGCAGGATATGCATATATTCGAGGGTACGCCTGTAGCGCGGGGCACTTTCCAGCGTTTCACCCGGAAGATCTGACGAGATGATGTTGATGTCGAGCCGACCTTCGGTCATCTGGTCGAGCGTGGCAATCTGCCTTGCTTGCTGAGGGGGCCAGACCTCGCCGCAACGAATGGCTGTCAGCAGTTTCAGGCGACGCAGCAGGGGAGCCATCCCACCGGCAAAAGCGATTGTATCCAGTCCCAGACTGTATCCTGAAGGTAAAAGGATACGGTCAAAACCTCCTTTTTCCGCGCTCAGAACGATATTTCTGCAATGCTCCCAAGACGACTGAAGTGCCTTGTCCGGGACACCGAGAAATTCGTAGTCGTCATCACACAGCGCGGAAAACCAACTGACTTCACAGGATGGAGTTGAGGCGAAGGAAACTGGCATCTGTAGACCTAATCACTAAACAATAATGTTTAATACTTATTTACCACTTTGATGAATTGATGTATAGCGCGCTTCACGGCATTAACAACAACACGTGGCGGACAATGCGTTTCATTCTCGTTGGTACCGGCCTTATGGCTCAGGAACATATCCGTAATCTGGCGCTTGTGCCCGGAACACGCGTCGTTGCACTTGTCGATCCCGAACCCTCTTCCATCGCATGGGCAAAAGAGAGTCTGAGAACCAGTTTCGGTGAGGATGCCGCAGAGATCCCGGCTTATGCCGACGTTTCGTCCATGCTTGCGGTGACTGAGGCTGATGCGGTGATTGTTGCGTCGCCGAATTACACGCATCACGATGTGCTTTTGCCGCTGCTCGATACGGATCTTCATATTCTTTGCGAAAAGCCGCTTTGCACAACAGTGGCGGACGCCGCAGACATTGTCGCGCGGACAGACGGACGGAAGGGTATTTTCTGGGTCGGGATGGAATACCGGTTTATGCCCCCTGTCTCACGCTTCATTGCTGATGTGCATGAAGGCAGGATCGGTGTTTTGAAGCGGCTGGCTCTCCATGAGCATCGCTTTCCATTTCTGGCCAAGGTTGGAGACTGGAACCGCTTCAACCGCAATACGGGCGGTACGATGGTCGAAAAATGTTGTCACTTTTTCGATCTTATGACCTGTATCGTACGTGCCAATCCTGTCAGCGTTTTCTGTTCGGGAGCGGCGGACGTCAATCATCTTGATGAGCGTTATGACGGTCAGACGCCTGATATCATCGATAACAGTTATACCATTGTCGATTTCGACAACGGCGTGCGCGCCATGCTGGATCTGTGCATGTTCGCAGAAGGGGCGGAAGAGCAGGAGCAGCTTGTGGCGATTGGGGATCGCGCAAAGCTTGAGGTGGGTATCCCGTCCGGGATCAAGGTTTTCTCCCCCCGCGTTCCTGTAGGTGAGCCCAAGGCCGTTGTGCGGGAGACGATCGAAGTCCGCGATGACGTGCTTGCTGCCGGACATCATCATGGGGCGACTTACTTCCAGCTACTGGCGTTTCTGGATGCTGCCGCTGGGCGCGCACCTGTTCAGGTAACGGCCGCAGACGGTCTTCTGGCCGTAAAAATCGGGACGGCAGCCGAGATCAGTACCCGCGAAAAACGGATGGTCAGACTGTCGGAACTGGACGGTTAAGGTCGGGATCGGCAGTTTGGGAAAGAAGTTTCCTAACTGGCGCGAAAAGCGCCAGTGCGAGCCACCCCAGAATATAGGCGACAGCACAGTAAGCGAAAACGGGCTTCATTGACTGACCTGGAGCCGCAAACTGCCCCAGAAGGTGCAGCATGAGCGCGCCGCCGATATTTCCCGCAAAAGCGCCCACACCCGTTGCACGCCCAGTCATTCGCGTAGGAACCCACTCTGTAATGAACCCGAACAGATTGGTAGCAAAGGCCTGATGAGCAGCCAGAGTCAGCCCGCAGACTGCAATGCCAAGAGTCAGGCTGGACGTTGTGAGCAGAAGAGGGAGCGGCAGGGCGCACAAGGCGGCGAAAGCCATAATGGCGCGTCGTGCTGTTTCATGTCTGTACCCGGCCCGAGTCAGGAAAAAAGGCGCGTACCCTCCCAGAATGGAGCCAATCCCTGCCATGCCATACGCTACGGCCAGAGGAAAACCCATGGAAGACGGCTCAAGCGCAAAGCGCCGATGGAGCAGGTCGGGTAGCCAGAACAGCAGGAACCACCAGACCGGGTCTGTAAGAAATTTTCCCAATGCAAAACCTGTGACACAGCGCCATGCGGGAAGGGCGCTGGGCTCCGCATGACCCGTTGCCGAGGTCTGTGTTTCGCTGTCGTTCACGCGGGCGAAACGGAACCAGAGCAATGCGCAAAGCAGTCCTGAAGCCCCAACCGCGATAATTGTGCCGCGCCATCCCAGTACGGGGAATAGAAGAGCCACAATCAGAGGTGTGCTCATTGCGGCCAGATTTGGGGCTGCATTGAGCAGGCCGATCATGCGCCCCTGAGCATCACGAGGGAATGTCGTTCTGATGGCCTTCATGCTGGCGGGTGTGCCCACACCCTCAAACAGCCCCAGAGCGACCCGGACGGCCAAAAAGCCGCTGACACTCCGCACCGCAGCATGCAGGATGGTTGCAAGGCTCCATCCTGTCAGACCAAAACCCAACGTCTTTTTTATTCCCAGACGATCAACAACCCACCCGCTGACCAGCAGACTGACAGCAATGGTCGCTTGTGACCATGAGGAAATTGACGCGTAGTCAGCAGCAGTCCAGCCGAAAATACGGTCCAGTTCAGGCTTGAGTAAAGCGAGAATCTGGCGGTCTGCGTAGGCGATGATACCAATCAGAAACAGCAGAGAGGGCATTAGGACGGACAGTCTTTCTGTTGTGTCCGGTTGTGCTGTTTCTGATTCCTGTGATGGACTGAAGAGCCGTCTGATCATTGGTTCAGAAGTCCTTGTGCAGGGTAAAGCCACCATAACGGCCGTAATCGCGCGGAAGCCAGTTTACGACACCTCCCAGGCTCCCATAGCCCATATAAGAGGCGTAATGTGTATTGATGGCATTGCGCATGATGAGCGTAAGACGCAACCGATGCTTCCTGTCCTCGATCGTCGTACTCATGTTCCAGATTCCATAAGCTTTCTGGATGGTGTCGGGCGTTTCAGTCAGCGAATACTGGGTGCGGCTCTGCCATGTATAATCACTGTCTAATGAAAGCGTAAAACGATCGTTCAGCGGCCGCGTGTAATCCGCATTCAGGACAAGTTTCCAGCGCGGTGCAAAAGGTAGCGGCTGGCCGTTTACATTGCAGGAGAGAGGCGCACCAGCAGGGCAATTGAAATGATCGACCGTGGCATAGGTATAGGCAAAATTGCCTCCAACGGTCAGATAGCGGAAGGGGCGTGCGGTAATGTCCCCCTCTACGCCTTTGCTGGAAACTGTTCCTGCATTGATAAGGCGCGTAACGGTCGCACCCGCAACGGTATCCAGAAAATTGGCCTGATAGTTTGAAAAATCTTCAATGAAAGCTGCGAAATTCGCTGTAATCCTACGATGCAGGAACTGTGATTTCAGGCCAATTTCAAAGCTGTTATTTTGTTCTGGCCGTAGAGATTTTGCATCGGTGTTCTGCATATTGAAGAACACGTTATAAGCTGGTCCCTTATAGCCATGGGAGTAAGTGAAATAGGTATGGATATCGTGGCTGATGTCGTATTGCAGGCCGATCCGGTCTACATATCCGTTGTGAGCTGTTGAGCCATTGGAAGAATAGTCTGGACGGATGCCCGTTACCGCCGCGGCGGATGTCGATGTGCGGTTGAAGCGGTAATCCAGATCGTCTCTCAAAAGTCGAAGCCCCAGAATGGCCCTGAAATTCTTTGTGAAGTTCAGATTGCCTTCTGCAAAGACCGCGTAATTGTTTCCGGTGGTTCCGAAATTTGCATGTCCGGAAGTGGATGTTCCTCCATAAGGCTGTAAAGATCGATCATATGTCTCTGAATCAGAGGTATGAAGATAATACAGACCACCGACGTAATCGAAAAAATGGCCTTTCGGGGAGGCAATACGCACCTCTTGTGACGCCTGCCAGAAGTCCAGCCACCCATGATCAGCGAGTTGCGGCAGGGAAGGGTACGGCTGAGACAGTTGATCGTAATCTTGATCCTGTGTGTTCTGCCAGCGCCGGTAGGCGGAAATGGAAGTCAGAGTATAAGCGCCAAACTTTCGATCAAGCGTGATTGAAGCCCCCCCATTGTGATCAATGGATTTGCTGAGGGTATTGTTGCTGACGCGTGTATTGTTCGATGAAGGACTAATGCCTTCGGCACTTAGAGCCTGCGCCAGAGCGGCATTGTTCGTCACTGTTCCTGTAGGGTAGGCAATATGTGAGGTCGATGAAAAGACTCCATTGGGAACGGCATCGTTGGAATACATATAATCCAGTCCAAGGGTAACCCGTGTCTGGTCGTCTGGCGTCCATGCCAGTTTCGTTCTCGCCCCTCGATGCTGATATCCATTAACGGTTTCGCTGATGTACACATTACGAACATTCCCAGTATAGCCGCCTACCAGAAAAGATCCATTGGCAGTCAGTTTTGAGGGAATAAGTGTGCCCGAGGCTCCAGCACTCAGACGATATTCGTCGCCCGAAAAATAGGACGCATCGGCATGGGCATGAAAGGCTTCTGTGGGCGCTGCAGTGACGATATTCACCGCGCCTGCCGAAGCATTTTTACCAAACAAAGTGCCCTGGGGTCCCCTTAATACTTCAATATGCTCAAGATCGAGAAGATCCGCAGTGGCCTGACCCGAGCGGGCCAGGACAACGCCGTCCAGAACGGTGGAGACAGAGGGTTCTACGCCTGGAGAGGTGGAAATGGTGCCTATTCCACGCACAAAAACTGTCCTATCTTTTGAGGAAGCGCTTGTTCGGAAATTGGCTGACGGAATGAACTGGAAAATACCCTGAAGATCATGAACGTTGTTCCGTGCAGCATCTTTTGCTGTGAAAACAGACGTGGCAACCGGGACTTTCTGCAGAGGCTCGCTCCGACGACGGACAGTGACAGTAATTTGTTCTTCACCACCTGAAAGCGTTGTTGAAGGACCTGTATTTTGTGGTTTTTCCTGCTTTTTCTTTATCCGAGAAGATGCAAATTCTGACGCATCTGCCTGCCCCGTGGTTAATCCCAGACCCGCGATGACCATCAGGGGAACGATGCATTTCGCATATGGAATTTGCCGTAGAGTGAGGAGAGGCAAAGAACGATGTGAGTATTCCACTATTTTATCTCGGATTTAAGATTTTATATCTTTATACAACTATCATAGAGAGAGATAAAAAAATACACGCGAACGTAATGTTTTATAAAAAATAACATTGTATGATGGTTATTAATGTCTTTTGGAAATATCCCACTATGGATTGATATTTTTATAGAGCTTGAAAGGATTGTTACGGGACGTTCCGGTATAGGCACGCATGTCGTGCGAGTGACAGTCCAGATTACGTTGACAAAAGACCTGACCCAAAGCCTTACGGCGGCGAGGGTGAGGAAACTTCTCAGGACAAGGCGGTCTCGTCGGAACGGATCGCAAAGTGCGGCTGCGGTCGGTAACGCCGCCAGTCTGTTTTCTATGGACCACCGCAGCTTTTGCATGATGGAATGACCGGCAGGATTTCCTGAATCAGCAGATATTGGCGGAAACGATTATTTGTTATCGCTCCGGTCGGCCAGCATGGCGTTGGGGTTCTATAGCGGCAGAGTCATTAGGGCAACTCACAGGTCCTGTTCAGCCCAACGTCCGCGCTTAGACGGCAGAAGCGTATCAATCAGAGCTCTCTGTTTGAGGGGGGCATTTTTGTTCAATCCAGCCCTCTGTCGTGTACTCAAAAAGGGGGGAGGAGAAGCAGCTTAGAACAGGAAAAGAAAAGCGGTTTTTCCAACGATCACTTTGCGTCATGACACAAAGGCCTCCGATGGGTGAGACGCCTGCTGCCGCAAGAATATTGACACCGGCAGCCAATGATTGCCCCGTACTGACTACGTCATCAACGATGATGATTTTCTTGGCTGCGTGGAGCAACGGAAGCAAGTTGGGGTCAAGGTAGAGGTTTTTGGTATTGTCTGGACTGGTAATGGACGAAAGGGGCGCAGAAAGCGTGTCTTTATACCAGAATTTTCGCGATGTGCTCAGTGGCACATATCGTGGCAGTCCACACCCACGGGCGACAGCCGCAGCCAGTCCTAGACCCAAAGTCGGCATACCGACGACCAGCTCCGGCTTCAGTGAGTGGGCCAGATTGACCAATTCTGCACACAACACATCCATCACTTCAAAGGATGTCTGATTGACCAGAAGGGATGAGACCGCCTGCTTTCCATTCGGTAGAGTACGCAGAGGGAGGTCAAGATTCCGATTTCCTGCACGAACCCTGTAACGATCGGTATAGGGGCTGCTCAGTGCAACATCCGGTGCGAAAACCTGCCAGAAAGGAAGTGTGCTCATGCTGGCAGTTCCACAAATTTTGAAAGAACCGATACGGCTCTGTGCAATACAGTCTCGTCAAAATCAAACAGACTGGCATGATGAGGGGCAGTAATATCTGCCCCGAACAGGCAATAACCAGCTTTGCCTCCGCGTTCCTGGACGCGCTGCATCATGAAGGTTGCGTCATCACCGCCACCTATCGGCCAGCTCTGAATAACGGCGGCACTTTCTGTGCCAAGAATCGCATCTCTCAAACGCTCCATAATCTCCGGGTCGGACTGAGCGCTGATGGCTGTTCCGTAAATGTCGATTTTGACTTCAACACCCTGAGTCAGAGCCGCGCCTTGCAGGGTGCGCGTTGCGCCGTCTGTCAGGCGACTGAGGCCTTCGCGGGTTGAAGCACGCAGTTCAAGTTCGAGATAGGCCTGATCTGCAATGACGTTTCGGGCACGGCCTGCTTGTAACAGACCCACGTTAATCCTCGTGTCAGACTGTCCATCGCGAGGTAACGCATAAAGACCAGGAACAGCGATAGCCGCAGCGAGCAGGGCGTTCCGACCTTCTTCAGGGCACATCGCCGCATGAGCCGCTTTGCCCGTGAAGGTGACATTCCACTTTTCCGCCCAAAGAAAGCCATCAGCCGTCAGGGCAATCTGCCCGCTTGGAAGCTGACAGCCAAGATGAGTGGCCAGAAAACTGTCGACATCATCCAGAAGCCCACTCGAAACGAGCGGCTGGGCTCCGCGCCCTCCTTCTTCCGCAGGCTGAAAAATAAACCGGAGTGTTCCCTTCCATTCTGCTTCTGGACGCGACAGTTTGTCTGCGACAGCCAGCCCTATAGCCGTATGACCATCATGTCCGCACGCATGCATTCGCCCTTCGTGTCGAGACCTGAAATTGTCCAAAGCCGGGGAATGATGTTCTGATGAACTTTCTTGGACGGGGAGGGCATCCATATCAAAGCGAAGGGCAACAACCGGGCCTTCACCACGCCGAATTTCTCCGCAAACAGCCGTCTGGCCACCGGGCATTCTTTTTAGCCAAAAAGGGTCTGCTCCATTTGCGAGGGCATCCTCTTGGGCAGCCTGAATGTCTTCTTCTGTAGGCAATCCACGAACATCGTTCATGGACATGATCTCCGGCCCAACCCTGACAGAATAACCCAATTCTGTCAGGCGTTGAGCGACAAGTGATGCCGTTCGGTATTCAAGAAAGGCTGTTTCGGGAAAGCTGTGGAGGTTGCGACGCATGGCCGTTACGTCGTGGGGAAACGTCATCAGGCAGTCTCCATGACCATGCTGGTGATGATTTCACCTGTCATACCATCCGTAATCCCCAGATCTGTGACGTGTGGCCCGGAATTGCAGGCGAGGGAAGCGCCCGTCACCAGTTTAATCATGGCGGTCGGACCGTCCCATGTCGTCGCTGCTGCTGCCGCATCCCGAACGGCTGTAAACTGATGACTGACAATTTCCAGATTATCCGGAGAAAGCAGCCCGCACACAGGAAGTGGAACATGGGCAATAATTTTGCCGTCCCGTGCGACTGCCATGCCCCCATCACTCGCAATGAGAGTGTTGGCTACAAGCGCCATATCTTCCGGATTTTGACCGAAAATCGCAAGATTATGGCTGTCATGAAGGATCGTTGTGCCGATTGTGGCTGACCAGTCTCCCCATCCCTCAAGAATGCCGAGCCCGGGTGGCCCGTTTTCCCCATAGCGGTTGAAAACAGCCATGAGCGCAGCGTCAGGTGGCAGGACGAGATGGCCCGCTTCAACGCTCATTTCCCGTTCTCCCCACTGAGTGGTGCGGGGTGTACGGACAGTTCGAACACGGACTTTCGTGGCTTCGGCCACCGCAATCTGAAAATCTTCAGGGGTGACAGGTGCGTGGTTAATGGTTTTGAGCGGAAGTCCTGGCAGCTCAGTTGGGAGTTCAATCAGAAGCGTTCCGTGTGACGCAGCATGGATGCCGGATGTGAAAACGTCCAGAGGCGTAAAATCTGAAAGGTTGTTGAAAACTACCAGATCCGCCCGGCGGCCAGCTGCAACAAGGCCAAGATCTCGCCGTTCAAGGCGCATCGCTGCATTCAGCGTTGCGCAACGCAGGGCATCCAGAGGTTGCATTCCCAAAGAAACGAGGCATCTGAGATGATGAATCATTCCTCCACGACGCAACAGATCATCTGGAAAAACATCATCCGTACAGAGCGTGACGGTTTGTGGAACGCAGCCCAATTCTTCAAAGGCGGCAATCGCTTCAGGCAGGATATTTTCATGGGAAACTCGCAACTCCAGAGTCATACCGGATCGGAGTTTTTCCAGAATATCAGCTTTAGACGTCAGCTCATGGTCTGACTCTATGCCAGCAGCCATAAACGCCTGAAGGTCTCTGCCTTTGAGGTTTCGTGCATGGCCACATACCAGTTTTCCGCTTGTAAGGCCGGCGTTGACAATACTCTTCATGCGAGGTGAGCCCGTGATGACGCCTCGCATATCCATCACTTCAGCAACACCGATCACTTCAGGCCAGGATAGCATCTCTGCCATGGCCGTTTCGTCAAAGACGGCACCAGAGCGTTCCAGCCCCGGTGCGGACGGTACACAGGACGGGGCTTCGACCAGAATGCGGAGAGGAAGGCCTTTGGTGGCTTCAATGGCCCATTTCACGCCATCCAGACCGCTGGCATTTCCGATTTCGTGCGGGTCCCAGCATACGGTCGTCGTTCCTTGCGGTACTACGGTTTTTGCGTAGATCCGGGGGGTAATCATGGAACTCTCGATATGCATATGAGAGTCAATAAGTCCTGGCGCGATCACTGCACCTGCGAGATCGAAAATCTTGAGGGCATCCTGACGCTGACCTGTTGGGTGTGTGCTGGCAATCAGCGGCCCAATCAATCCGACATCAGCGTTACGCAGTTCTCCCGTCGCAACGTCAGCAATCTTTCCATTCACAAGCAGAATATCGAACGGCGCCCGCCCGGTTGCTGCATCCACGGCGCGTGTGCGCAGTTCAGGCGAGGTCAGAGAACAGCTGACATCAATCATGCGTACTGATCCGATTGGCTGCGTCTACAAACGTCTGGATGAAACGAGGCGTATCGACTGCTGTGACAATTCGGACGGGGCGTTCGCCAATGTGGGGGCGGGTGCTATCAGGCCATACATGAGCGTATCCGTAATTCGGACCATGCGTCAGGTCGACTGTCATGTATGCCGTTACGCTATGTGTCATCAAAGTCGGATCCAGGGCGATAGCCGCGGCCAGTTCATCCCACATGGGTTGTGGGCGGAAATAGCGCTTCAGATAATCTGAAACAGGCCCAGGATGGAGGGTGGCCTGGTCGCGGATTTCAGGTGTCATGCGAATGGGATTGGCAACGGCCCCGATCGAAATTACCTCTGGAAATGGCGCTTCCAACGCAATGGCTGCGGCTTCCGGATCAAACATGAAGTTGAAATCGGTATAATAATCCGCACTATCCGTCACTTGGGAAAGGTTGCCATCAACGATGGCCCCCATAAAAACGAGCCTGCGACAGAGTGAGGCGAATTCTGGATCCAGCTTGATGGCAAGAGCGACGTTCGTCATGGGGCCGGCTGCGAGAAGAGTGACCTCATGAGGATGTTCATGGACCTGGCGGATAAGAAACAATGCGGCCTTCTCCGGAGAGACAGGGCGGCTTGGCATTCCTTCTTTGAGTGTTTGGATCCGAGGCTGAAGGTCAGGAGCATCTCCACGCCATGCGCCCTTCCATGGCATCTTACCACTGGACTTTTCCCAGGCCAGAAGACGTGGGCGTGAGTTGACCAATGGCTGCGTTGCACCTGGAACGACAGGCAATTTCGCCGGCGCAGAGGCTATTTCCAGAAAGCGGGACAGGTGGGCAACCGCTTCGTTTTCCCAGCCATCTCCAACCACGACTGTAAAGCCAAGGAGGGTTGCTTTGTCTGGTTGCCCCAGCAAGGGAATGACGGATTGGATGTTCGTTCCGCCCGGACCCGCGAAATCGTTGTCGATGATGACATAATTGCGTGTCGGCGTTGTCTGAGCCTGAGCGAAAGTCAGAGAAGAAAAGCCGAGCAGAAGAACTGAAAGGCGAAGTCTGGAAAACATGGAAAAATCCCCTCAGCCGTGACGGCCATGCATCTGGGCTGAAACAGCAAAAAACATAATGAAAATCACGCATAGACCCCACACGACTGGAGATACTGCCCGCCCGCGACCGGTTGCGAGAGCCATGGTCGCGTATGAGAATGTTCCGATGGCCATGCCGTTGATGAGATTGCCGGTCAGAAGAGCGATAATGAATGTCAGTGCGGCAGGGGCACTTTCCTTGAGGTCGGACAGATCCAGATGGCGGACCCCCTGAAACATCATCATTCCTACCATGAGAAGAGAAGGTGCTGTTGCCTGAGGTGGAATGATCATGAACAAAGGCCACAGGAAAAGTGCTGTAACGAACCCTCCCGCTATAACCAGAGCCGTCAGGCCGGTTCGACCGCCGGCATGAACGCCCGTGATGGATTCAGAATAGACCGTTACAATTGAGGTTCCCAATACTGGGGCCAGAATACTTCCGGCAGCATCTGTTATGAAGGCTTCTCGGGCTCTAGGAATGCGACCATTTTCCGACACCATTCCTGTCGCGGTTACAACGCCCAGCAGGTTTGCGAGCGTGCCGAACAGTTCAGTGCAGAGGAAAAAGAACAACATCGGCAGGACGTAGAAGATGTGATGCACGAGATAGAGTGGTTCGAGCTGGAAAGCCGTCTCATGGGGCATGCGGGGAAGCGCAAAGATATGTGTGGGCCAGGGCGTGATGCTTCCACCTTTGCCGTCGGGAAGAAAAAGCCCGACAAAGGTTAGAGCAATAATTGAAATAATCAGGGCACCTGGGACCCGTCTGGCGACAAGAAGTGGTGTGAGGATAAAGCCAGCCAGTGTCATGAGCACTTTGGAATTGGTAATGGGCCCCATGGACACAAATGTAGAGGGATTAGGGACAACAAAGCCGGAATTACGCATTCCGATGAACATGATGACCAGACCGACTGCAACCTGAATACCGATCCGGAGTGTATCAGGGATCTCCTGGGCAATGCGCTCGCGAATGCGTGTCAGGCTCATGACCATGAAAATCAGCCCTGTCAGGCAGACCAATGCAAGAGCTGCCTGCCAGGGAACGCCCATCTGTTTGACCAGAATGATCGCAAAGACCACATTCGATCCCATGGCCGGAGCGACGCCAAGGGGAAGGTTTGCCAGAAGCCCCATCAGAGTCGTGCTGAAAATTGCAATCAGGCATGTGGCGCTCAGGACGCTTGCGCGGTCCATGCCGGCTTCCGCCATGATCATGGGATTGACTGCAACGCAGTAGA
Organism: Gluconobacter sp. Dm-73; assembly: GCF_018256215.1. Classification (NCBI taxonomy): domain Bacteria; kingdom Pseudomonadati; phylum Pseudomonadota; class Alphaproteobacteria; order Acetobacterales; family Acetobacteraceae; genus Gluconobacter; species Gluconobacter sp. Dm-73. Next base: position 18,838 of record NZ_JAERLW010000006.1, on the reverse strand, counting down.
CCATTGCGGCGAAGGTTGTCAGGCCAGCAATAACCTCACGGCCAGCGGTTGTTCCGCTGGCCGTGAGGTTGAAAAAACGATCAAGACGGGCGTAAAACATCCGATCAAAGGTCAATTTTGGCTGTGACAAGAGCCGCGAAACTTCCGGCAACATAGTATGTTGGCGACCCTTGGGATGCGATGGTGCTGCCATAGATCCCTCGTGCTGCGCGTGAGGACGCTGCGACACCAGCCACACCGGAGAGATACTTGTTATCGCCGACATTCATAAGATTCAGCCTGATTTCGGGATGTGTGTGGAAGATCTTCGGTGCACGATAACCGAAGTTCATATCCGCGTTGACATATCCTGGCATGGCCTGGTCATTCATGAAAGTTGAGAACTGCCGTCCGACATACTTGACGGAAAATCCTGCGAAATATGTTCCATCATCATAGTCGAGTCCGACTGATGCCTGCACATTCGGGCTGCGCACAGCAGTTTTACCAGCCGTTGGAAGATAGTCTGCTCCAACCTTGTAGTTGTTATCGATCGTTGCGTGCAGATATTCTGCCGAGATGTAAGGGCGCAGGTGATGCCACGGACGCAGACCAATCTCGATGTCTACGCCGCGCGATGTCTGGCCGCCTGCATTGATGTTCTGGGTAATCTGCGCGTTGTTGATCGTAACCTGTGTAGAAACCTGACGGTTCGTGAAGTTATAGTTGAAGAATGTGATGGAGCCGTCCAGGATGTCGCCCTGATAGCGGTAACCAAGTTCTTCAGAGATCGAATACTCAGTTTTCTGGGCAGTATTGGCCTGCGTCGCCACCTTTCCGGTTGATGCGCTGTAGGTGTTGTAGAGCGCATTCAGCGTTGGTGTGCGGAAATTGGTCGCAACGTCTGCAAAGATCTGGCTATGACTGTCAATACGATAACGTGCACCCAGATTAGGCGTCGCAACGGCCGCATTCATGGTGGTGCGGTATTGTGCGCCAGGCAGGTAGTTGTACCCGATGCGAGTTACCATAGACTCCTTGATTCCGGCTTCCACTCGCAGACGATTATGCAGTGCGTTGAATGTGTCACCGAAGAACAGAGTATTGACGCGCGTGATGGTCAGGTTGTCATAACTTGCTAGGCGTGTGCCATCAGCCAGTTTTACGTTTCCCAGATATCCCCACACATTTGCCGGTCCGCCATTTTCTCCAATCGCGCTGTACGGATTGACCATGCGCTGCCTGGACCAGTCGAACCAGTATCCAAACACCAGCGTATGCTTGCCAATAGTATAATGAACCTTTGAGACAAGACCGGGGCGATAAACGTAAGGTGTACCGAACGGTGTATACATCATCACCTTATCGGTGGTCGTACCATTACCGTTCAGGTCGATGCTGTATTTTTGTGTCCCGGAATAGATGGCGTTTTCAGACATAAGGGACGCCGAGGCGATCGTGCCAGAATTCCAGTAAAAATACGGCGTGAAATCAAACCCGAGTTTGTCATTGACGACGATATTCTGCGGCGCGCTCAGGATCAGAACGCGATAAGGGCTCTGGTGCAGTTTCCAGTATTTGGTGTCTGTCGGCGAAAAATCTCTGCTATAATTCGCGCCTCGACCATATTCCTGCCAGGCAGACAGGGAGGGGTTCAGGTAAGCCACCTTCATGGAATCATCAAAGGTCAGTGCAACGGTGCTTCGGCTTCCGTTCATCCAGTCTTTGACCATTTTGGCGTCAATATGCTGCTTGTGATCGTCTCCAGCACCACGGAAATGCGGCTCTTCCAGATGTGACCATGCGACGAAAGCCCGCATTCCGGTGTTACCGATATCGCCGCTCTGAAGACGAACATATTCGCGATGTGTGTTGTAAGACCCGAAAGACCCTGCAATCGTGGCGCCCATTTTGTGAGACGGATCAAGCAGGTTCATCGACACAATTCCGCCTGAAGCCCCAATGACGGGAGAGTCCAGATTAGCGGACCCCTGCTGCATCGTCACTTCACGCAGGTTCTCGGAATCCACCCATTCGGTTGGAAAAGCCATGTAGGAACCGATATCGTTCAGAGGCGCACCCTCGACGGTGAAGCCGATCTGATCGCTGTTCATGCCACGGATCGTCATGTTGCCACTCACCATCCCGAAGGGGTCAGCACTGGCGACATTGGCGCCGGGAAGGTTGCCGAGCAGCTTGAAGACGTTAGGTGTCGGTGCCTGCTTGGCGATATAGGCCTGAGTAATCTCGCTGCGTGATTTCGTGCCATTCTGGGGAGCCATGCGGCCGCCTGCCACGGATTCTGCGGACACCCGGATGACTTCTGGCCGGGAAGGGGAGGGCTTCACGCTCTTGCCGGTGGCGGAAGAGTGGCGCTTCTCCCCGACGTGCTTTGTATCCGCAACAGGAGCAGCGTAGGCTGCCATACAGAACATGTTGCCGATAACGGCGGTACTCAGGAAGGTTGAAGCACGCATGGAAGAAGCTCTCAAACACTGCGGAGACGCCAGAAAGGCCCGAATCTCTCCCGACGCTGGCACAAAACAGTGACTGAATCGGCAAAGACGTATTAGGTTGTTATAGGACGTCTTGGTACCGGGTTTCGGTGTGCTCTTCAATCCAAAAGTGAAACGTTTTCTGGAATTTTTTCTTTATGCCTAACGCCATGTTCTCGTCAGCGCTCGATACGAATGGCCCGACGCCGCTTTACCTTCAGGTTGGGCATCATATTTCCGGGTTGATTGGCAAGGACAGCCGTTTCATGGAGCGGCTCCCATCCGAGGCTGAACTGTGCCTGATGTATGGTGTTAGTCGCATTACCATCCGTCAGGCGTTGTCCTATCTCGCTGAAAGGGATGTCGTCGTCCGGCAGCATGGACGTGGGACATTCGTAGGGGCCCTGCATCGGCCAGGGCGGCAGAAAACGATTCATTCGTTTTTTGAAATTCTGGCCGGAAAAGGTTTGAGCCCAGAAATGGCGTTGCTGGATTACCAGATGCGTCGTCCTCCTGAAGAAGTCGCTCTGGCTTTATCATCAGATGACGAGACATTGTTCATTCGTCGTGGTTATCGGTCCGAAGAAGGACCTTTGGGAGTGACAGAAGTTTTTTATCCCGCCCGGCTTGCCCCTCTTGTGTCACCTGACCTTGCTGCTTCCCTGACATCAACAGCGATCCTTCGGGATATTTTCAAGTTTCAGGTTGCCCATGCAGATATTTCCATCGGCCTGTCCAAGGCTTCGGCTGATGTCGCTCAGTGGCTCAGTGTTTCCGAGCAGTCTGCTTTGATGCGTATCAAGCGCGTAACGACGTGCCTCGGAGAAGGTGTCTGTGAGTACAGCCGGCTGCTGGTGACGGAGGGCAGCGCAGATTTTCGTATTGGCGCCGATGGTGAGATGTTGACCGACGGAGTGCTGTGACCTTTCTTTTCCGGAAGCGGGGTGGCGTCCGGATAGTCGCAACTTCAAAGACTTTTGACGCGGATATTCCTGTCATCCGGCCGGTTTTCAGATACTCAGACCCTACCGGATCAGGCCGCCTTTCATGGCAAGAATGCAGAGCCTGCCTGCCCAGCGTGAATGCCGGCAGTCAGCGTATTTCTGTTTCGGATGACACTGCATTGGCGTCCCACAACATTAGGAGAGAGGTGATTGCTGCATCCAGATCTTCTGATGTTGCTCCATCCCGGGCTTCACATGTCATGCCGTGGAAAAATGTCGCGAGAATATTGGGCAGGGCCTCAGTTACGGGACAATCCCGCAGTTCGCCGTTGGCTACGGCGCGCTTTACGCACGCCCGGAGGCCAGCCCGCGTCTGTTGCCGCTGTTCACTAAGAAGAGCCTGAACAGACTGGTTCTCGGGCGAGCAATTACTGGCACCTGAAACGATCAGGCATCCGCAAGGATGTGTCCGAGCCGCCTGCATGTCCGCTGAACAGCTTAACGTCCGCTCAATCGCATCGCGTGGTGACAGACTCTCGTCCCATAAGGGCGCCATGACCTGTCCGTAGGTCGCCAGATAATGCTGCACGACTTCGTGGAACAGGGCTTCCTTTGAGCCGAACGCAGCGTAGAAGCTTGCTGGCGAAATGTTGCCCATGCAGGTCTTGAGCTGCGTCAGGGACGTTGGTTCATATCCTTGTGCCCAGAAAAGTGTGGTGGCCGCATCAATCGCCTTGTCCCTGTCAAACTCACGAGGACGCCCGGTCCGCGCCATGCTGCCACTCCTTCTGAAAGACTTTTATATTAAGTGATCCAGAAATAATTGCCAAGATTTTGCACCTCTCATATATAGATCGAACGATCCATATATGAGAGCCATATGACCCTCGATACGACAGCTTCCCGCAAGGAGCTCAATGGCGGACTGCCCGTAGCCGGTTTGCTCGCACTGGCGATGACTGGCTTTATCTGCATCATGACCGAAACTCTCCCTGCGGGGCTGTTGCCCCAGATTGGAGCTGACCTGCATATTTCCCCGGCGCTGGCAGGACAGATGGTGACGGCCTATGCTTTGGGTTCCCTGAGCGCTGCGATCCCGCTGACACTTGCTACCCAGCGATGGCGGCGGAGACGGGTTCTTCTGCTGGCGATCATTGGTTTTGTAGTCTTTAATTCCGTTACGGCATTTTCAAAGCATTATGGAGTGACCCTTGTTGCCCGCTATGGCGCGGGTGCAGCGGCAGGGCTCGCCTGGGCCCTGCTGGCGGGTTATGCGCGCAAGATGGTGACGCGCTCTCAGCAGGGGCGCGCTCTGGCCATTGCCATGGTAGGCACACCGATCGCACTTTCTCTGGGTGTTCCGGCTGGAACATGGCTGGGCGCTGCTGTGGGCTGGAGACTGGCCTTCGCGATCATGTCAGGATCAACTCTGCTGTTGATCCTCTGGGTTCTGACGAGCGTTCCTGATTTTCCGGGGCTTGCGCACCACGAACGTCAGCCGTTCGGGCATGTTCTGCGAACTCCGGGCGTACGGTCTGTGCTGGGCGTTGTGATAACCTGGATGCTCGCGCATAATGTGCTCTACACCTATATCGTGCCGTTCATCACACCTGCCGGGTTGGCGCCGCACGCAGATGGTATTCTTCTGCTCTTTGGTATTGCTGCGTTGGCTGGCATCTGGCTGACCAGTCGCACGGTCGATCACGCCCTGCGGCTTTCCGTTCTGGTCAGTCTGGCAATATTCGCCGTTGTTGCGGTTATTTTTGCAGTCGGATCAGCGTCGCCAGTAGTGATCATAATGGGGGTCGCGATATGGGGCCTGACATTCGGCGGTGCTGCAACGTTGCTTCAGACAGCACTGGCCGATGCGGCTGGCGAGGGGGCGGACGTCGCATTGTCGATGAATGTCGTCGCCTGGAATAGCGCCATAGCGGGAGGTGGAATTCTGGGCGGTGTGTTGCTTGAGACCTGGGGAGCTGTATCGTTTCCCTGGGCTGTAATGGGGCTTGCGGTTGCTGGGTTCCTGATCGTCTGGCAAGCCCGGTTCCACGGATTTCCATCTGGCCACCGCCTCGGGCATGGGGACTAAGAATGCGATTTGGACGGGTGTGCCGTTTCAGTAGGAAGATAAGGTATTTATGCCAACGGCGGTTCGCCGCGTTTTATCTGAGCCTGCGTTGTGGCCAGCGTGAAAGCGATTGTCACCTGTCTGCTGACCTGCTCTCCCTAATTGTCAAAAATAGCCATGACCGGTTTCGCAAAGCAGACCCTTCCGGTTTTTCTTGACGCAGGAAGCGGGAGAAGCCAGCGATGAGGATATGGACACCATCAGCCTCTTCGCCCTGCTGCTGACTCTCTCGGCAGCGTTCAGTATTCTCAATCATCACACGCTTCGTGTTCCTGTGACGATTGGCGTGCTGGTCTTTTCATTGCTGGCGTCTCTGCTGATCATGATCCTGAATCCGTTGATTCCGGCTTATGACCTTCAGGCTCTTCCACGATCCGTGTTGGGCGCCATCAATCTTCCGACGGCTCTTCTGAATGGCGTATTGTGCCTCCTTCTGTTTGCCGGGGCAATGCAGGTAAATGTCGGGCATCTCCGCGCAAAGCTTGCCTCCGTGGCTACCCTCTCTGTTCTCGGCACCGTTCTGGCGGTTGCCTTTCTGGCGATCGCGGCGTGGTGTGTCTTCCCTCTGTTGGGTCATGCCATTCCTTTTGCGTGGTGTATCGTCCTTGGGGCCATTCTCGCGCCAACCGATCCGGTTTCGGTCGTCGGCATGCTGAAACGTCTCGGACTACCCGGCCCCCTTCAGGCCGTTTTCGCTGGCGAGAGCCTGTTCAATGACGGTGTGGGCGTAGTGATTTTCGGTGTCACGATCGGGCTGGCGACTGGAGACAGTCTGGGCGTGACTGCCTCCGAGATCGCTCTGAGTTTTTGCCGCGAGGCGATTGGTGGCGGCCTGCTGGGCGCGCTGACCGGATGGGTTGCACTCCGTGTGCTTAAAGGACAGCGCGACCCGCACATTGACCTGTTGACGTCATTGGCTCTGGCGACTGGAGCCTTCAGTATTGCCAACCAGCTTGGCATGTCGGGGGCGATTGCCGTCGTCGTAGCCGGGCTATGTTTCGGAACAAGCTATAGCCATTCCGTTTTCGATGAGGCATCCCGAAAGGAACTCGACGTCGCATGGACACTTATTGACGAGGTTCTGAACGTCCTTCTGTTCATGCTCATCGGCTTCGAAATTCTCGAAATTACGCCGAATGTCTTTGCGATACTGGCGACACTTGCCATAATCCCGCTGTCCATTGCCGTGCGGGCTTTGAGTGTGCTGCTTTCAACGCTTCCGGTTCACCTCAGGCAATGGGAGCGGGGCCGTGTTCTTGGGATCCTGACCTGGGGCGGTCTGCGTGGCGGCATTTCGGTTTCGCTGGCGCTTGGGCTCCCGCCCGGAGACTTGCGCGATCTGCTGCTGCCAGTCTGTTACGGGGTCGTCGTATTTACCATTATCGTGCAGGGACTGACGATGGAACGGGTTGCCCGCAGGCTCTACCCGTCCTCTGATCTGGAGTGAGAAGGTAGGCTGGACCTTCTTCCTTGAAGGCCAGTCCCATCAGCAAAAATGTAGATTTGCGGTTTTACAAACAGATCCTGTTCTATTTTTAATAATGACCGCGGATTGTGAAACTGAAGGTTCTGGGCTCTCCGAAGATCATCCCGTCATAAAATCCGGCCTGTCTGACATAGGTCTTGTCCGTCAGATTGGTGATGTTGCCAGCAACGTCGATCCACTTGGCCAAACGGTAGCGCGCCATAAGATTGATGAGCGTGTAACCACCCACACGCAGGTTGGAACTGTCATATTTCCCGTTGCCGAGCGGACGGCCAGGATTGGTGGTCCATTCTGTGCTCGTCTGGCTGGAAATGCCGCCTCCTATGGTCAGACGATGCAGCACACCAGGAAATGTATAGCTTGTGGTCAGGCGCACGAGATGATGTGGGTCCTGCCGATAGCTCAGACCTTTTTCGTAAAGATAGCTATAGCCGAAGAAGACATTCCAGCCCGGCAGAAGCTCGCCTGAAGCGTCAAGATCAATGCCTTCGGTTTTGACGCCATTGACGGATCGGTAAATGGACTCGCCCGTCGTTGTGTTGGTGGCACCCGTCGCCTCCGCCACATTGCTCTGTCTGTTAAGATAAAAAGCAAGAGAGGTATTCAGGCGTTGTTTGAAGAACGACCCCTTCAAACCCGTTTCATAACTTTTCCCCATCACAGGGCTGAGAGGCTGATTGTTGGCATCTCTCAGATTGGATTGGGGGGTGAAGATATTGGTGTAACTGCCATAAACGGACATCGTCTTTGTAAAATCATACACCATGCCTGCATAAGGCGTCAGAACGGCATTCTGGCGTCCTGTTCCTGTCGCGCCCGAATACTGGTTCTGCACATTATATGTACCACTATAAGCTTCGTAAGTACTTACCCGGCCGCCAAGGATCAGCGAAAGACCTTTGGCAAGAATGAAGCGGCCTGATGTGTAGGCCCCGTAATTGCGCGTCACATCGACTTCGCGTGCTTTTGTTCGATGCGTCATAAAATCCGGATACGAACCATCCCAGGTCTGCCAGTTGGCAATGGGCAGCCCTGCCGCACGATACTGGCAGCCCGAATAGGGCGTAACACCCGCAATGCTGCAATTTCCAAGCGCTTTGCTGAATGTGTATTGTGTCAGCTCGTCATTATACCCGTTGAAACCGAAAACGATCTGATGCTCGTGTCCAAGAAAATGGATCGGGCCCGAGATATGAACATCCGCATTATCACGCGCATCGGCATATTCTGCGTGAAGCGCGTTGAGGTAGCCACCTGTGCCATCCTGATTCCAGAAACCGGCATAGCCCCCGACATTTTTGGCGGCATTGTTGATTTTGGCAACGCCCAGATTGCTGTAGGAACTGCCCTGCGTCCGCATATAGCCGACCTTGAGGTGCCAGCCTGCTGAAAAATCATGGTCGTAGTTGATGAAAGCCGTGTACTGGTCGCGGGTAGCCTGGCTCCAGTCTGCGGCTGGGTTGGTGCTGCGGGGCAGGTGCGTGCGTGTACCGTCAGCATACCAGATCGGAACGTTGGTTCCCCATGAGGCGCCGTCATTACGGGTTCGTTCATACTGGAAGCCAAAACTCAGTGTATCCCGCACGGAGAGGTCCGCAGCGAAATTGGCAAGCGCGCCCAAACGATTGACGTGCTCCCGGACACGGAATGTATCCGTGTCATCCCATGTGAAGACATATCTGCTGCGGATCGTGCCGGAATGATTCAGCGGAGTGTTAATATCCGCCATGACACGATGCTCATTCCAGTTGCCCAGTCGAAGCAGGCCATTCGCTGAGAATTCTTTGGTTGGCGTTTTGCGCTGCAAATAAATGGTTGCGGACGGATCACCTGTCCCGCCCAGAAGACCATTGGCCCCACGGACGATCTGGACATTCTCATACAGGTCCATATTCATGGATGACCCAACACCACCGAAGCTTGTAGTGGCATCAATCTGCATGCCATCGATCTTGTAGTTGGTGATGTTGAAACCACGCGCACGATAAGTCGTACGACCGGCATTATCGTTGGCGTAGGATGTGACACCAGGTGTGGTGTTCAGGACGTCATCCAGGCTGTTGATCTGCTGATCGTCCATGACCTGTCGTGTCATGACCGTTACGGTCTGGGGCGTTTCGCGAAGACTGAGAGAAAGTCCCGTGGATGCGCTGGTGGAAGGGGCGGTATAGCTTCCACGATCCCATCTCTGGGAACGGACGACGATATTTTCAGCTGTGGGAGCAGTTTTGTCACGCGCTGCCGGTGGCCCCGCATCCTGATCTTTTCCTGAATGCGTCTTCAATGACGCTTTTTTCTTTTTGGAATCGACACGTTTCTCGGATTTTTCGAGAACGGCAGGTTTCTCTTGCATGTCTTCGGCCTGTACCGCGGCGGGAGCCACGGTAGCCAGGAATGTGGAGGCCAGAAGGCTGGTTATGGCGTAACGCGTTACAGGGCGCAGGTTCACGTCAGCAGGTCCCAATCGGAAATTCACATGATAATCATTATCATTTGCACATCGATAGCAGCGTGATTTTGAAATGAAAAGAAACGCATTTATTACAAATTATACCAAAATATATCTTTTCAAATCGGGACGAAGCCGAACGCCTGCGACCACCAGGTCGTCAGTACCTGGCGCCGAGACAGGTGATTTTTTGATTACGAGAGATGTCTTTGCACAGTATGCAAGCGCTTCTCGAGCGCGTTCAGAATTGGTGCGAGTTCGCAGGAACCGGAATGTGGTCCCTGCGATTTCTATTCGTTCAGAAACATTGGTAATCAGGCGTTTTTTTCTAACTGCCTTCGTTGTTATTCTTGGTAACTAGACAAGAATACAACGATTTTTCACGCATTCTCTTTTTTCGCGAGCACTGTTTTCACGGCCGCAAGGCCGGGATAAAGCGTGCGATAGCCCGCATAGGTAGTCTCATACGCATGACGCAGCGCTTCATTGGGGATGATCGTCTCCGCGCGCTCAGGCGACAGACACACGGTTTCCACGTCCTCGCCTGTGACCGCGAGACGTGCCAGTCGCGCGGCTCCAAATGCTCCGCCTGTTTCGCCATTGGCCAAACGATGCAGCGGAATTCCCAGCACTGATGCGAGGATCGCTACCCACAGTGCACTACGCGACCCGCCGCCGATGACCGCAGCCTCCTTAACTTCAGATCCGGACGCCCTTAACCCCTCCAATGCATCGCGAAACGAAAACGCAACTCCTTCAAGCACAGCCTGAGTCATTTGCGCGCGTGTCGTATCCTGCGAAAGGAGAGCAAAGCCACCCCGTACCGCTCCGTCATTGTGAGGTGTACGTTCACCTGAAAGATAGGGTGCAAACAGGACGGGAGAAGGGGCTTCGGGTGACACAGGCAATTCGGCCAGAAGCTCTGCTTCTTTCATTCCCGTGACGCGTGACCACCATGCCAGTGACGCCGCAGCCGAGAGCGTTACGCCCATCTGGTGCCATACTCCCGGCACCGCATGACAGAACGCATGAATAGCGTCCCGGGCACCGCCGCGATAGGAATCTGTCGTCACCCAGACTACTCCGGAAGTGCCAAGCGAGAGAAAGGCATCCCCCGGCTTTGTCGCACCCAACCCGACTGCACCGGCTGCATTGTCTCCCGCACTTCCGGCAAAGACTGGCGCTTTGCGCATGTCCCAACGCTGCACGAGATCGGGTTTGAGAACGCCAGCGGCCTCGCTTCCCTCTCTTAACTCCGGCATGTGGGAGAGAGAAAGCCCTGTTGCAGACAGCGCTTCTTCCGACCAGCGGCGCTGTCCGACATCAAGCCATAACGTGCCCGATGCGTCGGACATGTCTTCGATCGCCTCGCCCGTCATGGCAAAACGAAGCCATGCTTTGGGCAGAAGCACGAGACGCGTCTTCGCGAAAATGTCCTTTTCATGTTCTGCGACCCAGATCAGCTTCGGTGCGGTGAAGCCCGGCATGGCGATGTTGCCGGTTACCGCGCGGCTCTCAGGGAAACGATGCTCAAATATCGCGCACTCGGCCTCGGCCCGCGTATCGTTCCACAATATGCAGGGACGAAGCACCTTACCGCCGCCATCGAGCAGGACCGCGCCATGCTGCTGCCCCGATAGCCCGATGCCCGTAACCTGCGAGACTTCGGACGGATAGGCCTTTGCCAGCGCGTCGATCGCTGCAAGCGTGGCCGCGAGCCAGTCATCCGGGTTTTGCTCGCTCCATCCTTCGTGGGGACGCGAGACCTTCAGTGCCACCGTTTCCGAAGCCAGCACATGCTGCGCTCCGTCCACCAGAACCACCTTGACTCCTGACGTCCCCAGATCAATCCCGATATACATCCCACGTCACCTGCCATTTCAATGGGCTGTAATTCTGGACCTGTTCGCGTGTCATGGCGCGCCACGTTTATGTGAAGGGTCTCCATTCTCCCAGCCTCCTCCAAGAGAGCGGTACAGACGAGCGACGGAGATTGAGGCATTTGCGCTTGATTCAGCCAGAGCGCTCCGGCTGGCCAGAAGGGCGTTCTGCGTGGTCAGGACATTGAGGAAGTCTCCTGCTCCCTGACTATACTGAAGCTGCGCGATATGGACGGCGGTCTCGTTTTCCGAGACAGTCTCTTCCAGTCTGTTTCGATGCTCCTGCGCGGCACTCAGATCCGCCATGGAATCATCGACGTCTTCCCATGCTTTCAGAAGTGTGCGCTGCAACGCAATCGCCGCCTCTTTCTGCTGGGCGCGGCGCAGATGCAATTGTCCCGTCAGACGGCCCCCTTCGAACAAGGGAAGCGTCATGGTCGGACCGAACCCGTACTGGCGCGACGCCCATGAACCCAATCCGCTGAACTGCAACGCCTGAATATCCAGACTGCCAGACAGTGTTACGCGCGGGAAAAAATCTGCGACGGCAACACCGATACTCGCTGTCGCGGCATGGAGATGGTCTTCTGCCGCCCGCACATCAGGACGGCGCTCGGCCAGTTCGGAGGGTAGGCCGACTGGAATGTCAGCAGGAACGGACGGAATGGCTTGAACAGACCCGAGCGTGTTTTTCAAAGCGCCCGGTTGCTGTGCCGTCAGGAAGCTCAGGGCATTCACGAGGTGCACTTCCTGACTTTTCAGAACAGGAAGACGCGCCTCAAAACCATGCATCTGACCGCGGGAATAGGCGACATCGAGTTTTGTCGCCGTGCCCTGTGTAAAGCGGAGTTCCGTCAGTTTCACACTGTGCTCGGCAATGGCGATGCTTTGCTGCGTGATGCCAATCTGGGTCTGGATATTGCGCAGGCTCAGATAATCCTGCGCGGTTTCCGCCATGAGGGAGACCAGCACGTCGCGGCGCAGCTCGTCCGTTTCATGCATGGCCGCGGTAGCTGCCTCGACCTGACGACGCACATGCCCCCAGAAATCGACCTCCCATGACGCACTCAGCCCGTATTGTGGCAGATTGAAAGACGGGTTGCCCTTCGCGCCATCCATAGCCGCCGGTCCAAAACCCTGCTGGCCGCTGGCAATTTCGCCGGGCCCGGCCTGTTGCATGGTTCCCAGAAGGCCGAGAATACCGTTTGTGCTGGCGCGTTCACGGGCATAGGACGCAGCACCTTCCATATGCGGCATCTGCGCCGCACTGGCGATCCGGCGTTCTGCCTGACTTTCCGTGAAATGCAGGGCGGCTTCACGCAGATCGAGATTGTTACGCGCCACATCTTCTTCCAGCGCCGTCAGCGTGGGGTCATGATAGATCCGCCACCATTGTGCATCGACAATGGATGTTTCCTGCGGATGGCTGGCAGCGGGGGCTAGACTCTGATGCCAGTGCGCGGGTGCCTGCGGGTCGGGCCGATGATAGTCTGGTCCGACCGTACAGGCAGACAGCGCGGTGAGCCCCAGGAGGAAGCAGCGTGAGAGGGTGGACATGGAAGCTCTCATTTCCAGAGATACCGTGCGTCATGGGAATGGGTGCCCTCAGGCGTCGAAGACGTGTCGATTCGTGCTTCGACCGACATACCGACACGAACCTTCTCCGCCAGAGGTTGGCCGGGATCGAAGGTCAGCTTGACCGGGACGCGCTGGACCACTTTCGTGAAGTTTCCGGTCGCGTTATCGGGCTGGATCGCAGCGAAAGCCACACCTGTGGCCGGGGCCAGACTGTCCACATGGGCCTTGAGTGGATGACCGGGAAACGTATCGACCCAGACCGTCGCACTCTGGCCGGTCTGGACGTTCGTAAGCTGGGTTTCCTGAAAATTCGCCAGCACATAGGCCTTGCGGACCGGCACGACCGCCAGCAGCCCTGTGCCCGGATGGACATAGGCACCGACACGTACGCCGCGCTCTCCCACCACGCCGTCCACCGGCGCGGGAATGGTGCAGTAGGACAGGTTCAGTTCGGCCTGATGTTCGGCACTTTTCGCCTTCAGAAGCGCACCCTGCGCCTTTTCAAGCTGCGCCTTCAGTACCGCGACCTGCTGTTCAGCCGTACTGGTTCCGGCTTTGTCACGGGCAAGGGCCGCAACCGCTTCAAGCTGCCGGGCTTCCGCGCCCTGTTGCTGTTCGATCGTGCTCGCGCCCCCTGCGGACAGATTGCGATACCGGGCTGCATTCTGCCGCGCAAAGACTAGCGCGGCCTCGTCGGACTGCACGGTATATTTCGCCGCATCGACGATGGAGCCCTGACGCTCCAGCAGGGCCTGAAGATTGTTCACATCGCCCTGAGCCGCAGCCGTGTCGCCACGCGCGGTATCCAAAGCCGCGCGGTAATCGTCGTCCTCGATATGGGCAAGTTCTTCCCCGGCATGGACATATTCGTTGTCTTCGGCCAGCACTCGATCGATGCGGCCCGAGACTTTCGGCGCTACGGTCGTGAAATCGGCCGTGACATAGGCATCGTTGGTTTCCTGACGGATACCATCGCCCACAAAGAAACGATCCGCCGTCCAGGCGAGGCCCGTCAGCAAGACGACCGCACATCCGGCCAGAAGAAGGGGTTTTCCGTAAATCATATGAGGCAGGTCCGTCAGTGCGCGGTGGCGGGAAGGGAGGAGGAAGCGGGTTCGCGGGCAGCAGCAGGCATGGCCGGAGCAGGCCCTTTGCCGGGTGGATAGACGCGTTTCGGCAGCACGGCGGTCAGCGCGACATAAGCAATGCAGAGGCACATCACGACGAAGTAGATGTCCACCAGTGCCAGCGTTATCGACTGCTCGTGCAGATAGGTATGGAAGATCTGAAGCGTATTGCGCGCCACATGAGCGCCGTCAGGCGAGCTGTTGCTGATCGCCGCATGGATCGGATCGCCCATGCCCGACAGGGACGTGGCGTTATTGCCCGCCCGGTCCAGCAGCATGGTGGAATGATACTGTTCCCGACGGCGGAGCAGGATTTCAAAAATGGCGGCAGCAAACGCATTGGCCATGCCCTTGAGCATGTTGACCATGCCCGAGATGAACGGTCCGTCCGCTGGCCCCAGAGACATGGTGGCCAGCATCAGCACCGGGATCACAACCATTGGTTGACCGAGGATCTGTAGTGCCTGCAGGAGATAGAAATTATCGCGCACCCAGTCCGGCGTCAGCCAGGTTCCGAGGAACGCTGCCAACGCCAGACACGACATGCCGAATGCCAGCACATATCGGCAGTCCACCCGCGCGGAATTGCAGAGCGCGGCCGTCAGCGGCAGCATGATGAGTTGGGGCAGGGCAACTGTCAGCGCGACCGGAGCCGTCTGAATGGGCCGGTATCCCCGCACGGCTTCCAGATATGTCATCGGGACTTCCATCATCAGACCGCAGATGATGAGCACACCCACAAGGGTCAGCAGAGACATCGTGATATTGCGGTTCTTCCAGTACTGAAGCCGAAAAAACGGGCTGTGATGGTGCCATTCATGGAACAGAAACCCCACGAACAGCGCACCGCCCCAGAATGTCAGATGGGAGATGATCGGCGAACGGAACCAGTCCAGCCGGTCCCCCTGATAGAGCACTGTCACCACACACAGGATGGATGGCACGCCAATGAAGAAGCCACGCCAGTTAAATTTTTTGAAACGTTCGAGATGCACCGGATCACGTGGCAGTCCGTAGGCCATCATGGCAATGGCGATGATGCTGAAGGGAATGACCTCCCAGTACAGCCAGCGCCAGCCCACATGCTCGAACCACATTGCCTCAAGCGGCCCACCCAGATTGGGGCCAAAGGTGGCGCTCATCGCATAACCGCCAATGCCGAACACCTTGATGGGCGGCGGCAGATATTTCAGCATGACCGTCATCAGGACGGGTGGCAGACACCCCGCACTCAGCCCCTGTGCCGCACGAAGAAAGCACAGCGAGGTCATGTCCGGCATGAAGGGCAGAGGGATCGACAGCATGGCGAGCACGGCCGTCATGAAGATCGAAAACCGATAGATCGAGAACGTCATGTAGAACCAGGGCGTGAAAGCCATGGCGGCAATGTTGAAGGCCTCATAGATCGAGGTGAACCACGTTCCCTCATCATGCCCGATATGCATCGCGCCTCGGATATCGGCGAGACCGATTTCGGTGATGTGTTCGTTGAACCCGGCGACATGCACGGCCAGCAGCATCCCAAGGCAGCCGATAATGGTCCGCGTGCCAAAAGGTGGAATGTAAGACGGCTGCGCGGGCGGCGCACCCGCCAAGGGCGAGGCTGCTGGTTGCATTGTGGGGTCTCTTTCGTTGCCCCTCAGCCATTATCCAGAGCGGACAGGTCCGAAAACCCACGTTTGCAGCAGGTGACGTTTCCATTTTCCGGAAGGGTTATCAAAAACCCTTCCATTTCAGGCTGAAAGCACGAAAATATACTGGAAAGCCTTAGGAAACGAAGAGAGCGATGGCCAAACGAACTGACAGTCACAGACGCTATGATCTCGACCTGCTGCGCTATCTTCAGGTTCTTGTGGAGGAAGAAAGCGTCTCGCAGGCAGCGCGCCGGCTGAAGGTGAGCGATGCCGCCATGAGCCGCCATCTCGCAACGCTACGCACCGTATTTGGAGATCCTATTCTGGTTCTTTCCGGGCGCCGGATGATGGCCACAGCCTTCGCCAGCCGCATTCGTGACCGGGTCCAGAACATCGTGCGCGAGGCCGATGCACTGGTGAATGACAGCGAAACGCTCAATCTGCGCCATCTCTCGCCGCGCTTTACGATCCGCGCCAATGACCTTGTCGTCAGTGCGTTCGGGCATGTCATTCTGATGGCTCTCAAGCAGGAATGTCCAAATTGCAGCGTTGTGTTCGCTCCCGAAACGGAGGAGCCCGCCAGTGAGGCTCTGCGCAACAGCCAGATTGATCTTTATGTTGGTGCTACGGACGATCTGCGCCCTGAAATCATGCGTCAGACCCTCTTCCTGACGTCGTTTCGTGCCATGGTGCGCGAAGGGCACCCCATTTTCGCGCAAGGCATTACACCACAAACGCTGGTGGAATATGATCACATCAGCGTATCGCGAAAAGGTCGCCTTTACGGCCCGATAGATACTGTTCTTCAAGAACATTACGGCCTGACCCGACCCATCGCCATGGTCGTGCCGACTTACCATTCCATGATCGAGACCATGCGGGAGACGGACATGATCCTTCCGTTGCCCGATATCGTGATCGACCGTCTTCCACTTTCGCAGATCCAGCTTGAGGCTTTCGACTTCCCGTTCGATCTTCCTCCCGTCACGTCTTTTCAGGCTTGGCATCCGCGCGTAGACTCAGATGGCGTTCATCGCTGGCTGCGCGACACGGTTCTCCAAGTCATCCGGCGCGAACTCGTCCGTCTCAGGCGACCGACGAGGCAGTGAATCATGCATAAAGCAGTGAGGTTCACGTGCTATGTCAAGGTAATGTCGGATGCTTATCGCGCTGAGATTGTTGAATAACTCGGGGCGAGCGACTAAGCTATCACTTGCCAATTCCCATATGCACCAAATTTGCACATTGTGACACGGTGAACGCTCGTTTAGGAAGCGGGAAACTCAGGCCGGGATCAACGGGATTGAAGCGGACACTGTCACTTTCATGACTGTTTTCTCTACCCGTTATCCCACAGCCAGAAAATGATTCAGATCTTGCGCCAGACCAATAGGTCTTTTGTTACCGTGACCCAGAAAGTACAAGACGTTAACGATATCGGAACGTTTTGCACCGTATTAACCCTGAAAAGGGATAGACAATGAACCGGCATTTCAAAATTGGTGAAACGACGATTTCCGTGTTGCCTTATTTCCAACCAATTGTATCAATGAAATCTGATCAAATCATTGGTTATGAAGTTTTGAGTAGGTTTTTTGATTGTGGAAAACTTCTCGATACCAAGGAAAGTATCTATTGGTTCGAAGATAAAAAACTCCTTGATGGACTCCTTATTTTTCTTTTGGAATATACTTTCCGTCACCAACTTAAATTTGGTCCTAACCTGTTTTTCTCGTTTAATCTTTCACCATCGCAGATATCGGACGCCTGTATTCTTGATGACATCCTGTCCCTCATCAGCCTCTATGAGTTCCCGCACGAGCGCATCAAAATCGAAATTACTGAAAGCGTGATTATTTCTGATCTCGCGCTTTGTACTGAATTTATGACAAAGCTGAATACAACCGGAATTTCTTTCGTCATGGACGATTTCGGCACCGGCTATTCAAGTCTCACGATCCTGAGTTCTTTGCCATTTTCAGGTGTAAAAATTGACCAGAAATTCGTGCATTCCTGTGTCAGTCGTAAGGAGGATAGAAAAATAATATCTGCGATTGTTGGTTTGGCAAACAGTCTCGATATTGACGTGATCGCAGAAGGAATAGAGACGGTCGAGCAGGCAGATCTGTTACGGAAAATCGGGTGTACGAAAGGGCAGGGGTATCTGTTCAGTCCTCCTCAGCCATTAAAAAGGATTGGAAGCCCGAATTCCAATCCGGCGGTACATGCAGAAAACGAATATCAAAGATTATCTATTGAAGAGAGGGCATTTCAAATCTCATCTCTCTATAACTCGAAAGAAGTTTCGATTTGTTTTATAGATCGAGACTATATCATCCGGGATGCCAGTATGACATTCTGTCGTCGAATTGGTTTTGACAAAAAAGAGGTCATTGGTGCCGATATCCATGTGCTTCTGCCTGATACGCGTACGATGCTCGAATGGTTGAAGTCTTTTAGAGAACGCGGTCTACCTTATCCTCCATACAGATTTACGCGGGAGAGTGGTGACATCGACCTTGTTATGCTGACCCAAGTCAGAGACGAATCAGAAGAAATTCTGGGTTATTCAATTATTTCACTCGAAATCTTTAGCAAGACAGTTAGTGAGATAATGGCGCAGAAACGGGTGAATGTCTGGTAACCTGCGTATTCTTGGACTTGTGACGGTTTTGTGCCGGAATGTGATCTTGTTAGGCGGCTTTAGCCTCGAAACGAGTGGGCTGATGCTGCCGAGATATGAATAGCGTCGTCGCGGATTATAGAAGCCGTTGACGTACTGGAAGATGGCGGCAGTTGCCTGCCGCCAGAGCATTTCGGCCTTCAGGCTCTTGAAGAAGGTCTCCACAGCTGTATTCTCGAAGCAGTTTCCCTTGTCGGACATGGATGGAATCATCCTGTATTCCGTCTGTTTCTTCTGGAAATCATGTGAGCAATATTGGCTGCAACACCAAGGGAATGACGGCTGGCGCTTGTGATTTTGTGACGACGGATGTGCACTGGTCGGACCCCATTGAGTTTCATCAGAGGTCCTAGGCTCAGGACCTATTAATTTATTGAACTGAGCGGGATCGTTTATGTCCTCCGCAACGGCCTTCAGTGGAAGGATGCTCCGAAAGCGTATGGTCCACACAAGAC